>DATHKV010000041.1:0-11520 GCA_035488895.1 Steroidobacteraceae bacterium
GAACTCAAGGGCAAGATCGACGGCTTCGCCATCCGCGTGCCCACCATCAATGTGTCCCTGGTGGACTTGAGCTTTACCGCCGCGCGCAAGACCAGCGTGCAGGAAATTCACGATGCCATCAAGGCGGCCGCGAACGGCGCATTGAAGGGCATTCTGGCCTACAACGATCAGCCGCTGGTGTCGGTGGATTTCAATCACGATCCCGCCTCATCGACATACGACGCGACGCTCACCAAGGTCATCGAAGGCACGCTGGTGAAAGTCTGCTCCTGGTACGACAACGAGTGGGGGTTTTCCAACCGCATGCTCGATACGACGCTGGCCTGGTCGAAGGCCAAATAAGAGCGTGCCCTTAAAAATAACAAAAATGTCCAGCCTGGATCTGCGCGGCAAGCGCGTGCTGATCCGCGAGGATCTGAACGTTCCCATTCAGGGCGGTTCGGTGAGCAGCGATGCGCGCATCCGCGCGGCGTTGCCCACGATTCAGGCGGCACTGAGCGCGAAAGCGCGGGTGCTCATCATGTCGCATCTCGGACGCCCGGAGGAGGGCAGGTACGCGGAGGAGTTTTCCCTGGCCCCGGTCGCGAAGCGTCTGGCCCAGCTGCTGGGTATTTCCGTGGCTTTCAAGAAGGACTGGCTCGACGGCGTCGAAGTCGCTCCCGGCGAGGTCGTGCTGCTGGAGAACGTGCGCTTCAACAAGGGCGAGAAGAAGGATGACGAAGACCTATCGCGGCGCATGGCGGCGCTGTGCGACATCTATGTGATGGACGCATTCGGCACGGCGCATCGCGCGGAAGCGAGCACCCACGGCGTCGCCAAGTACGCCCCCGTCGTCTGCGCCGGCCCGCTCTTGGTCAGTGAATTATCTGCGCTCGAGACCGCGCTGGAGAAGCCGGCGCGGCCGCTGCTCGCCATCGTCGCCGGCTCCAAGGTCTCCAGCAAGCTCACGGTGCTGGAATCGCTGTTGAGCAAGGTGGATCAGCTCATCGTCGGCGGCGGCATCACCAATACCTTTCTGGCCGCCCTCGGGCTCAATGTCGGCAAGTCCCTGTACGAGCCCAATATGCTGGATATCTGCAAGCGGCTGCTCGAGCAATCCAAGAAGCGCGGCATCGTCATCCCGATGCCGACGGACGTGGTGGTTGGCCGGGAGTTTTCAGCAAAGGCGGAAGCCGACGTCAAGGACGTGCGGCAGGTGTCGGCCGATGACATGATTCTCGACATCGGCCCGGACTCGGCCGAGGTGATTGCCTCATTGGTCGCCTCCGCCGGCACGATTCTTTGGAACGGTCCGGTGGGCGTGTTCGAATTCCCCCAATTCAGCGAGGGCACACGCAGCCTGGCCATGGCGATTGCGCGCAGCAAGGCCTTTTCCCTGGCCGGGGGCGGCGATACCCTGGCCGCCATCGAGAAATACGGCATCGAGGACAGCATTTCGTACATCTCCACGGGCGGCGGCGCTTTTCTGGAATTCGTCGAAGGCAAGAAGCTTCCCGCAGTCGAAATTCTCGAGCAGCGCGCCGCATGAACGCAGGTCTACGGCGCACGAAAATAGTCGCGACCCTGGGTCCTGCCACCGATGACCCGGCGGTGCTCGCCGACATGGTGCGGGCCGGCGTGGACGTGGTGCGCCTGAATTTCTCGCACGGCGTCGTGGCCGATCATGCGCGCCGGATCGAGCTGGTTCGCGAAGCGGCGCGGCAGGCCGGCCGCTATGTGGGCGTACTCGGCGACCTACAGGGACCGAAGATCCGCATCGACCGGTTTGCAGCCGGAAAGATCGAACTCAAAGACGGCGCCGATTTCACCTTGGACGCCTCATTGGCCGTCGATGCCGGCACCGAGTACTCGGTCGGCATTGCCTACAAGAAATTGCCGACGGACGTGTTCGCCGGCGACGTGCTGCTGCTCAATGACGGGCAGATCAGCCTCAAGGTTGTGAGCATCGACGGCCCGCGCATCAAGACCCGCGTGCTGGTGGGCGGAGAGCTCGGCAACAACAAGGGCATCAACCGGCAGGGCGGCGGATTATCCGCCGGTGCGCTGACGGACAAGGACCGCGAGGACATCGTCACGGCGGCGCGCCTCAAAGTCGATTACCTCGGTATTTCTTTTCCGCGGGATGCCGCAGACATGGACGAAGCCCGCGGCCTGCTCCGCCAGGCCGGCGGCCACGGGCTGCTGGTCGCCAAAATCGAGCGCGCGGAAGCCATCAAGAATCTCGCCGCCGTCGTCAAAGCCAGCGATGGCGTGATGGTGGCGCGCGGCGACCTCGGTGTGGAAATGGGATTCGCCGAGCTCGCCGGCCTGCAGAAGCTGATCATCCAGGAAACGCGCCATCAGAACAAAGTCGTGATCATGGCCACGCAGATGATGGAGTCGATGATTACCGCCACGATTCCCACGCGGGCCGAGGTGTCCGATGTCGCCAATGCCGTGATGGACGGCACCGATGCCGTGATGTTGTCCGCGGAGACCGCTTCCGGCCGGCATCCGGTCAAGGTCGTGGAAGCCATGGCGCAAATCGTCGTCGGCGCGGAAAAATACGAAGTGGAGCATACGCGCGCGCGCCAGCGCCAGACTGGTTTCTTTTCACACTCCGACGAGGCCATCGCGGCGGCGGTCATGTACACCGCGAATCACCTGCACGTGAAGGCCATCGTTGCCTTGACCGAGTCCGGCTCCACGGCGCTGTGGATGTCGCGCGTGCGCTCGGATATTCCGATCTATGCCTTTACGCGGCACGAAAGCACGCGGCGCCGCGTGACCTTGTATCGCGGCGTCTACCCCATCGCCTACGATGTCGAGGACCGCGGCGAAGCGGTGTATTTCTCGATTTTTCGCCTGCTGCTGGGTCAGAATTTGGTGCTCGAGAACGATCACATCATCATCACCAAGGGCGAGCTCAGCGGCATCTCCGGCGGCACCAACTCCATGCAAATCCTGCGCGTTACGCGAAAGTAGCTCTCAATGGCCAACGAATTCCGCGGTACCGAACGATACATCGCCACCGAGGAGTTGATGGCGGCGGTCAACGCCGCCGTGGTGCTGTCGCGGCCGCTGCTCATCAAGGGCGAGCCCGGGACCGGAAAGACGCTGCTGGCGAACGAGATCGCGCGCGCCCTGGAGAAGCCGTTTTTCGAGTGGCACATCAAGTCCACCACCAAGGCGCAGCAGGGCCTGTACGAATACGACGCCGTCTCGCGACTGCGCGATTCGCAATTGGGAGACGCGCGGGTAAAGGACATCCGCAACTACATCCTCAAGGGCAATTTGTGGGAGGCCTTCGATTGCGAGGTGCAGCCTGTGCTGCTCATCGATGAGATCGACAAGGCGGACATCGAATTTCCAAACGACCTGCTGCGCGAGCTGGATCGGATGGAGTTTTACGTCTATGAAACGCGCGAGACCGTGCGCGCCAGGCATCGGCCGATCATCGTGATCACCAGCAACAACGAAAAAGAGCTGCCGGACGCATTCCTGCGGCGCTGTTTCTTTCACTACATCCGATTTCCCGACACCGCGACCATGACGCAGATCGTCGATGTGCATTTTCCCGATCTGAAGCGCGAGCTGCTGCACGAGGCGCTGACGACGTTCTTCAAGATCCGCGAAACGCCCGGCCTGAAAAAGAAGCCCACCACCTCCGAGCTGCTCGATTGGATCAAGCTGCTGGTGACCGAGGACATCTCTCCCGAAGCGCTGCGCAGCGACGACACCAAGAAACTCATTCCGCCGCTGTACGGCGCGCTGTTGAAGAACGAGCAGGATGTGCACCTGTTCGAACAGCTCGTGTTCCTGCACCGCCGGAATGCTCGTTAAATTCTTTTTTCTGCTGCGCAAGACCGGCGTGCCGGTCTCGATCACCGAATTGCTGACCCTGCTCGAGGCCCTTAAAGTGGGCTTGGGCGACTTGAGCGCCGAACGCTTCTACTACCTGGCGCGCACCTGCCTGGTGAAGGACGAGAAGTACTACGACCGCTATGACCGCGCGTTTGCGGCGCATTTCAAAGGCATCGAGGACGTATTCGCAATGCTCGAGCGGCAGCTGCCGGGCGACTGGCTGGAAAAATTGACGGTGCGCGATTTCTCCGACGAGGAGAAGGCGCAGATCGAGGCCATGGGCGGCTGGGAAAAATTGATGGAGACGCTCAAGCAGCGTCTCGAGGAGCAGAAGAAGCGCCATGAGGGCGGCAGCAAGTGGATCGGTACGGCCGGAACCTCGCCCTACGGCGCCTACGGTTTCAACCCCGAAGGCGTGCGCATCGGGCAGGAGGGCGGACGCAACCGCAGCGCGGTGAAGGTGTGGGACAAGCGCGAGTTCGCCAATCTCGACGACAAGGTCGAGCTGGGCACGCGCAACATCAAAATTGCGCTGCGCCGCCTGCGCCGGTTCGCGCGCCGCGGCGTGCCCGACGAGCTGGCATTGGCCGATACCATCGATGCCACCGCGCGTTCCGGGGGCTGGCTCGACATCAAAATGCAGGCGGAACGCAAGAACGTCATCAAGATACTGCTGCTGTTGGACATCGGCGGATCGATGGACGATCACGTCAAGACCTGCGAAGAATTATTTTCCGCCGCCCGCAGCGAGTTCAAGCATCTCGAACACTACTATTTTCACAATTTCGTGTACGAGGCGTTGTGGAAGGACAATCGGCGGCGTTTCAATGAGCACGTGAGCACCACCGAGATCATCCGCACCTACGGACCTGACTACAAGCTCATCCTGGTGGGCGACGCCACCATGAGCCCCTATGAAATCACTCACGCCGGCGGCAGCGTCGAGCACTGGAATCCGGAACCGGGGAGCCTGTGGCTCGAGCGTCTGATGAAGCAGTACCCGAAATTCGCCTGGATCAATCCCCAGCCGCAGTCGCGCTGGCGCCAGACCGCGTCGATCGACATGACCCGCGACATGCTCGAAGGACGCATGTATCCGCTCACCCTCGCGGGGCTCGACGACCTCATCGACGCGCTCACGTGATCCACGAGCCCCGCCAACTCGGCTTGATATTGACGGGGGGCGGGGCCCGCTCGGCCTATCAAGTGGGCGTTCTGAAGGGCATTGCGGATCTGCTGCGGCGCGGCTCAGCCTGTCCGTTTCCGATCATTACCGGCACCTCCGCCGGCGCGGTGAGCGCCATCGCCCTGGCCTCGGATGCGGCGCATTTCCGCCGCTCGGTCTTTGCCATCGAAAGGGTGTGGCGGGACTTCCGGGTGCACCAGGTGTTCAAGGCGGACGCCGTCAGCATGCTGCGTTCCGGGCTGCATTGGTTCCTGGCGTTTCTCACCGGCGGCTGGCTGGTGCAGCCGCCGCATTCGCTGTTCGACAACTCGCCGCTGTGGGAGCTGCTGCGGACGCATCTGCACTTCGACGGTATTCCCCGCAGCCTGTACAAGACCCATCTGCACGCCATCGGCATCAGCGCGACCTGCTACGGCGATGCGGATTCGGTGACGTTCTTCGCGGCCGAACCCAACGCGGAACCCTGGACCCGCGTGTACCGCAAGGGAGTGCGCGCCACGCTCACGCTGGATCATCTGATGGCCAGCCTCGCGATTCCCTTTCTGTTCCGCCCGGTGCTGCTCAACGATGCGTACTTCGGCGACGGCGCCATGCGCCAGACCTCGCCGTTGAGCCCGGCGATACTGCTCGGCGCGACGCGGCTGGTGATCATCGGCGTCAACGACCCGGTACCTTCGGGCCTGCACCCCAAGCGGCGTCCGGTCGAGCCGACCTTCAGCCAGATGTTCGGCTTCATGCTCGATTCGCTGTTCATGGACACGCTCAACGCCAGTCTCGAGCGCATCAACCGCTACAACGAAAGTGCGGGCATGCAGCCCATCGATACGCTGGTGATCACCCCGTCGCGCGACGTGAACGAGGTTGCGCGGCGGCATGTGGACGAATTACCGCGGGCGTTGCGCACGCTGCTGCGCGCCTTGGGCGCGCACAACGCGCCGAACTCGCTGCTCTTGAGCTACCTGCTGTTCGAGCGCGGCTTCACGCGCGAGATGATCGAAATGGGATACCAGGATGCCAAGACCCGCGCACATGAAATACGCGACTTCCTGCAATTGGAGACTGCCCGCCAGTTTCGCGCGGCACGCAGCTAGCAGCCTGGCCGCTAGTGCCTGGACGTTATCAGCACGCGGTTTTTCCGCCCCTGCATACGGATGCCGGCGGGCGAAGAGTCGATCGGTCGGCCGTTCAGAGAATACCGGCTGTTCGGCAAAGCGGGGTCTCTGAGAACGAAGCTCCATCCGTCCTCCTTGGCTTCAATATCGTAGGCAACTCCTTCCGCGGTTCGAGTACGCGAAAAGGAAACCAGGTTTGTGCCGATTGGAAGGGCCTCGATGCTCATGTTCTCCCAGCCGGAGGGAAGGTGGGGCTCGAGCAGGATCATTTTATTTGCCGCGTCGGGTCGGATGCCGAAGATATGTTCGATCAATGGCAACACGATGCCATAGCTGGTCCATGCGATCGTGAAGCAGCCGCGGTCAGGCATTATCTCCGAGATCGAGCCGGGCGATACGCGGTTAAAGGTTTGGACGATGCGGTCCACATACCACATCGCTTCGTCGGTGCGGCCATAGTTGGCCTCGGCAACGGCCTGCACTCCGGTCGAGATCGTCATCATCGACCGCCGGTCGACGGCGGAGAGGTAGGGGCCGTACTCGCCGGTGTTTTCGCGCCGGATCTTTTCCAGAAACGGGATCGCCCGCTGCCGCGGAGCGATGCCGGTCTCCATGGGCGTCGCGATGACCCAGTTCTTATTGGTGATCCAAGCCCTGTCTCCCTCCGGCATCCTGGAGAACTCCGCCGTCTGCGCTTCGTAGTGCGCAATCAGGTCCTCGTCTCTCTGAGTCGGCCCCGCGCTCTTGAGACCGATCTGTTTGATCGCTCCTTCGGCGGCGCTGATCGCCTGTGAACGGCTGCCGTAGAAATCCCCATAGGTCTGGTCGTGTTCAATCCAGAACCGTTGATTGATCCTTTCTTTCAAGTCGGCGGCCTGCTTGCGGTATCGGTCTTTCGCATCCGCGTCCTGTAATGCTTCGGCGACGCGCGCCGCAGCCTCCAGAGCCTGCTGCGTATATACCGCGACATCGATTAACTCGGCGTTCAGACCGTAGACTTCCATGATTCCGTACCCCTCCGGGAACAGGTCTTTGTTCTGGTCCATCTCGCCCAAGAGCCAATCGATACCCATCCTCATGGCGGGATACATTTCTCGAGCAAATCCCAAGTCCCCCGTCCACTCGAATAGCTGACCTACGGTCAGAACGAATTGCGCAGTCTCCTGCGTGTTTCCGGGATTCGCCACCGCTCCGTCGGTCGTGATCTCGTGCGCGATCCGGCCGTTGGGGTTCACTTTGTTCGACTGGCTTCGAAGCAACCTCAGCGTCTGTTTGGCCAGGTCGAAGTCGCCGGTCCGCATGAGCGCCTGCAAGGAATACGTCTCGGTTCCGAACCACCATGGATATTCCATGAAGCCGGCGCTTAAGCCCCGGCCGATGCCCGGAACATCCCTGACCAGCCACTCCATGTTGATCCTGGTCCAGTTGTAGACATCTTGCAGGCGCTGGTCCGGGATCCTGATGCGCGCCCGTTTGATGATCGAGTCATAGCGCGACATCTTTTGCGCCAGCAGATCGCCATGGTGCTTGGCCAGATAGTCGTAGACCGCCAGGGCGTCGCTCTGGTCTGTCGTGGAGCCTGCAACGACGAAGGTCAGGGTGGAGGCCGTATGCGGGCCGACTGTGACTGTGTAGCTGGAGGCGGCCGTGACGCCACGGCCGTTGGTCGCGATGAGATTAGGGTGCTCGATTCGCCGGGCATTCTGGGGCTGCACCGCACCCCAGACGCAAAACCAGGGGTTGTCTAAATCCCTTGCGATGAAGACGCCATCGCCCTCACGCCAATCAACGACATCCTGACCGTCGCGGATTCCGAGACGATCCGCATACCAACCAGGGCGCAGATCAGTTTTGACGGACCATTGAAAGCGCAGCCGCCGCGCATGAGCTGATGCGTTCTTGAAGCGGTATTGGACAATCATGCCCTGCCGGTGATCCGGACTGAACTGAAAACGATCGACATCCAGGCCGTCCAGCACCCGGCCATACCTGAACCGGTTTCCATAAGGATAAGTGACCATCTCCGCGCTTTCTGCGAGCAGGATGTCCTTATCGGTTCCCAGCTCGGCAATTCGTGCCTGGAAGCCGTCGATGAGCTTGATCGGCGGCAGCCACAACCCACCCATTTCCCCCGGTACGTGCTTGCCCATGTCGGGAAAATTTCCATCCTGCGTTCCAATCAGGTACGTCCTGTCGCCGGCGCTCACGTAGGGCTGCTGCCTGTTTCGCCCCTGATTGCCGATACCGGCGAGGATACGAGCCGCATAGTCATTTGCAGCGGGCGCCGCCGAAACGCTTGCACCCGAGACTTGCGCAACGCCGGGCTCGCTTGCGATGGAGACTATGAGAATAAGCGCCAGAATGCCGACGCGCGCCGTCGTCGGAAACAGGGCGGATCTATTACTCGACACAGGCCTAGCGTTTCTGCAGCGAGTCGTGCCGCGTCAGCACCTGCGGATGGGCCTGACGAAAATGCTCGGCGAGCTGTTCGGCGACATACACCGAGCGGTGCTGGCCGCCGGTGCAGCCGATGGCGATGGTCAAGTAGCTGCGATTCGCCTGCGAAAATTCGCCGATGCGTTTTTCGAGGAATGCAGTCAAATCCGCGATCATGCTGCGCACGCCGGCATGGCCCCCGAGGTACTCGATCACGGCGGAGTCCCGTCCGGTGAGACTGCGCAACGCGTGCTCCCAGTAGGGGTTCGGCAGACTGCGCACGTCGAACACGAAGTCCGCATCGCCCGGAATGCCGTGCTTGTAGCCGAAGGACTCGAACATCAGCGACAGACGGCCTTCGCTGCGGCGGTCCATGCGCTCGCGGATCAGTTCCCGGAGTGCGTGCACGCCCATGTTCGAGGTGTCGATCACCCAATCCGCCGCCGTGATCACGGGCTCGAGCAGTCTGCGCTCCGAGGCGATGGCCTCGCGCAAGCCCACTTCGCCGGTGACCAGGGGGTGCTTGCGGCGGGTCTCCGCATAGCGCTTGAGCAGCACCTCCTCGGCGGCGTGCAGGTACAAAACCTCGCAATCGATGCCGCTGCGCCTGAGCTCCCGGACCAGGGCGGGAATGGTTTCGATTTCATTGGCGCGATTGCGCGCATCCAAGCCCACCGCGGTCCGCGGATAGGTGTCGCCCATGCCGCGGACCGTGTGGGAAATGAAAGGCTTCAGCAGCGCTGCGGGGATGTTGTCGACACAGTAAAAATCCATGTCCTCCAACATGTGCAGGGCAACGCTTTTTCCGGATCCGGACAGCCCGCTCACGATGATCAGCCGCATCGACATGGCGGGCTACCCAGGGCGCGTCAGCGCGCCTTCAAGACATCCTCTGGATGGTGGTCGGAAGTCTTTTCCTTGTGTTTCTTGACGCAGCGGTCGAGCTTGTCGGCGAGTGCGTCGATGGAGGCATACATGTTCTGTTCAGTGGCATCCGCGTAGATTTTGTTACCTCGCACCATCAAGGTGGCCTCGGCTTTGTGAGTCATTTTTTCGACCGTGAGTACGCAGTGGACGTCGATTAGCTGCTCGAAATGCCGGGAGATGCGTTCAAATTTTTTGAGTACGTAGCCGCGCAGCGCGGGGGTGACTTCCACATGATGGCCGCTGAGATCTAATTGCATGTTTCCTCCTTCACTTTAGGACGCGCGGGCAGCCGCTCGCTTCCGTTCGTTGGACGGCGCGATCTGCATGCCTTCGCGATACTTGGCAACCGTGCGTCGGGCCACCGGTATGCCTTCTTGCGACAGAATTTCCGCGAGCTTGGCATCGCTCAACGGAACGTCTGGGTTCTCCTGCGAAATCAGTTTCTTGATCTTGGCGCGAATGGCGATGGACGACATCTCGGTGCCGTCCGCCGCTTCCACATGGCTGGAAAAGAAATAGCGGAATTCGAACACGCCGCGCGGCGTGTGCATGTACTTCGCGGTGGTGACCCGCGAGATGGTCGACTCGTGCATCTCCACCGCCTCAGCCACATCCTTCAGGATCAGCGGTTCCATCGCCTCCTCGCCGCTCTCGAAGAAGCTCGTCTGGCGCTGCACGATGCAGCGCGCCACCTTCACCAGGGTTTCATTGCGGATCTCGAGACTGCGCATCAGCCAGCGCGCCTCCTGCAGCTGCGTGCGCAGCATGGCGTGGTCGGGGGCGCGCGAGATCAAATTGGCGTAGCCCTGATTGACGCGCACGCGCGGCACGGTGGCCTGGTTGATTTCGACCGTCCAGCCGTGGTCGGTGCGGCGCACGAACACATCGGGTATGACGTATTGCGCCTGCGTGGGATTGACCGCCGCGCCGGGCCGCGGATGGCAGGAGCGCACCAAGGCCAGCGCCATCTCCAGATCGCCTTCGCTGCAACGCAGCTGTCTGCGCAAGAGTGTGAGCTGCTGGCTGGCGACCAAATCCAGGTGTTCGAGCGCCACGCGAATTGCGACATCGCGCGCCGGCGTCTCCGGGTCGAGTTGCCGGAGCTGCAGCGCAATGCATTCGCCCAAACTGCGGGCGCCTACGCCGGCCGGCTCCAGCGACTGAACGATGGCCAGCACCCGTTCCACATCGGCCGGCGCCGCGTCGATCTCCGGCAGCAAGCTCGAGCGCACGTCCTCGAGCGAATCATGCAGGTAGCCGTCATCGGTGATGGCGTCGGATATGACGCGGGCGATGGCCAGGTCGATCGACGAGAGCTTGGCGAGTTCCAATTGTTCGATCAGCTGCTCCTGCAGCGTCTGACCGTTCTGATCGCTGAAATCGCTGTTGCGGTCATCGTCGCCGGAATAGGCACGATCGGACGGGCCGCTGGCTTGCTCGCCCCAGGCCTCATCCGCGATTTCCACCTCAGGGGTTTCGTGCTGGTCCGCCGGCGTGCTGATGCCGTCGAGTTCGGTGTATTTCTCATCGAGCCTTACGGTGAGCTCTTCACGTTCGCGCACCGGGTCCGGTGTCTCCAAGGCTTCGTCCTCGGCCTCGAGCATGACATTGGTTTCGAGGGTTTCGCGGACGTGAGCCTGCAAGTCCAGCGACGGCAGCTGCAGCAATCGGATCGCTTGCTGCAACTGCGGGGTCATGGTCAGTTGTTGACCGATGCGAAGCTGCAGACTCGGCTTCAACATATTTCTTTCAGGCCCAACCTATAATTTGAAATCCTGTCCCAAGTACACCTCACGCACCTGCGGGTTGGCAAGAATCTGATCCGCAGATCCGGAGGCGAGGACGCTACCCTGGCTGACGATATAGGCTCTGTTGCAAATACCCAAGGTCTCCCGCACATTATGATCCGTAATCAGTACGCCGATACCTTTGTCGGACAAGTGCTTGATTATTCGTTGGATATCGGCCACGGAGAGCGGGTCGACGCCCGCAAAGGGTTCATCCAGCAGGATAAAT
>DATHKV010000042.1:0-5217 GCA_035488895.1 Steroidobacteraceae bacterium
AGGGATCGTTACGTGTCGGCCGGGAAAAGGCCGCCAGGTCGGTGATCAGCGTGTCGACAACATTGGTCCCGGTCAGCGGCAGATCACAGCGGGCCTTGAATTTGGACTCGCCGTCCTTGGAGGTGTGTTCCATGACCACGACCACGCGCTTCACCCCGGCCACCAGGTCCATGGCGCCGCCCATGCCCTTGACTACTTTTCCCGGCACCATCCAATTGGCGAGATCGCCGTTCTCCGCGACTTCCATCGCACCGAGAATGGCCAGGTTGATATGGCCGCCGCGAATCATCGCAAAGCTGTCGGCCGAGGAAAAATACGAGCTCATCGGCAGCGAGGTCACCGTCTGCTTGCCGGCATTCACCAGATCAGCATCTTCCTCGCCTTCATACGGAAACGGTCCAATCCCCAACATGCCGTTCTCGGACTGCAGCACCACCTTCATGCCCGGTGGAATGTAATTCGCGACCAGTGTGGGAATGCCGATCCCCAAGTTCACGTAGAAGCCGTCCTTGAGCTCACGCGCCGCACGTGCGGCCAAATCGTCACGCGACCACGGCATTCGCACTCTCCAAACGTTGGCGCACGGTGCGCTTCTCGATTCTCTTTTCGTAGCGTGCGCCGTGAATGATGCGGTTCACAAAAATACCCGGCGTGTGGACTTGGTCCGGATCCAGCGTGCCCACGGGCACCAATTGCTCGACTTCCGCCACGGTGATGCGTCCGGCGGTCGCCATGTTGGGATTAAAATTCCGCGCGGTCTTGCGATAGACCAGATTGCCTTCGGTATCGCCCTTCCAGGCCTTGACCAGGGAAACATCGGCGACAAGTCCGGTCTCCAGCACGTAGGTCTCCCCGTCCACGACGCGCTGTTCCTTGCCTTCCGCGACCATGGTGCCGGCGCCGGTCTTGGTGAAGAACGCGTAAATGCCCGCGCCGCCGGCGCGTATGCGCTCCGCCAAGGTACCCTGGGGATTGAATTCAAGCTCCAGCTCGCCGGCCAGGTACTGGCGTTCGAATTCCTTGTTCTCCCCGACGTAGGAAGAAATCATCTTGCGGATTTGGCGCGTTTCCAGCAGCAGTCCAAGCCCGGCGCCGTCAATCCCGGCGTTGTTGGAAATCACGGTCAGGCCACGTACTCCTGAATCGCGTAACGCGGTAATCAGCGTCTCCGGGATGCCGCAGACGCCGAATCCGCCGCACATGAGCGTCATGCCGTCCTTGACGACGCCTTGGAGCGCCGCGGCCGCATCGGGAAACACTTTGGTATTCGAGTTCATGAGCGATAGTATAATGCCTGCTCGCGATGGCGCGAACGGTATGCGATGACGATCACGGCGGCGAGGAAAATCGGCTCCAGCGGTTTGCGAAAGCGCCCTTCCATGGCCCCCTCGCTCTGCACCGCCAATAGCGCGAACACCCCGAACCCGCAGATCGGCAGCAGCCATTCCCTGCCCTGAAACCTCTCTCGCGCAACACCCCAGGCCACCGCCAGGACGAGCGGCAGCCAGAGCCAGCGATTCCACACCGACAGCCAACCGCTCAAAGTGCCGCGATCATTGTCCGGCCAGCTCTGCGCAAACAGCAGAAACAGAAAATCATCCCAGCGCTGCTGCCAGCGCGGGAAGGTGCGCTGCGCACGGGCCCTCGCAAGTTCATTGCGCCAATCGCGGCGGCCGGCTTTCAAATCGACGTGAATATCGAACACGCCGCTGCGATCGGAAATCCACTCGGAAAAGGGATAGAAACTCGGATTGTAGAAACTCGGCGAGCTGAATATATAGCTGCCCGCGGGACCCGCGTCGATGCTGACATCGCGTTTGCCGCTGGCGGCATAAATTTCATTCAAGTACAGATTACCGAGCGGCGCCGCAAATCCCACGCCGGCCCGCGAGTGCCACGCGGCCGGAAGCAGCAGCACCAAGAGGCAGCCCGCCGCCACGCTTAAGCTGCGCAGCTTGCCGGGCTGCGCCATCACGAGATACAGCACGTTCAGCAGCGCCAAGGGCACGGCGACAGTTCGCGTGAACGCGGCGCAGGTCCAAATGAAGCTCGCCAGCGCGAAAGCGCCGGCGGTGCCCTTGCGGCGCGCGCGAAATGTCGCCCAGAACCCCGCCCCCAGCAGCGCCAGCAGCAGGGTTTCGTTCATGAAGTAGGCGTACATACCGAGACCAGACGGCCACAGGCCGATCAGCGAGGCTCCGCCCAGTGCCCAGGTCTTGGGCAGGATCTCGCGCAGGGCCCGATACCATCCGTACGGCATGAGCACGCACAGCAGCGCGCAGCCGAGGTTGATCGACGCTTCGCTCCCCTGACTCAAAAATTGAAGCACGGCCAGCCACGCCTGGTACAGAAAGGGGTCGTCCCCGCCCATGAGATCCGGATGCAGGAAATGCAGCCCATTGTTCCAATGGCGCAAAGGATCGGAAAACAGATGGGTCAGCGGCGAGTTGAAGAAAGGGAACAGCAGCCGCAGCAGCAAAACGGCGCCGAATAGCCACCTCATCCGGTGCGGATCGCCCCATGCGCGGAATTGGCGGGTCATGTTCTGTGCAGCGTATCAGCGCAGATGCCGGAAACGCAGATGGTAAGCTCTAATCCGTGGCAAGTCCCGACACGCTGTCTTCCGACTCGACGCGCATCCCGGAGTCGGCGACCAATTTCGCGCTGAACTTGTTGGCGCTCGCGGCCGGACTCGCGGTATTGTTCGGCGTTCTGCAAACGCAGGGTGCCGACCCTCACTACCCATTGATTCCCTATGCGCCGGCCCTGCCCTGTCTGGCGGTCGCGCTGGTCATTGCAGCGGGGAGCTGGCGCCGCTTCATCCGCCATCAATGGAGCGACAGCGGCCTCGAGCGGGAAGTCGCGCGCGCTGTCGATGCGCGGCGTGTGGTGGTGCGCACGTTGGGCTTCGCGGCAACGCTGGTTTTGATCGCCTTTGCCTATTGGCTGCTGCCGGAATATGCGGGCAATTTCTACCAGCCGTTTTGGAACTACCTGCGAACGCTCTCTCCGGTGCTCTTGTTGGTGCCGTTCTATTTCACCTGGATCGATACGCGTCTTGCGGAAGATGACGATGAATATCTGGCCTTCGGCAGACTGACTCTGGGCCGAATGCGACAAGGCGACTCACGCTTGATCCGGCGGCATTTGATGGGCTGGCTCGTGAAGGGATTCTTTCTACCCTTGATGACGGTGTATCTGGTCAACGAGATTGCCATCACGTACCGCGCCTACGGCAGCGGCGGCATCCACGCCATCTTGAGCTATGCGTTTCTCTATCACCTGGCCTTCGCGGTCGACGTGCTGTTCTGCGTGGTGGGCTATACCTGCACGCTGCGATTGTTCGACGCGCACATCCGCAGCGTCGAACCCACCCTGCTCGGGTGGGTCGCGGCCCTGATCTGCTATCAACCGTTCTACTCGGTGATCGGACAATTCTATTTGCAGTACGAGGGTGATTTTTACTGGGACAGCTGGCTTGGGGCCTGGCCCGCGCTGCGCGACGCCTGGGGAACCGCCATCATCGTCTTGCTGACGATTTACACGCTGTCGACCGTGGCCTTCGGTGTGCGCTTCTCGAATTTGACCCATCGAGGCATCATCACCGGCGGCCCCTATCGATTCACCAAGCACCCGGCGTACCTGTCCAAGAATTTGAGCTGGTGGCTCATTTCCGTGCCCTTTATATCCGGACAGGGCGCAGCGGTGGGTTTTCGCCACTGCTGCTTGCTGCTGCTGCTGAACGGCGTCTATTTCCTACGCGCGCGGACCGAGGAACGGCACTTGAGCTGGGATCCCAAGTACGTCGCCTACGCCGAATGGATCGAGCAGCACGGCGCGCTGCGGGCTTTCAGCAGACTGTTCCCCTTCCTGCGCTATCGCCGGCCTCAGTAGCGGTACTGATCCACCTTGTATGGGCCCTGCCGGCTCACGCCGATGTACTTCGCCTGCACCTCGGTCAACTCGGTGAGCTGTGCGCCCAACTTCGACAGCTGCAGCCGCGCGACTTTCTCGTCAAGATGCTTCGGCAGCACATAGACGCCCACAGGATACTTCTTGGTGTTGCCGAACAGTTCGATTTGCGCCAACACTTGATTCGCGAACGATGAACTCATCACATAGGACGGGTGTCCCGTGCCGCAACCGAGATTCACCAGGCGGCCTTCGGCCAACAGGATGATGCGCTTGCCGTCTGCGAAAATGATGTGATCAACCTGGGGTTTGATGTTCTCCCAGGTATGCTGGCGCAACGCCGCCACTTCGATTTCATTGTCGAAGTGGCCGATGTTGCAGACGATGGCCTGGTCCTTCATGCGCATCATGTGATCATGCGTGATCACATGGAAATTGCCGGTGGCCGAGACGAAAATATCGGCCTTGTCGCAGGCATAGTCCATGGTCACGACCCGATAGCCTTCCATCGATGCCTGCAGCGCGCAGATGGGATCGATTTCAGTGACCCAGACTTGAGCTGAGAGGGCACGCAAAGCCTGAGCCGATCCCTTGCCGACATCGCCGTAGCCGCACACCACTGCGACCTTGCCGGCGATCATGACGTCCGTGGCGCGCTTGATGGCATCGACCAAGGATTCACGGCAGCCATATAAATTGTCGAATTTCGACTTGGTGACGGAGTCATTCACGTTGAAGGCGGGGAACGCCAGCTGCCCGTCCTTCGCCATTTGATACAGCCGTTTGACGCCGGTGGTGGTCTCCTCCGTCACGCCCTTCACTTTCGTGAGGCGGGTCGAATACCACTTCGGATCCACTTTGAGCTTCGCCTTGATGGCGGCGAACATCACTTCTTCCTCTTCGCTGCCGAACTTGGCAATCACCGAGGCGTCCTTCTCGGCCCTCGCGCCCAAGTGCAGCAACAGTGTGGCATCGCCGCCGTCGTCCAAAATCATGTTCGAGTGCCCGCCGTCCGGCCATTCGAAGATGCGGTGGGTGTAATCCCAATACTCGGCCAGGGATTCGCCCTTCACCGCAAACACCGGCGTGCCGCCGGCCGCGATCGCCGCCGCCGCATGGTCCTGGGTCGAATAAATATTGCACGAGGCCCAGCGCACCTGGGCGCCCAGGGCATTGAGGGTCTCAATGAGCACGGCAGTTTGAATCGTCATGTGCAGCGAGCCGGTGATGCGCGCGCCGCGCAGCGGCTGCTGTGCGGCGAACTCGTGGCGAATCGCCATGAGTCCGGGCATTTCGGTTTCCGCA
>DATHKV010000043.1:0-10667 GCA_035488895.1 Steroidobacteraceae bacterium
TTTTGGCCGATTGTTGCCGACCCATAACCGATGCTCCTGAAGCACCGCTTTGCGGAGAGCACCTCGAAAGTAATGCTAGAATTTCCGCCAATGCCAATGAACATAAATGTTGCTGCACTCGCGGGCCTTATCTGGCTTGGCGTGGCGCCCGCTGCTCCGATTGATGGACCTGCGCCTCGAGCGCGTGATCTCGGCGTGCCATTCGATGGAACGCCGGGACCGAACAATGCAATTACCGATGTCCAAGGCGTAGAGGTCGGCTTCAAGACTCTGATTTTTGGAGACGGGCCCTTGGTCCGCGGAAAGGGACCGGTTCGCACCGGCGTGACTGCCATCTTTCCGCGCGGCAAGACTGACACTCGCGCGGTTTTCTCAGGCTTCTTCGCAGGAAATGGCAACGGCGACATGACCGGCACGCACTGGGTGGAGGAAAGCGGCGTTCTTGAAACCCCGATCCTTATTACTGGCACTGGCAGCGTCGGCGTCGTTCGGGATGCGGCATTCAAGTGGCTTGCCGATCATCGCAAAGGTTTGTTCTGGTACCCGGTCGTGGGCGAAACGGCTGATGTACCACTGAACGACATGGCGGGTCAGCACGTTACCCAAAGGGATGCGCTTGACGCGCTCGATAGCGCCAAAGCCGGACCCGTGGGTGAGGGCAACGTTGGCGGCGGCGCGGGTATGGTCTGCAACGGCTTCAAGGGCGGTACGGGCACGGCCTCGCGTAAGCTGTCTGCGGAAGCAGGTGGTTACACGGTTGGCGTACTCGTGCAATGCAACTATGGTTCCGCGCAACAGTTACGTGTGGCGGGCATTCCCGTTGCGCGCGAAATGAAGCTTCAGCCGCGCTGCGTTTCTCAACTCACTTCACCGCCGCAACAACTTCTTGGAACTGTCGCGACGCTCTGTGATCCGAAGCGCATTGCTCTTGCCGATGGCCTAGCTCAGGAGCATCGTGGTTCGATCATTATAGTGATTGCCACGGACGCACCTTTGACGGCGGAACAGCTGAAACGTCTGGCGCGGCGCGCTTCGGTGGGACTGGGGCGCCTCGGCGCGATCGAGAGCGATGGATCAGGGGACATCTTCATTGCATTCTCCACCGCCAACGCGGGAGCGGATGACGGCAACTGGGTCGCTGATCACCGCGAGCCGGCACAGGTCGGTCGCTTGCGCAGTGCGGCGCTCAACCCATTGTTCGAAAGCACGGTGCAGGGCGTTGAGGAGTCAGTCGTGAATGCACTGGTCGCCGCCCGAACCATGACGGGCGCGGACTATTGGACCGTTTCTTCACTACCTCACGACCAACTTCAAGACGTGCTTCGGCGCCATGGAATGTTGGTAGAAAAGGCAACACAGTAGTCTCGATCCGACCCAAAGCGGTCTTCGAACTATATTGGGTCTCCGGCCGGCTGCTTTTCCTGAGAGCAGCGAATTCGCCACTTGCCTACTCGCAACCAAACCCAGAGCAGCCACTCGAACTGCTGGACTGGAGCCACCACAGATCGTTGAGCCCGCCCCCGTAGCCCAGGGTGGTGGAGTCGCCATCCCCTCCAAACAGCCAAACGTTACGGTTGATGTCGGTCCACACGGCCGCATCAAATCGAGCGCCGGGTACGTTGGTCGCGGCGGGTTGTGCGAGGGTGCCATACGTGCCCAACGCGCCTATAATGTTGGAACCGCCCATCCACGTCCACTGGCCCGTCGAGGGGTCGTATTTCCATAGGTCATTCAGCCACCCTTGAAACGCGTTCTGATCAGTTGCGGTAGAGTCGTAGCCGTTTCCCCCAAACAACCACAGATTGCCGCGGGCGTCGGTCCACGCAATCGCACTGTATCGCGAGCCGGGTACGTTGGTCGCGGCTGGCTGTCCGCGAGTGCCATACACGCCGGGGCAGCCGGTCAGGTTCTTTGAATCGCAGACCTGGAACCCGCTCTCCCAAGTCCACTCGCCTGTTGAAGGAGAGTACTTCCAGAGATCATTGAGGATGCCCGTATTTTGGATTTTGTCGATACCGGACCCACCGAAGAGCCAGAAATTCCCGGAGGTGTCGGTCCACGCAACACAGCTATCACGCGCACCGGGGGACAGTTGTCCCACGCCGCCATATGAGTCGACGCAGCCACTTAGGTCGCAACCGCTGATCCAGGTCCATTGTCCCGTCGAAGGGCTGTACTTCCAAAGATCATTGAGGTCCCCGAAAATTCCGATGGAGTCATAGCCCATTCCACCAAATAGCCAGAAGTTGCCGCTGGCATCGGTCCAGGCGACCGCAGACGTCCGCGGGCCCGGCTGGTTAGTCGCGGCCGGTTGATCCCGAGTGCCATATACGCCTTGGGTATTCACCGGGTCCGCTTCGGTGTTGGGTCCGCCCTGCCAGGTCCACTCGCCGGTCGAGGGGGTGTACTCCCAGAGATCGCCCAGGGTTCCGTAACCTGCGTTGGTGGCATCGTAGCCATCTCCGCCGAAGAGCCACAGATTGCCGCTGGCGTCCGTCCAGCCGACAGCAGCTTGCCGCGCGCCAGGCACGTTCGCCGCGGCAGGCTGGCCAAGAGTGCCGTATACACCGTTGGCCTTCATAGTGTTAGATCCGCTCATCCACGTCCACTGACCTGTCGCCACGTTGTATTTCCAAAGATCGTTGAGGTATCCGACAACTACGGGGCTATTAGAAGCATTGCCGCCGAAAAGCCAGAGATTGCCCTTGGCATCTGTCCAGGTAACCGCGCCAAGCCGTGCGCCGGGCACGTTGGAGGCGGCCGGTTGACCCTGCGCCCCATAGACCCCTGCTTGGTCTCGAATATCGGAACCGCTCTCCCAGATTGGGCCCAGCGCGGAGAAATTCGCGCTCACCGTGCAGCTACCGTTGATGGGACCCGTGGTGTAAGCGTTCCCAGAAAGCGTTCCACCGCATCCGGTGACTGCACCGATCCCATAGCCAGTCAACGGAGTGATAGTGAAGATGGTCGTATTGCCGGTGGACACCGTCGCAGTCGAAGGGCTGATGCCGCCGCCCGTCCCTGATGTCGCGCTCACCGAAAAGGTTTGTGGCAAAGTCGAATTTCCGGCGGAACCTCCGGATCCTCCGCCCCCACAGGCTGTAGCGGCAAGCATGGCAAACATCGCGCAGCCGACTGCTGCAACCCTCGTCGAATCGCTCATCGCGGTATCTATCCCTGACTTCAAAGTAATTCTGATTGCTTGGAGTTGTATCTTGCCACTACCTTCGAACACCTGCCAGGCCACGGCCTCTGAATGGTCTCCTTCGGCAAGATTCTTAACTCACCGCGAACGACTGCTTCTGGCCCGCGTGCTGACCGATTTGCATCTCCAATCCTGTCATTCAGCATGACCGAGTCGGGACCGGCGGCATTCGGCAGGTCGCGACCCTGAGCTGCCCGATACGACCGGCAGGTTCCGAGCAATCAATTGATTCATGACTTCGCATCTGGCTCAAGTTTGACACCCGAAGCGGCGAATCGACTCAGACGGCCTCGACGCCAGGCATCGTGCCGAAGCTCATCAGTCACGCGTCGACGGAAATACAACGCGCGGATCCCGAGGACTCCAGCGTCCCGTCTCAGCCGCCGTAATGAAGGCATATGCGAGGCGGTTGAATTCGTCGGGCTCTTCCAGATTTATTGCATGTCCGGACCGAGGAATGACGGCAAGTCCCGCGGTAGAAATGGTGCGCTTCATCATCAGCGCCGGTTCGAGACAGGGCTCGTCCTCATCGCCTGTCATGATGAGGGTGGGGACACTCATATTTCGCATCGAGCCCCGCAGGCTCCACAGCGAAGGCCGCTGCTTCTGAACGCCACGCATGGTCAAGGCTGAGCCTCGCGTCGAGTGATCGGCTAGTTGGTTGGCGAACTCGCTCCAGCCTCGAGGGTCCTTGTTCTGAAGTTGCACGCGTGCTGGTCCAAGGGCGTAGCTCTTCGCGAACTCGGCCATCGACTCATGCTCGATCCGAGCCGCGGTGACCTCCATCTCAGCCTGGAATTCCGCTTGTCGATCCGGATCCGCTCCGTATCCACATGAGGCGATCAGAAGCGACCGCGCCCGGGATGGATATGCCAAGCCGAAGTGCAGCGCCGCGAAGCCGCCCATCGAGAGTCCGATGATGTGTGCGCGCTCGACGCGCAGGTGCGCGAGAACATCGCGGATGTCATCACGTGCCCGTGCTTGGGAGTACCGTGTCGCATCCTCAGGCACGTCAGACGGCGGGTATCCCCGGGCGTTGAATGTGATGCAGCGAAACCACCGCGATAGGAAGCGCACTTGCGGTTCCCAGCTGCGATGATCTCCCGCGAACTCATGAACTAAGACAACCGGAACACCAGAACCCGTCTCTTCGAAATAGAGTCGGACGCCGTCATCGGTCATGGCGCTGCCGCTACGTGATTGCTCTGGGGGAGGCCCGGATGCCGTCACACCTGCCGACGGCGAAGACGCGGCTGTCTTCGTGTTCGAGGCTTGAGTCATTCCCTCCGCGGAGAAGGAGGCCAAGGCCGCAGCCGACACCAAAACCCAGCGACGCGACGGGGGCATAGCAATCTCCGTTAGCTTCTTGTAGTGCTGATCATCCGCTATTTAGGCAGACAGTGGAGATTCCACCATTTTGAGACATTCTTGGGAAAGTTCCGGCATCCGTATTGGCCCAGCATCGGACCAGTCTACTGCGCTCCGTGGCAGCTTACAGGCGTGCATTTCTGGTGGTCGAAGTGGGTGGGGCAACGTAAGGCTACGTAGGGATACATCGGCGTGCGAAGCCCCGGGTTCAAGCCTTTCAGTTTGGTCGCGAAAATTCACACGCTAATCACACGTGGAATCCGCAATTGCACCAAACCACGTATTTTAAAGGCTCGGAAGCAATGCCCGTGTGGGTTCGATTCCCATCGCCCGCTCCACTTTTGGTTGCCTGGGCGTGTCGCTACGTTGTCTTAGGACGCGGCTCGGCGCATCGCCCAGTTCCCACAGTCTCGACGCGGCTACAGTTCATTTGGTCGAATGCGTCGATCGGCCTCATTGGTCCGTCATCGGACCCAAAGTGGTCTAACCGATAACCCAAGAGCAGTCACTGATAAGTCTGCTAGTGGACATGCACCGTTGCATCGAATCGGCAAATGGCAAAGCGCGCAGTCAATGTTTGAACTGGATTCAGTTCTTGTCGCTTGGCGATGGCGGGAACCCGATGCGACGGACCAGGTCGCGGAAACGCGGCGAGGAACGAATGGAGTCCAATTCGGGGGCAGTGCGCGCGAACAATATGCCAATATGGCGTTTGTTGTACGCTGTCTCCAGGGCGGCAATGGCGCGAGGTTCGTCGTTAAGCAGCGCATAACAGTGTGCTGCATAGGCTGTGTTGTTTGTTTGCTCGAATTCGGCTTGCTTCAACAAATAGCCTTTGTACCCCGAACGCCTGTACGTCTCGTCGAGCGCGGTGACCCTCGGATCCCTTTCCAGGCTTAGCGCTTTCTGACGCGCGGCGAATGCCTCGGCAAACATTTTCTTTTGCTCATATATATCGGCCATGTTCCAGTAGAAAGGGCCACTATTTGGATACATTTCCAAACCTCGCTGGCTTACGCGCAACGCATCGTCGTACCGTCGAGCGTGGTAAAGCACTTGTGCCAGCCAGACGGTGGTAAGAGCGTCGTACGGGTCAAGGTCCCGGGCGCGTTCAATTTCCCTCATGGCTTCATCGAGCCGCCCCATGGCCACTAAGTAGAACGAATACTGATGATGTGCGGGGGCGTTGTTGGGATCGAGGGCAATGGCTTGTCTGTACTCGGCTTCGGCACCGGGCCAGTCCCAATCATAGAACTTACTTATCGCAAGCCCCATGTGGGCGTCGGCGAGCGAAGGATCGAGCGCCAGGGCTTTGATGACGCTGTCCGTGGATTTTTCGGGAGTGTCCTGGCACCGCGCGACGCCGAGGTAGGCAAGCGCATAGCTCGGATCTTTGGCGATAGCTTTCCGGAAGTAGTCGCAAGCTTTCTTGTATCCTTCCAATGTAAGCTGATTCATCCAGTACGAGCCCCTCAGATAGGCGTCATACGCTTCCGAGTCGATGGGGTGAACCTGCACGAGCAGATTGCGCTCTTTGGGAGTCAGCTTGACGCGGATTTGCTCGACAACATCCCGGGCGATTTCATCCTGCAAGGCAAGGACGCCCTTCAAGTCGCGTTCGTAGGTTCTAGCCCATAAAAGGTGGTCACTGCTGGCGTCAACCAATTGCGCAGTCACCCGCACACGATTTTCGCTGCGCGTCACCGTGCCTTCCAAGACCGCATTGACGTTCAATTCGCGGCCAATCTGCGGCAGCGTTGCCTTGGAACCTTTGAAGTGCATCGCGGAGGTTCGCGAGATGACCTTCAGCGAACCGATCTGAGCGAGATCGGTGGTCAATGCGTCGGTCATCCCGTCGGCGAAGTACTCCTGCTCCTTGTCACTCGAGAGATTGTCGAACGGCAGCACCGCGAGCGAACCAATGACCGGAGAGACCACGACGCTCGTTCGCTCAGCCGGCTTGTTGAGCCCCGTGTAATGGACGATCGCCCAGGACGCCGCGAGCAGCCCCACCATGCTCAGTGTTCCCCCGATCCAGCCGCGTGGAACCCATCTCGAAGAGCGAGGAGCTGCTGATGGCGTGGCGGAGGGGGAGTTCACGGTGGCAGCTCCCGTGGTCGCGACGCCAGCGTGCACGTTCGGGCTCCCTTCTGCCTTCGTCTCCTTGAGCGAAGGCGGCACGATAGATTCGGGGGTGCCCTGTCTTTCGGTCAGCGCATGCACCTCGGCGACCATGCGGTAGCCGCGGCCCCGCACCCCTTCGATGTAGCGTGGCGCTTGCGGGTCATCGCCAAGAGCGCCGCGCAGCAGCTTCACGCGCTGAACGATCGTTTCGGGCGATATCACAAGGCCCGACCATACTTGCTCGCTCAGCTGCTCGAAGCTGAGGAGGCTAGGCGCGGCGCGCACCAGCGTGACGAGCAGATCGAAAGACAGGGCCTTCAGTGGGATGACCGTTCCCGCACGCCTCACCCGCCGCGGTGCAAGGTCGATGGTCAGATCATCGACCTGGTACCCCGCGGGATCGGGGGTGGGGTTCGGGATCGTACTCCACGCCTGGGGCGCCATGCTGGAACTCTCCGCTGGGCAGTCTCCTGCTGCAGTTGTGGGGCGATGGTACACCGCAGCGCGTCCATGCGCCCGTCCCGGCACTCACTTTGCATCGGGGTCACGGTGGGCGAAGGTTGGCTGATTGAAGGAGCAGCCTTTAGCGACTCTGTGACAAAAGAGGAGTCGGCGCCGATGTCTTGAACTTTCCGTTGTATACGGCGGTCAACGCGGGCTGGTTGACCTTAGTCACCGCGCTCGCGATGGTGTTCTGCAGGCAACGAGCTTCATCCGCGTCCGTCTTGAACCAAAAGTAATTGCAGGCGCTTTGGGCCGCCGCTCGGATGCGCTCGTAGAGCACCCGCGCGCCGGACGGACTCGCCGTGTTGATGTCCGAATATTTCACGGTAATGCTGGCGGAGCTGGCGGGGCCGGCGGCGGAAACAGCGCTGAAGCTCGAGGCAAGCGCGCCGAAGATCGCGGTAGCAATAAGGCCACGAAGGGCGGTGGAAGGGGTTGAAGTGTTCATAGTCATCTCCCGGTTAGGTTGTTTGGCACCGCTGAAAACGCTACGCGCCCCAAAGCGGCGGTGCATGAAACTGGGCCCAAGGTTGGTGAAGGTGGGTGAAGACTGGTGAAGCTTGGTGAAGCGCGGCGGTCCCTCACCGCTTTGCGCGCCGTATGGCTGCTTTCGAGAAGTTGTCGTGACGACGACGAATGTCGGCTTCCGGGCCCATCGGAGACCCACGACTAAAAGGCTGGAGCCCGGGATCTCGCACGTCGATGTATCCCTACGTGGCCCCACATACCGCGAAAATTCACACGCTAATCACACTTGGCATTAGCCCTCGCACGAAACCGCATGTTTTCCAGTTCCGGAAGCGCCTTCCCTGTGGGTTCGATTCTCATCGCCCGCTCCACTTCCCGGCTAGCCTCAGGATCGTAGGGACACAGGATTGAAGTCAACACGTTGATCCTGTGGGAAAGCGGTGAGAAAGCGGTGGGAACGGACGTCGATTCGGCGATGGTCTCGTGTCCTCACTTATCGCCAAGTTGCCCCACCATTCACACGTACAGTCACACGTGGCGAGTTCGAAAAATAATGTGTGTGATTCCCACGCTCTCCTCGGGCCGCGAGTCGGGTGGCTGCGAATGGCCGCTTTGGGGCAGGCCACCCACCCCAGACTGTCACGCCGCTGATGAACCGGGCGAAGGCGTTAATGGACCTGCGCATCGTGACGATCGCAGCACCGAACGGCCCATGGCGGCCCGCCATACCTACTCGAGGAACTGCACGAGTACGACGTGGTACTCGGCATTGCCGTCATTTCGCACGCGGTGGGTGATCGGTTTCGCGGCATTGGCTGCGAACGAGACGCCGCCCGGTTCGATCATTTCGGGTTGCCCCCAAGGCTGCCCTTCCAGCTGAACGGACACCAGCCCGCCGGACACATAGATTGCAACCTGATCGTACGCATGACGGTGGAAGGTCGTGGTTTCCCCGGGCGGGATGCGTACGTCGTACACGCGCACATACTGGTTCTCCAGCGCCCACCTGTGCCGCGACTCGCTCAGGTACCCGGCCGGCAGAGCCGCCGGCGGATTGGCTACCGGCTCCCCGGGATGGACCGCACGCTTCAGCTCGACGACAATGTTCTCGACCGGAGCGCCGAGATTCAGCACGCTGCGCACGGCGGCCTCGCTCCACGCAATGTTTCCAGCCTCGGTATGTGTTTCGCTCGCCGTCCCGTCAGCGCGAGTCAGATGCACGTGGTTCGCCGAGAGCGAAATGACCACGCGTCTCGGACGGTCGTGCGTCGGCAGGGACGCGTGTTCCGGGATTTGCAACCGCACGACCCGCACGCGCGCATCCTGGTATTCGATCTTCGCCAGCTCCGGAGCCACAGCCACCAGGTCCTGCCCCGCAGCCTCGCAAAGCAGCCCAACTGCCGCGAGTACGAGCAGCACTATGCATCGCCGCATTCCAACTTCAAACATTGATCGTACCTTTTGCATGTCCGACCCGTTTCTGCCCGTCGCGAGCGGCCGCTTCGTCGACGGCTGTTCAAGCCGTCGGCTGCGAGCTAAATATCATGGCCGCTGGACGCCAGCGTCCAATTGGCGCTTATAGTCCGCCGCATCGAAATGTCCCAATGACTCGGCTATCAGCCCGTCAGGACCGAAGCGCCATTCCTCAAAACCGCTGATCTTGACGAACTTCCCGGTCCCGCCGGGCCCCGTGTTAGTCCCTGTCAGTGTCCAGTGATACTCGGTCTTGGTCCCCTCCACGACGAGGCGATCCATCTTCACCACAATATCTGGAAACGCAGTCATGAAACTCTGCGCCGAATTCGTGATCGCCGCCCGTCCGATTGCGGGGGTATCGTCATTG
The DNA here is from genome assembly GCA_035488895.1 of Steroidobacteraceae bacterium. GTDB lineage: Bacteria > Pseudomonadota > Gammaproteobacteria > Steroidobacterales > Steroidobacteraceae > Bog-1198. The sequence continues at coordinate 9,513 of DATHKV010000043.1, forward strand.
ATTTTGAGAGATCCCTGTTCTTCAAAAAATGAAGCCACACTCGCGGCGTGTTGACTGCACCAGGCGGCTGTGTAACGGGTTGCAAATTTGTTCAACGTTTTCGAATCCATTACTGCCTTCTCCGACGCAAACCCAGCGAGGGCTATCCCCGATAAAATAGCAACAACTACGCGCGTATAGCCCCGTCCGAAGTCTGGCATGACCCCCACCTCCCCATTGGTAGAAATCAAATCGTAACAGGCGCCCGCCGCAAACAGCCAACTTAACACGATTGATTTGGCTGGTATCCGCGAGTGGTCCTCATCGACCCCGAGGAGCCGTTCGTGAGCGTCTGCTATTGGCTTCCAATTCTTCGATGTGAGATGGGAAACTGAGTGGGGAGAGTTACTGCGGATGTACTGCTCCATGAAACGAGTTCGTCAGAAAACCCGTCCAGCGGCGATCCAAAAGCCCGTAGTCGGCGTCTCGCAGATCCACCACTAGCGCAGTTTCTCACGATGTAGTACATTGTAATACATGACCACCCTGACACTTCGCGTACCGGATGACCTGGATAGAGCTCTGGAGCGTCAGAGCGCCGCTCTTGGAATTTCCAAAAGCGATCTTGCGCGTGAGGCATTGAAGCGCTATCTGCGGGTCACGGAATTCCGAACGCTTCGCACCAAACTAGTTGCGCGTGCGCAGGCTGGAGGGATCAATACCGATGAAGAAGTATTTGAAGTGCTTAAGAGGAAGTGAGGATTGCGCTAGATTCTTCGGTGCTCATCGCGGCGCACATCAGCCGCGCAGGAGTATGTGCGGAATTGCTTGAAGATGTTCTGCTACACCATGATCTGGTGATATCTGACTTTATCCTTGAAGAACTAGGGCGAAAGCTCGTCGAGAAATTCAATTTTCCAAAGCGCGACGCTGATCTCGTCGGCGCCTTCCTTCGTCGAGTTGGCACTGTCGTTCAACCCACCGATCTGCCAAGAGATCTGTGCCGAGACCCCACTGACGTACCGGTACTGGGTACTGCGGTTGCCGGCGGCTGCGCGCTACTCATCAGCGTCGATCGCGATCTTCTCGATATGCAGACGATTCAGGATATTTCGATTATTCGCCCGGGCGAGTATTGGCGGCGCGCATCGAAGATCGATTGAATTTCCGGTCACG
>DATHKV010000044.1:0-9666 GCA_035488895.1 Steroidobacteraceae bacterium
TCAGATAGTGGAATACACGTGCCTGGGGTGTATTAAACGAAAAATTACCGGGCTGGCTGCGCGCTTTCCCTGCCCGTTGGGTAGTGCGCGGTGAGAACAATAGACGAGGCTACGTACGTAGATCTTGTAGCGTAGGACTTATGGACGGGGGTTCGATTCCCCCCGGCTCCACCATTTTTTTGGCCCGCAGGAAGCATGACTAGAATTGAGGTTCCGAACACCGCAGGACGCCGCCGCTCGGGCCGCGCCGGTCGCTGGTTCATGATTTTGCTGTTGCTGATCGTCGTCGGCTGCGGTCTGTGGACGTGGCTGACGTTGGCGTGGGCGTACGCCGAGGGCGAGCGCGCCGGCGTGCTGCAAAAGTTCGTGCGCCGCGGCTGGGTTTGCAAGACCAACGAAGGCGAGATAGCCCTCTATTACGGCGGTGGACAGTACCTGGGGCCTGGCACCTCCCCGCAGCTGTGGGATTTCAGCGTGCGCGACAAGTCGGTTGCGCAGCAGCTTGCCAAGGCCGTCGGGCATCGCGTGGAGCTGCACTACACCGAACACCCCGGCATCCCGACCAGCTGTTTTGCCGACACGCGTTACTTTGTCGACAAGGTAACCATCGCCGATACCGAAACGGGTGCGGGACCCGCCCTTCCCGCCCAGCCCGCGCCAGCGACGTCCGCGCCCACCCCGCCGCCCGCCAATTCCGGCAGCGCCGCGCCGACTCCGACGCAGCCACAGCCACAGCCACAGCCGCCTCCGGCGACGCGCTAGGAAAACTTCTGCATTGAGCTGGCGACTTGCTCGGCAATGCTGACCGCCGTGCGCAAGGCGAGCAAGCCATCCTCGCCGGTGACGGGCGGCGGCTTTCCCGAGGCAACCGCCTCCAGAAACGCTTCGATTTCCGATTTCAGCGCATCGCCCTGCTCGTAGGTGTTCTCGTCGATCGTCACCTGCGGCATGCCGTCCGCGCCCACACCCGCGCCCTTGCGGATGACGGTGAGAATCTTCTGCTGCAAATCCAGGGACATGTAGGCGTCGTCCTGGAACAGCCGCAGCTTGCGCTCGGTTTTGAGACTGACGCGGCTGGCGGTGGCATTCGCCACGCAGCCATTGGCAAAGCGCAGGCGCGCGTTCGCGATATCGATCTCTTTGGAAAAAACGCTGCTGCCGATGGCATCCACCGCCACGACCGGCGAGCGTACGATGCTCAAGATCAGGTCAATGTCGTGAATCATCAGATCGAGCACGACATCCACGTCGGTGCCGCGATGCTTGAACGGCGCGAGCCGCGCCGACTCGATGAAGCGTGGCACCGTCAAGGCAGGCTGCACCGCCAGCACGGCGGCATTGAAGCGTTCCAGGTGACCCACCTGCAAAATCCGCTTCCGTCGATGCGCGATCTCTATCAGATTCTCGCCTTCGGCGATGGTGACGGTCATCGGCTTTTCCACCAGCACGCTCGCGCCGGCCTCGAGGAAGGCCTTGGCCACTTCGTGATGCGAGGCTGTGGGCGTCACGATGCTCACGGCATCGACGCGGCCCAACAGTTCCCGATAGTCGGCATGCGCCGCGACCTTCAGTTCCGCCGCCACCGCCGCGCGCGCCGCCTCCGACGGATCGGCAATTCCCACGAGCTGAGAGTCGGCCAGGGCGGCGTATTTTTGCGCGTGAAATCGGCCCAGGTAGCCGACACCGATCACTGCCGTGCGGATCAAGGAGGGGCGTCTCGCCGCCACTTGCTCTTGGCGCGGTAGTCCTGGCGCATTTGCAGCGTGGCGCCGCCGATGATGGCGAGCGCCACCCCGCCCAAACACAGCAATCCGCGCCACACGGTCCACAGCCCCGCGGACAGCGACCAGAGCATCATGCCGACGCCCAGGAGCGCGCCCAGCACCATGAACACCCAGGGCTTTAGGTCGTACAGTGTCTGAGGCGTCCAGGAGCGCATGCCCGCGATTCTACAGCGGCGGGCGGCATGGCGGGATTCGTTTACAATCAGCCATGGCATTCAATCTCCGAAGGCTCGCAGAAGAGCGTCCCTGGGCGGCGGAACTGAGCATGGCCGGAATAGGCTTGCTGCTGGGGCTCGTCCTCATGCCGGTGCTGATTTTCTATGCCGGCGTGGCGACCCTGGGCCGCTTTGACGGCGCCGGCTTGGGGCACCTGTATGGCAGCCTGTTCCAGGGTCTCAAGGAGGCATCCCTTGCCTCCTGGGTGGTATTGCTGGGGCCGTACGGCCTCTATGTCTTGTTCAGGGCGCTGCGCGCCTGGTGGCGCGCCAGCGCGAGATTGAACGAGTCAGCTTAAGTTTCCCGGGGCGCGGACGCTAACTTGCCATAAGCGGAACCTTTCCGTTTTTGCGCTGGAGCCGCGTTTTGAATTCCGAGATCGAAGCACAACTTCGCCGATCAGTGAACTTCCCCTCGCCCCCGGGAGTGGCAACGCACATCATTGAGTTGGCGCAGGACCCCGAGATCGAGATGGGCAAGGTCGCCAAGGCTTTGAGCATGGATTCGGCACTGTCCAGCAAGGTGCTGCGCATCGCCAATTCACCGCTGTATGCGCAGCGCCGCAAGAGCGAGAACTTGAGACAGGCGCTCGTCGTGCTGGGATTGAATGCCACCTTGACGCTCGCCTTGAGCTTCTCGCTGGTCAAGTCGCTGCGCGGCGCGAAACCCAACGGACTGAATTACAAGCTGTACTGGCGGCGTGCGCTTCTTGCCGCGACCGCCGCGCGCGCGCTCGGCGATGCCATGCGTCAAACCCTTGCCGAGGAAATTTTCCTGGCAGCGCTGCTGCAAGACGTCGGCATGCTCGCGCTCGACCAGGCCGTTCCGGATTTGTATCGCGACGGCGAAAAACTGCAGCGCGATCATGCGGCGCTCGCCGCACACGAAAAGAAGCGGGTGCAAGCCGACCATGCCTACGTGGGCGGTTGGTTGATGCGCACCTGGAATTTGCCGGAACGGTTGTATCGCGCCATCGAGCACAGCCACCAAATGGAATTGAGCTACAGTTCCAACCCGGCGGGGATCTTTGACCGCTGCGTCGCGCTCTCAGGACCTGTCGCCGACCTGTTTCTGCTGGACCCGGAGCAGCGGCAATTTGCCGAGACGGCGCTGTGCGCCGAGCGCAGCCTGGGGCTCGATCGCACGGCGTTCGGACAGGTGCTCGGAACCATAGGCTCGATGATTCCGGAGACAGAAGCGATCTTCGAGTCCGAGCATCTTGCCAAGCAACATCCGGATTTGATCCTCGAGCAGGCGCGCGAGGTGCTGATGCTGCGCAGTCTGCATGCGCTGCGCGAAATCAATACGCTGCGCTCCGCCGCCGACGCCGCGTCGGCGCAGTCGCTGGAGCTCGAGGAGGAGACGCGGCGCGACTCTTTGACCGGCGTGTACAACCGCGCCTATTTGGAACAGTTCCTGGCACGCGAATTCGACAACTCGACGCGGCACAAATGGCCCCTGAGCGTCGCGTTCGTCGATCTCGACAACTTCAAGCTGCTGAATGAAAACTTCGGGCACCAGGCGGGCGACCGCGTGCTGCAGGCGACCGCACGGATTTTGCGCGGCAATACGCGCGAGACCGACATGATCGCACGGCATGGCGGCGAAGAGTTCGTGGTGGTGCTGCCGGCAACCGATGCCGATACAGCGCACAACATCTGCGAGCGCATCGTCATGGCGTTTCGCAACACCGGCCACGTGGTCGGCTCGCATCATGCGAAGGTCACGGTCTCGATCGGCTGTGCGACCCATGGCGCGCAAATCCAATTTGCCAACCATGCCGACTTCATCAAGGCAGCCGATCAAGCGCTGTACACGGCGAAGCTGCGCGGCCGCAATCGCTCGGTGCCGTTCGACCGGCAATTGACCACGGCGCTCGCCAAGAGCGGCTAGCGCGTGCCGCCGCTCGCTTACACCAAATTAAGTTGAGCTGCGCGCATCTTATGTCGCAAGCGACATGAACTGCGTCACAGATTCGCAATCCAGTCCAATCCTGAGTGTCGCAATTTGGGAACATTCACCCAGCGGCGAAATCACAATAAGAACATTGACAAGGCACTGGGCAATTTTTTCGGAGAGGCGTTGACGAATGGCGACCGATAACAAGATTCAGGCGGACGATTCCAGCTTCAGCTTCGGGGTGCGGGAGCTGCGACAGGCGAAGGCGGCGAGAACATTGGCGCTCGATGCGGGTTCGAAAAAACCATCCAACAAAGAGCAGGGCTCTGACCCCTACAATACTTCGGGCAGCTTTGACCGCACCAAGAATTGGACCCGCGTAGGCAAGCGCTAATCCTCGGCGGCTGAACTCGCGCGGCGGGGCGCGCGAAATTCGCTGTTTGGATACCAGCGCGGAAAGCGCTTGCTGTTGGCGATGCGCAGGCCGACGTGGTAATCGAGGTTAAGATCGGTTACCGCGCCGCTGACATCCCAATCGGCCGAATATTGATCGCTCGGCTGGCGGTAGCGGTGCGCAAAATAGTTATCGATCTGCGCCTTCCCCCACACCGGTCCGCGCGCCGCGCTATCGATGCCGGACTGCGTGTACAACACCGGCACGCCGCGGTGGGCAAAGCTGTAGCTGTCGGAGTGAAAATACAGCCCTAGCTGAGGATTCGGATCGGGGTGCGCGTCGCGCCCCTGCAGCAACGCCTCGGTGCGCGCTGCGTCTTCCAAGTCGGTGTTGCCGAATCCGAGGATGCTGACATCCCGGGTGCGGCCGCCATTGATCAACATGTCCACGTTGATCACCGCCGCGGTCTGCCGCAGCGGCAGGATCGGGTTCTCCAGGTAGTAGCGTGACCCCAAAAGGTCCGGCACCGCGGCCGTGGTCGCGAGAAACGCGATGGAACGGTCGGGCTTGGGATCGGTGTGCTTGAAGGATTGCGCCAACGCCAACAAACCCGCAACACCGGTCGCGTCGTCGACGGCGCCATTGTAAATATTGCGCCCCGGCCTGGCCGCGTCGATTCCCAACGAATCCCAATGCGCGGTATACATGACGAATTCATGCGAACTGCGCCCCGGCCACAGCGCGATCACGTTCTGCGAGTTAAATGGACGAAGCGTGTTGTGGATCGTGACCGCGATGCTCTCGCCCAGGGGCAGCGCCTTGAAGCCCGGATGCGCCGCCGCCGCAACGGATTTGGTGAAATCGATTCCCGCGGCGATGAACAACGCCCGCGCCGCATCGTTTTGCAGCCAACCTTCGACTGCCGCGCGGCCGGCATAGCCATCGGGCGCCGGCAGTTCAAATTGCGCGCCCGTCCAGGTCGATTGAATCGCGTCCCAGCCATAGCCCAATGCCGCGGCATCGTGGATGAGCAACACGCCCTGCGCACCCTGGCGGGCGGCTTCCTCGACCTTGTAGGCGAGGCGGCCGTATTCGGTCATGGCATTGCCCTTGAACAGCGTCGGGTCTTTCGACGCATAGCCCGGATCGTCCGCCAACACGACCACGGTTTTGCCGTGTACATCGAGGTTCGCGTAGTCATTCCAGGAATATTCCGGCGCGACGATGCCGTAGCCGACGAAAATTAGATCGCTGCGCGCGACCTGTACGTCAGGCACGGCGCGCTTGGTCCAAATCACCATATCCTTGCCGTACGCCAGTGTGCGGCTGCCGCCGGCGCCGTTGACCGCCAGCGTCGCCTCCGTGGAAGTGATTTGCACGAGCGGAACCGACTGCACGTAGCTGCCGCCGTTGCCGGGCTTCAACCCGATCTTCCGAAAGTTCTCGATCAGATAGCTGACCGTCTTGTCCTCTCCGGCAGTCCCAGGCTTGCGGCCCAGAAAATCATCCGAGGCCAACACGCGGACGTGATTGCCGAAGGCGGTGTCATCGACATCGGTGGAAGGCAGCGGCTCCTTGGGTTGCATTGAGCAGCCGGACATAACGAGCGCTGCGTATGACAGAACCGGCAATACTCGCCTGAATTGCATCATTGTCCCTACCCGCTCAATTGCGGCGCGGCCAATACAGCAAAATTACGCCGCATAGGCAAATCCCTGTAGCGAGGTGCGCCCAGCCGCGCCACGGTCGGTTCTTCGCCTCGCCAAGGAAACTCCCGGCGCTGGCGGCGGTCAAAATAGCGAACGTGGCCAGACTACCCGCCACCCGAGGCAGTTCCCGGGGCAGTTCCGGGTGTTGGGGCCCCAATACCAGGAACACGATTAGGACCGTTGCCAGGCCGAAGGTGAACGAAGCGGCGGTCCCCAGCACGATGCCGATCAAAACCGTGAACGGACGCATATCCTCCGGCTCATATACACTTGCTAGGAAGCACGGGCTTCTCTAGCCTTGATGGGAGTGGGGAAGGAAGTTTACAGGAGATCTGCGACGGTGATACTCAAACGGCTTAAGGCCACTCGTTCGCGATGGATTACCGGCGTCGTCGTCTGCGCGAGCGCGGTGGGGCTTGCCGCCCTGTTAGGCGCCGCCATGACGCCGCCCGCCGCCACTTCCGCCGCATCCGCGGCCGCCGCGGTCCTCGCCCCCACTGAACAGCAAAACTACGTCGCGCGGCGCGTCGCCGACATCATCTCGCACGAACACTACCGGCGGGCCCCGCTCGATGATCATCTGTCGAGCTTGATCCTCGACCGTTACCTTGATGCCATCGACGGCGCGCGCAGCTACTTCTTTGCGAGCGATATCGCGGAGTTCGAAAAGTACCGCTATCAGCTGGACGATGCCATCAAGACGGGCGACGTCGAACCGGCGTTCATCATTTTCCGCCGCTATCAGCAGCGCAGCCGCGAGCGCATGGCCTACGCGATCGATCTGCTCAACAAGAAGCCGGATTTCGAGATCGACGAGACGTTTAATTTCGATCGCGAGAAGGAACCCTGGCCGGCAAACGCCGCCGAGATGAACGAGTTGTGGCGCAAGCGCGTGAAGAATGACGCACTCTCGCTCGTCACCGCCGGCAAACAGTGGCCCGAGGCTGTCGATGTATTGCACAAGCGCTACGAGCATGTCGCGAAGCGCATGGATCAGAGCAAGCCGGATGACGTGTTCGAGGCGTTCATGAATGCCTTCGTGCTGTCGCTCGATCCGCACTCGAACTATTTCTCTGCGCGCAATTCCGAGGAATACAACATTCAGATGAGCTTGAGCTACGAGGGCATTGGCGCCTCGCTGCAATTGACCGACGACTACGTCACCGTCATCGACGTCATCGCCGGCGGTCCCGCAGCGGTCAGCGGCAAGCTGGCTGCCAGTGATCGCATCACGGCTGTCGGCGAGGGCAAGACGGGCGAGCTGACCGACGTCATCGGTTGGCGCTTGGATGACGTGGTGCAAAAAATACGCGGGCCTGGCGGCACCACCGTGCGCCTACAGCTGCTGCCCGCGGGCGCGGCGCCGGGCTCCGTGCAGAAAGTCGTGGACTTCACGCGCAACCGGGTATCGCTCGAAGCGCAGGCATCCCACAAGGCCCTGCGCACCGTGGTGCGCAACGGCAAGGAAATCAAGGTCGGCATCATCACCGTGCCGAGCTTCTATCAGGATTACGATGCCAGCCGGGCCGGCGCGAAGGACTATCGCAGCACCACACGCGACGTGCAGCGCTTGATCAGCGAACTGCGCAAGGACGGCGCGGACGTTTTGATCATGGATTTGCGCGCCAACGGCGGCGGCTATCTGCCGGAAGCCGAATCGCTGACCGGCTTGTTCATCGATCGCGGGCCGGTGGTGCAGCTGCGCGACACCACGGGGCATATCGAAGTGGACGATGACCCCAATCCGTCGATCTTTTACAGCGGACCCATGATGGTGCTCGTCGACCGCTTCAGTGCCTCGGCCTCGGAGATCTTCGCCGGCGCCATTCAGGACTACGGCCGCGGTCTCATCGTCGGCCAGCAGACCTACGGCAAGGGCACGGTGCAAAATGCCCACCCGCTCAACTACACGATCTTCGGGCGCAAACCCGAGCTGGGTCAGCTGAACGTGACCATCGGCAAGTACTACCGGATCACGGGCGAGAGCACCCAGGATCGTGGGGTTACCCCGGATATCGCCCTTCCCTCGCTCATCGATGCCAATGAGGTCGGCGAGAGCACGCGCGACCGCGCCCTGCCCTGGGATCACATCGAGCCGGCAACTTTCCGGGTCGAAGGCGATTTGAAACCGATCGCAGCGTCCTTGGAAAAGCTGCATCAGGAGCGCACCGCGGGCAGTGCTGATTTCAAGTACCTGCGCGAGGACATCGCAGCGCTCGATGCCATGCGCAGCCAGAAGACGCTGTCGTTGAATCTCAAGACGCGCGAAGCGGAACGCAAGCGCGTGGACGGCGACCGGCTGGCGCGTGAAAATGCCTGGCGCGCCGCGCATGACGTCAAGCCGGCGGCATCGCTGGAAGAAATCAAGGACGATGCGACCGCGGGTATCCTGCTTGATGAAGCTTCGCAGATCGCCGCTGACCTGGTGGTGGTATCGGCCAAGCGAACCGCGCCGACCCAGGCACGGCGCGGCGATACCGATCCGAACCCGACGCACCGTCAGCCGCTAACGCAACAGTAAGGTGTACAAATCCCAATAGTCCTCTGCCAGCACGTTCCACGTGTTGGCAGAGGCAGGCTTTGGCTTGTCGAATTCCAGCTCGGTTGCGGGCGGCGACAAGGAATCCGCGGTCGGCACGGTATCGGCCGCATTGCGGTATTCGCAAGTCGCGCGCAGCCGCTCCAATTTCACCCTCACGAGGCTGCCGATCTGCTTCTGAGTCACCACTGCGGCTTGCGCCTTCTGCACGCGCTGCATGTAGCTTTCGCACTCCGGGCGCGCGCCGAAACTCATCTCGTGCACGCGCCGCGCCACGGCCTCCTTGGCGCGCGCCGCCAGTCCATAGGCATCGGCATGCTCGCACAGCAGTTCAGCATAGCTGATGATGGCCAGATTGATGTTGCGGCGAGCCGCCAATGAGAGCCCGGGAAATTCCGGCGACGCCTCATTCTCGATTGCACTGCGCTCGGCGTGCAAATCGCCGACGGCCGCATCGGCGATGACGACCTGATTGCGCAGCAGATCCAATGCCTTGATGCGGCGCCGGCGCTTGAAGTAGTGCCAAAAGGCGGTCAGGCGTCCGATCTCCTGCTGCTCCTCGGCGAGATGGCGGCGCTGTTGATCCGCATCGGCGCCGGCCGCGCGCAGCCGCAGATCCGCGTCCGCGAGGCGCGCGTTTTTTTCCGCATCGACATCCGCCTTGTGCTTGGCGACCTCGCGTGCTTCTTGCTGGCGCGTCAGGTCCGCGGCAAAAGCGGACAGCTGTTGGTGGCAGGTCTTCCACAGAGCGCGCAATTGAAAGAACACCAGCGCGCCGAATCCGGTTTTTGGATCGCCCAGCAGGTCGCCAAGCGCATCCATCTGCTCCTGAATTCGAATGGTCGCGCCTTCCTGCTGCTTGAGCCGATCGCGCAGCAGGTGAAATTCATCCTTGAGGTCGGCGTAAGCTTTTTTCAGGCCTGCACGATTCTGGAACAGCTGCATGAGCCGCTCTTCGTCGGCACTCGCTGAGCCTCCTTCCGCCACGCCTTTTAGAAACGTCAGCTTATCGATCAAAGTCCCGCCTCATCCCATGACAACCGCAGGTCACCCGATACGAAGCCAATCTTCGCGGCTAGAAGTGATGTCCCCGCTCGGCGCAATATTCCAGCCATTTATTTAGCA
>DATHKV010000045.1:0-10164 GCA_035488895.1 Steroidobacteraceae bacterium
TCCCTGCAGCACCTGGCCGGCGCAAGGGCGTTTGGGGTTGTCGCCGAAACCCACGTCATCCCATCTCTGGAGGGGCCGCGATGGTGAGCGAAGCGCAGACAGTTCGTTCAGTGCGATGCAGGAATGCAGGGAGAGAATTGAACAGCGCGGTGCCGCTGGGAGGGCGCTCCTAATTCTGCGCGTTGCGCGGTTGCCGGCGCCACGTGCGCTGTTCTCGATCATTCGCACACCACTACTGCCCTTGCGCCGCACCCTAGGGGACATTCTGCGTCTAACGATTATTTATCTGACGCAGATATCGTACGAATTTGTTTCGCTAAATGACTTAGCGGACAAATTCGAGCGATCAAATTAGTCGAAGATGGTAGATATCGCGTTGGACGATTTGGCATGTTCCTGATTTCCTTGGAATGCGAGTGGCGATCTGTCCGGTAGTACGCTGAGGGGAATTATACATGCCCGCAGTGCGGGGGTTGTTCGAGGTGTCGCAGAAGAAAATGCGCACTTTGCATTTGGCGTTTCGCACAGAGCGGGCCTATCTGCACTGGATTCGGCGTTACGTTAACTTTCATAATCGCCGGCATCCGCGGGAAATGGGCGCTCCCGAGGTGGAGGCGTTTCTTACCCACCTGGCTGTGGACGCCCATGTAAGTGCGTCCACCCAGAATCAGGCCCTGCAGGCTCTCCTGTTCCTCTATCGCTGTGTTTTGGAAGCCGATCTTCCTTGGCTTCGAAATATCACTCGGGCGCGACGCCCAATGCGTCTTCCGGTCATCTTGTCTGTTGCCGAAGTGCATGCCGTACTGGCTCAACTCGATGGCACGCCATGGTTGGTCGCCAACTTGCTTTACGGTAGCGGCCTGCGATTGATGGAGGCGCTGCAGCTTAGGGTCAAGGATGTGGTGATGGAGCGCACAGAGCTCATCGTTCGCGATGCCAAAGGCGGCAGGGATCGCGTGACAGTGTTGCCGAAGTCGATTGTCGATCCATTGCGGGTGCATCTTGCGAAACTGCACTTGCGCTTCAACCAACAGCGCGCATCGAGCGATCCGGGCGTCTCGTTGCCCACCGCACTTGCACATAAATTTCCTCACTACGCCAAGCAATGGGGATGGCAGTTCGTGTTTCCGGCGGCATCGCTTTGTGAGGACCCCTATACCGGAAGGCCGGTTCACCACCACGTCCATGAAAAAGCCATCCAACGCGCCGTACAGTCGGCAGTCCGGAGAGCGGGCATTGCTCGACCCGCGACCTGTCATACGTTTCGCCATTGTTTTGCCACCCACCTCCTGGAGGCGGGCTGCGATATACGCACGGTTCAGGAGTTGCTGGGGCACGCTGACGTCCGCACGACCATGCTTTACACGCACGTTCTTGGCAAGGGCGCGATGGGGGTCAAGAGCCCCCTGGACCGGATGCGTGAAGCGCCCCCGGCCCCATGACCAATTGGTTCGAGAGTCGGGTGGGCCCGCTATTCCGGGAATCGCGCGCTGCCGCTATACTGTCGCCCGCGTTGCACTTTTTCCCATTGATACCAGCGAGTTACCGTGTCCAAGTCAGAATCGTCAGATACCCAGTTCTTCAATTCCTTCAGTTTGGTCCTCGGTGTACTCATCGCCTTTGCCATCGTTCTCTTCGCAGTGGCTCGCACCATGGGTGCGGACAGCCAGGGAGCCGCGGTGCTTTTGGAGCCCCTGCACCTCGCAGCGGTGCAAAAAAACATTGCGCCCTTTGCGCAAGTGGCCATTGCAGGAAAGGACAATTCGGCCCTGGCGGCGTTGAGCTCCCCCGCGGGTGCGGCGCCGGCGGTCAATGTTCCGACCACGGGCGAGCAGGCGTTTACGCAGGTGTGTTCTGCCTGTCACGCGACCGGTGTGAATGGTGCACCCAAGGTTGGGGATCATGCGGCGTGGGCGCCGCGCATCGCTCAGGGAAAGGACATGCTCTACAAGACTGCAATCGCCGGCAAGGGCAATATGCCGCCCAAAGGTGGCACGAATTGGCCGGACGCGACCATTCGCATGACCGTGGACTACATGGTTTCGCTCAACAAGTAGGCCGGTCCAGCGCGCGAAGTTTCACGGCCTCCGCCACATCGATCGGGCGAATATCCGGCACGCTGCTCAAGTCCGCACAGGTGCGGGCAACCTTGAGCACGCGATGAAAGGCGCGAGCGGACAATCCTAGCCTTGCCATCACGGTGCCGAGCAGCGCCCGGGATTCCTTGTCGAGCCCGCACGAGGATCCCACCTCGGCGGGCGTGAGGCGTGCATTGAGCTTTCCTTGGCGCTTCAGCTGCAGGCTTCGTGCCGCGGCCACGCGCATAGCAACCTCTGCCGTGGATTCGGCGCTGTCGCGCGCGTTGCTCATCAAATGCTCCACCGACAGCCCTGCCAGCTCAATGTGAATGTCGATGCGGTCGATGAGCGGACCGGAGAGGCGGTTGCGGTAGCGCAGGATTTGCTCCGCGGTGCAGTGACAGCGTCCGCGCGGATCACCGGCGTAACCGCAGGGACAGGGATTCATGGCGGCGACCAGCTGAAATTTCGCCGGGAACTCGCACGTGTGCTTGAGGCGAGAGATGAGCACCGAGCCGGTTTCCAACGGTTCGCGCAACGCCTCGAGTGCGTTGCGCGGGAATTCGGGCAGCTCGTCCAGGAACAGCACCCCCAGATGAGCGAGCGACAACTCGCCGGGCCGCAAAGCGCCCCCGCCGATCAAGGCGGCCATTGATGCGGTGTGCTGCGGACTGCGGAACGGCCTGCGGCCGCCGGCGCTCGGCCTGCGCCCGGCGGCTGATTCGACGCTTGCAACCTCGAGGCTTTCCGATTCCGACAAGGGCGGCAGCAAGCCGGGCAAGCGTTGTGCGAGCAATGTCTTGCCGGCGCCAGGCGGTCCGATCATCAGCAAACCATGTTCGCCGGCGGCGGCAATTTCCAAGGCGCGCTTGGCGGCGTACTGGCCGCGGACGTCGGCGAGATCCGGAATGGGCTTTTGCGAACCCTCCGGGTTGCTCGGCACGAAACCGGCCTGCAAAGAGCCGGCATGCCCATTTGTCTTACCGCGAAGAGCGGCAACGACCTCATCCAGCCGGCTCAATAAGCGCAGTTTTGCGCCGCGCAGCAGGCTGGCTTCGAGCGCGTTCGCGGCGGGCAAAATTATTTCGCTGCCCACGTTCGCGCCGGCGATCAGCGATGGCAGCAGCTTGCGTGTTTCGCGCAGCTCGCCGCTCAGGGAGAGTTCTCCATAAAACTCGCGCCGTTCGAGCGTACGCGGGTCGATCTTGCGATCCGCTGCGAGGATCGCGACGGCTATCGGCAGGTCGAAGCGCCCGCCCTCTTTCGGCAAATCCGCGGGAGCCAAATTGACAGTGATGCGCCGCTGCGGGAATTCATAGCCGGCGGTGAGCAGCGCCACGCGCACGCGCTCCTTGCTTTCTCGAACCACGGCTTCGGGGAGACCCACCAGCGCAAAACCCGGCAGACCGTTGCTTAGGTGCACCTCGACGCGAACCAACGGGGCTTGTAATCCTGCGGGAGCACGGCTGTAAGCGGTGGTCGCTTCCTGGTGATTGCCCATGCAAAGGCGGCCACGGCTGGAGCGTTGGTACTACGGCGGTTGGCTTTTACGGCGGTTGCCCTACTGAGCGGAAAGCTTGGCTTCGAGCTCTTTCAAGCGCGCTTCAAGGTCCGTGAGTTTTGCCTGGGTGCGTTCCAAGATCGCGGCCTGCACATCGAAATCCTGGCGCGTGACCAAATCGAGCCTGGCCAACTGGGCTTGCAGCACGGCTTTGAAATTGCTTTCCAGGTCTCTGCCGAAGGCACGCAGGGATTCGGGCACGGAATCCGCCAAGCGCTTGGCGAGATCGTCCAAACCGTTCGTATTGATGAAACTCATAGCTGCTCAAACCTCCCGCGTCCTCTATCCCATCCATCGCACTTGCTTAACGCACGGCTGAATTCGCGGCGCGCCACATGAGTGCATCGCCTGGGTCGATTGCCGCATAACCCATTGATTCGCCGTGCGACCGCCGTGGCACGGAACCTGCAAACTCTTGAATCCATAGTACGCGGAAGTGGGGTTGGAGGCGGTCTGAATTACCGGTGAAAGCGGGGATAAATGCATGAAGCTGATCACCGCGATCGTCAAACCCTTCAAGCTGGATGAGGTTCGGCAGGCGATCACGGACATCGGTATTCAAGGCGTGACGGTGACAGAGGTGCACGGCTACGGCCAACTGCCGGGACGCGTGGAGACGTATCGAGGCGCTGACTATCAGATCGACTTTTTTCCGAAGACGAAGATCGAAATCGCCGTCGATGATTCGATCGCCGAGCAAGTGATAGAAGCGCTCTGCAATGTGGCCCGCACGGGCGGCGCAAGCGATGGAAAGGTATGGGTATTCGAATTGGAACAGGCATTGCGGGTTCGGACCGGCGAAATCGGTCCGGAAGCCATTTGATCGGATATCGAGTTGATTGGGACTTATAGGGGCCTCGCCCGGTGGCGAGCAAGGCCCGTTTTATTGACGATTTAGGAGCATCTCGCGCCGGCAATCCAGCCAACTCCCCCGTCGGTGCGATATCCCGGCGGCGCGGGTCCTTGAAAGGATCCGTGCCGTTTTTTATCCACGCGCCCGACGCGAGACGCTGGGCCGTTTATACGCCACTGGATTTCAATACTCCATGGGATTCAGCGATCTATGCTGTGTTGCAGCAATTTTCTTTTGGTTTCCGCTGCTAAACTGTGTTTGACAGAACCTGGAGCCTGCTGCATGAAAATGGTTATCGCCATCATCAAACCCTTCAAGCTTGACGATGTGCGCGCCGCCCTGGCCGAAGTCGGAATTCAGGGCATTACCGTGACAGAGGTCAAAGGCTTTGGACGTCAAAAGGGCCACACTGAGCTTTATCGGGGGGCGGAGTACGTCGTTGATTTTCTGCCCAAAGTTAAGCTGGAGCTGGCCGTCGATGACGACCAGGTCGACCGGGTTGTGGAAGCCATTATTGAAACAGCACGCACGGGCAAAATCGGTGACGGCAAGATTTTCGTTTCCGATCTCGGCCAAGCGGTGCGCATACGCACCGGCGAGGCTGGCTCGCGTGCCTTGTAACAATTAAGCGAGGATTGGACGATGAAACGCCTGTTGTTGTTCGCCGCACTGATCGTCTGGTCGGGCATGGCCTCTGCCGTCGTCTACAAGTGGGTCGACGCGCAGGGTAAGGTCCAATACGGCGATCGGCCGCCCGATGGCGTGCACGCCGAAGTCGTCGAACTTCTGGTCGCGCATTCCGGCGCCGCTCGCTCCGCGCCCGCACCCGCTGCGCAAGCTTCGCCGAGCGCCCGAGGCGCCCCTGCCAATCCGACAAGCAAGGATGCTGACGACAAGAAAGCGGTGGCACAGGATGTCGCGCAAACTCGGGACAAGCAATGCACCGACGCGCAGGAGCGCTACAAAAAGCTGATCGAGGGCCGCAGGCTATACAAGACCGGGCCTGACGGCGAACGTCAGTTCATGAATTCCGAAGAAATCGACACTGAGCGGCTCAACGCCAAGCGCGACGTCGACAACACCTGCAACAGCTCGACGTAACCGCCAGGCGCTAAGCACGCCATTCCGTATAGTTCGCAAGGCGCCATCGTTCGCAAGGCGCCGGCTGCCCGCCGCCGTCTGCTTTGCCGCGGAACGCGCAAAGCCTTAGGCTAACGTCCTTTGGCCTAACTCTAAGGACTGCACATGCAAACAGGTTTCGTTGGATTGGGCGCCATGGGAGCGAACATGGCGCGCAACCTTCACCGCGCGGGATTGCTCACAGGTGTTTGGAATCGCACCACCGAAAAGTCCCAGGCGCTCGCCGCGGAACTGAAAGTTCACGCGTTTGCGAATCTCACCGAGCTTGCGGGCAATTGCGAAGCAGTGGTGATCTGCGTGTCGGCGGACAAGGACCTGCGCGAGGTCGTCGCCGGCTTGGAACCCGGCTTGAGCCCGAACATGATTGTCATGGACTGCTCCACCGTGGGCAAAGACACCGTGCGCGAAATTTACGCGCAGTTGCACGCGCTGGGCGTGGGTTTTCTCGACTGTCCGGTCAGCGGCGGCGTCGAAGGCGCGAGAACGGCCTCGCTCGCCATCATGTGCGGCGGCGATGAACCGGTTTTCAACCGCGCGCTGCCCATCTTGGAAAAAATGGGCAAGGCGGTGGCCTACATGGGCGGCAGCGGCTCGGGTCAGGCGACCAAGGCCACCAACCAGATCATGTGTGCGGGGATCATTCAAGCCGTGGGCGAAGCCATGGCTTTTGCGCACGAGGAGGGCGTCGACCTGCGAAAAGTCATCGAGGTGTTGGGCAAGGGCGCGGGCTCGAGCTGGTACTTCGTGAATCGCGCGCCCTTCATGGCGAACAACAGCTTTCCAGCCGGGTTTCGGGTGCGGCTGCATGACAAGGACTTGCGCATCTGCCGCGAGATGGCGGCGAAGCACGGCGGCGTTCTGCCCGTGGTTGAATCCACCATCGATCAATACGCGCAGCTGATCGCCCAGGGGCATGGCGATGAGGACATCTCCGCGATCTATCGGCTGAAGTCCAAGCTGTTCCCCGAAAAGCCTGAGTCGAAGTGACCGCACCGCTACGCATCGCCACGCGCAAGAGTCAATTGGCGCTATGGCAGGCGGAGCATGTGGCGAGCTTGCTGCGCGCGGCGCATCCGGGACTTGAAATACAGCTGGTTCCGCTGCTGACGCAGGGCGATCGCATTCAAGACCGCAGCCTGGCCGCCATCGGCGGCAAGGGCCTGTTCATCAAGGAACTGGAGGTCGCGATCGAAGAGCTGCGCGCCGACATCGCCGTGCACTCCATGAAGGACGTGCCGGCGGATCTTCCCAACGGACTGGTCATCGCTGCGGTGCTGAAGCGCGCCGATCCGCGCGACGCGCTGGTGACGACGTCGGGTATTTCGCGTCTCGAGGACCTGCCGCGCAATGCCGTGGTCGGAACCTCCAGCCTGCGGCGCCAGGCGCAGCTCCGTGCGTTGCGGGCGGATCTGCGCATCGAAGCGATGCGCGGCAACGTCGACACGCGACTACGCAAGCTCGACGCGGCGGGCGCTACTGCCGCGGGCGCTGACACGGCGGGCGCCGGCACAGCGGGCTCAGGCGGCGCGCGCATGGACGCCATCGTCCTGGCCTGCGCGGGCTTGATTCGCCTAGGACTGGAGTCGCGCATTACCGCGCGCCTTGATCCCAAAGTGTGTCTGCCGGCGGTCACGCAGGGCGTGATCGGCATCGAGTGCCGCCAGGGCGATTCACGTACGCTCGACTTTCTCAAAGCGCTCGAGGATCCGCCGACGCGCTTGGTGATGAACGCGGAGCGCGCATTTGCGGCGCGCCTCGGGGGCAGCTGCCAATCGCCCATCGCGGCCTATGCCGAGCTCGACGCGGATCAAATCACGCTGCGCGGGCTGGTTGCCGAACCTGACGGCTCCCTGTTGCTGCACGATACGATGTCGGGTCGCGCGGAAACCGGGGCGGCGCTGGGACGGCAGTTGGCCGAGCGCATGTTGGCCGCCGGCGCAGGACCCTTGCTCGAGCGCTTGCGCGCAAGCTTGGAGCCAGGCTCCTAACGATGCCGCCTCTTCACGGCGTCGGCGTCCTCGTCACCAGACCCGAACTGCAGGCGATGCCGCTATGCCGGCTGTTGGAGATTCAGGGTGCGACGACCCTGCGCCTGCCGGCGCTCGAAATCAAAGCGCTGAAGGAGCGGCGCGGGTTGGCGGAGAAACTGGGGCCGCTCGAGAATTTCGACGTCATCATTTTCACCAGCGCCAACGCAGTCCGTTTCGGGGTTTCCATTCTCGATCAAAAACGCGATCTCAAGCTCGCGGCCGTTGGATCGGCGACCGCGCGCGCCCTCAACCAAGCGGGCTACCGCGTGGCCATACAACCTCGTGATTCCTCGGATACGGAAGGTCTGCTTAAAGATCCGCGGCTCGAACATGTCGCGGGGCACCGCATCTTGATGATCAAGGGACGCGATGGACGGCAACTGCTCCAGCAGGAACTCACGCAGCGCGGTGCTGCCGTGATGTGCGCCGACGTGTATGAACGCGTGGCGGCCATCCCTGACGAGACCGCACTGGCGGTGGTGCAGGAGCGATTCGCGGCCGGCGAAGTCCACGTCATCACGGCGACCAGTCTGGACATCGGCGAATCCCTGCTGAAATTGGCCGGCCCTGCGTTGCGTGCCGAGTTCGAACGCGTGCACTGGCTCGTGCCCGGCGAGCGCGTCGCGGCGGGCTTGCGCGCGCTGGGGTTGCAAGCGCCGCAGCTTGTGGCGGATTCGGCTGAGGATCAGGACTTGGTCGCGGCGCTCGTCCGCTGGCGCTCGAGCGTGTCCGGCGCATAGTCGAAGGAATCAAAGAACAGATTGGTCGTGGCGCTGCCGCGCGCGGCATACTCGCGCTGAATGGCCGCGATCATCGCCGGCGGCCCGGCGGCGTACACATCGACCGCTTCGAGATCGCCGATGGCTTTCATTGCCGCTTCGTGCACCCAACCTGTGAGTCCCGGCCACGCGGACTTGGGTTCCGACAGTACCGGGGTGTAGCTCAACGTTGTCGCGCGGCGGCTCAAGGCTTCAAGCCTCGCCTGGGCATACAGGTCCTGCTCGCTGCTCACGCCCCAAAACAGCCGCATGTCGCGTGGTATGTCGTTCTCGATCAGATGCCGGAGAATACTCAAGAGCGGTGCGATGCCGGTGCCGCCGCCGATCAGCAGCATGGGCCGTGCCTCGCTCTCCGCGGGACGGTAGGTGAAGCTGCCCAACGGGCCTTCAATGGTCAACAACGCGTTGAGCTGGTCGTCGTGGAACAAACGGTCGCTGAACTCTCCGCCGGCGACGCGCCTGATATGCAACTCGAGCGGACGCGCATCATGCGGCGGGGATGCGATCGAGAAGCTGCGGCGCCGTCCGCCCGACAACAGGATGTCGATGTATTGGCCGGCCTCGAATGTGAACGCTTCGGCGAGCGGCAGGCGCAGGAACAATCCCATGACGTCGTGCGACAGCGGGACCGCGCGCTCGATGCGGCACGGCAGACGCTTACGTGTCGCGCTATCGGCGGCCTGCAGCTCGAAGGTTTCCACGACCAGGTCGCTGCGTGCCCGCGCCTGGCAGAGCAGGATCAGGCCGTCGGCGACCTCGGCCGTCGACAGGCCCAACGGCGGGCCATTCGGATAGTGGATCTCGCCGCGCACGAGGCGCGCCTTGCAGGCGCCGCAATTCCCGCCTTTGCAGCTGTGCGGCAGGTTCAGGGCGGCGCCTTGTGCCGCATCGAGCAGCGGCTGATCCGCTGCGGCCTCGAAGCGGCGGCCTGAGTTGGCGACGGTGATGACTATTTCATGCGCTCGGCTGACTGCGCTTGCTGTCGAGCCACTCGTGGATCGGTTCCCACTGCTTCCAATCGGGCCAGCCGAGATATTCAGGCAGCTCGAGCACTCCCATGCCGCGGGAGTAGGCCCGCACGTAGTTTTGCGCTTCGCGCAGGTGCCCGAGGTATGGCACCTTGAGCTTGCTCAAGTACTGATCCAGTTCCTCGTACACCAGGGTGTACTCGCGCACTCGATTGGCAATGACCGCGAGGCGCGCCTGCTTGCGCGACACCTTGCCGATTTCCAGAAGTTCGGCCATGAAATGCCCGCAGGCCTTCATGTCGATGCTCGAGGGCAGCACCGGCACGATGATGGTTTCGGCGCGCCGCACCAGTTCATTCAATTCGGTGCCATGCACGCGGGCCGGTGCATCGATCACCAGAATCTCGGTGTTGCGCGGCACGTTGCGCAGACCCTCGTCGAATGCGGCGGCGCCGCTGATCGCCGGCAGGTCGGCCGGCCGCATGGCCAGCCAGTCGAGGCTGGAACGCTGCGGGTCATAGTCCGCGAGGCAGACCTTGTGCCCGTCGCGGGCGAAGAACACAGCGATGTTGGTGCTGAGCGTGCTCTTGCCGCATCCGCCCTTCGCATTCAAAACCATTACGTGGCGCATAATCCCCCGACTTTGTTGTACTTGTAAGGTAGAACTTTACTCGAACATTAGGCAACCCCGAGCGGAAATTTTCCGCATGGGCTATGCTCCTACGGTATGCGCATCGAGTTTCTGAAGATGCAGG
>DATHKV010000046.1:0-7317 GCA_035488895.1 Steroidobacteraceae bacterium
GGCGGTGTGCAAATCTACGGCGCCGGCGGTCTGCCATCGGGCGTACAGGACCTGACTTACTGGAGCGGCAGCGCGGCGAAATCTGGAATCTGCGCGCTCTAGAGCAATCCCGAGCCCCCGTCCTTGGCAGAGTTGCCGCGCACCGCTCGTTTCAGGGTGCGCACGACCTGCCGGGCGAATGTGAGATAGCCAGGGACAGGGGTGCGGCAAAAAGCCAACTTGCGGACGTATTTGTCCACCGTCCACTCGGCGCTTGATCCCTTGGGGAAGAAGACTGTGTCGCCGGCGGCCACTCGATGGCAGGCGCCTGAAGGATATTTGAGGGTTACGGTGCCTTCCAGGATGTGGAAGGTCTCGTCGAAACCATAAAACCAGTTGAACCGTCCCGCGGTGCAATCCCAGATATAGGTGCTCGCCGTGCCGTCAGCACTGCTCGACAATAGCTCGAGCCGCGCCAGAGGCTTACCGTCCAATATCCAGGCGGGTTGGATTGGGTTCGCGACGAGATTTGAGGGCGAGGTGCCTAGGCTGATGGCGCATTCGATCGACATAGTTTATGCAAGTTAGCACGCCAACCACGAGCTGGTTGTCGGCGGAATCCGCACCGTGCACTTCAGTTCGTCCTACACGATATGGGGTCGCTAGTACAAAATTTGTTCGGTATAAATAGCGCGGGTAACAGGAGCGAAACACCGACTCTGTGAACGAGAGTCGCGGCATGCGTGTTAAATTATCAAAATGAAGGGCGGCCCGGATGCGTGTGGAAGCACGTGGTTCCAAGCTAGTGCATGCGACAAAGTATGTCTACAATAAAAAACAACTATCGGCGCCGCCCGCGTCCATGAACGTACCTGTGGGCACTGCCATGCCTCGGAACACCAATGCGCTTTTCGCGCATGTCTCGCGCAACTCGGAACGCGCCATCGTGCCGATCAACGACTGCGCCTTGGATACGGCAACGCCACGGCCCGCATTTTATTGCGTCCACTCCGCGTCCGGGGTCGCCGGCACCGATTTTCTGGACTTGGCGAAATATCTTGAACCAACCATTCGCTTCTATGGCATCCAAGCTCCCCCGAAGCGGATGCCGGATCTGGAATTTGGCAGTTCGGTGGATTCGCTCGCAGATTACTATGCCGGCGCGCTGCATCGGTTTCAGCCGGCGGGCACGTTGCTGCTTGGCGGCTATTGCGTCGGGGCCGTCATTGCGCTCGCGATGGCCGACAAATTGCGGGATCTCGGCCGCGAGGTCGGGCCCCTGCTGATGATCGACGGTGTTCCCGAAAACACCGGTGCGGCGATGTCGCGCTGGAAGCCTCTGTACTGGCTCGAGCTGCTGCGCAACGTGCGCGGTTGGGTGAATCACGGTGATTTGATGAGGACCCGTACCCTGCATTCGCTGCTGTGGAGCATTTCAAATAATGCCTCGGCGATAGGCAAAAGCGCGATCGGTCTCAAGCGTGGACAGAAGCTGGGCGGCGGATATGCCATCGAAGGGATCATGGACGTGTCTCGATACCAGCCGGTTCACAAATCCTTCGTCAATCGACTGTTCGAATCTCTGTTCGCGCATACGCCCAAAACCTATTCCGGGCAGGTCGTCGTCTATGAGGCAACCGTCAAGCCGTTGCTCTACCTGCCCCAAATCGGCCGCATCTGGCAGAAATTCGCGCGGCAGGCGGAAGTGGTCGAAATTGTCGGAACACACATCAGCATGATGCACGAGCCCTACGTGCCGGCGCTTGCAAGCGACATGCGTGCACGCATCGCCGCTTTCTTCTCAGCGAAGCCCTAGCGTGGGGTTCTTTGTGGTTTTCGAGCCGAGCTATGCCTTGGGCTGTCTCGCACTGCTCAGTTCGCTCGCCCGGCATGCATCCGCCCCCGTTGCCGTCGATATTTTGATGCGCGAGCAGTATCGGGCGGCCGCCGCCGATGTTCTCGACAGATTGTCGCGCGAGTATGGCAACCAACTCAATTTGCGCCCGATCGTCGTGCCGCAAGCGATCATTGAAAAATGCAGCAGGCACAAGTTCAAGGCGCACTTCATCCCGGAGGTGCTGTTTCGCCTGTACTACTTCGACGTCGTGACGGACTACCGCGACCACGTCATCCATCTGGATCTCGACATGCTGATTCGGGGCGATATCCTTGCGATTCGCAATGAATTTGCGGCTCCTGCATTGCTGCATGCGGTGGAAGCGCAGTTCACAGCGCCCTCGCGCCGTGTCTCGCCGGCCCACATCACCCGCTACCTCAATGCCGGTTTGATGGTCTTCGACACCACCGACATCAAGTTGCTGCGGCAGACGCTGCAAAAAGCACAATCCATTGTGGAAGAAATCGCTGCGACGGCGCTTTATCTTGATCAAGATGCCGTCAATATTGCCTTCCATGACAAACTGGCGTATCTGCCCTGCAAGTGGAACTATATGTTGTTTCACTTCGATGGCCATCCAATTCCCGCTGACATCGTCGTGCTGCACGCGACCGGCTCGCGCAAACCCTGGTTCTTCAAGGGCGGCCATCCCTTCTCCTCATGGTATGAGAAGGAAGCGGATATCCTAGGACTATCATTCACGCAACGTTACGATTTCAGCTGGGCGCCCCGGCGGCTGCTGAAAAAGACCAGGGCGCTCTGGGCAGGATGAAGCTCAAGCCTCCGCGTGCTGCATGATCAAAGCAAAATCTTTTGGAGCCTCGGCAGCATCCGGAATGATTTGGATGTCCGTCTCCGTGCTGTTCAGCAAGGCGACGCTCTTCATCATGCAGATCGTCCTGGGCTTCATTTTGGACGCGCGCGACTACAGCATTTTCGCAGTGGCGTCCGTGGCTCTTACCTTTGTCGCCGGCCTGCAAAACGCCGGCGCATCCAAAATGCTGATTCAGAAGCAGGCCCAATATCAGGATTTGGTCAAGGATTACACGCATTTCGCCTTGTATATGGGGCTGATCGGCGCCGGCGTACTCGTTGTTCTGGGCCAGCTTTTCGGCCAGTTTTATCGCAACCCTGAATTATTCTACGTCATCGGGTTGTCGGCGATCTCGGTACCCTTTACCTCGCTGATATCCATTCAGTTCGCCCGGCTTAGCATCGATCTGCGCTTTCGCGAACTCTGCATGATCGATTTTTTCGTCGCCGCGGTAAACGTCGCCGTCGTGCTGTTTGCTGCTCTCTTGGGTGCGCGCTATTACAGCATCGGCCTGGGTTTGGTCGCCTCGACCTTGCTTCGATACGCGCTCAACCGCAGGATAACGCCGACCCTGCCGGCATCCTTCAGCTTGTCGATACGCGGATTTCTGGCGATTTTTGCGCAGGTGAAATGGTTGATCGTCACCGCCTTTCTGACGGGGCTTGCGCAGCAGGGCGATTACTTCGTCCTGGGCCGGGTGATCAGCGCGGAGTCCTTGGGCTATTACTATTTCGGCTTCCAACTGACCGCCAACGTTGGCCAACTACTGGCCCAGGGCGTGGGCAGCACCCTGTTCCCCATTTTCACCGCCATGAAGGGCGATCTGCAGGCATTGAAGCGCGCGTTCCTGCGCGCGACCTCAGTCATCCATTTCGCGTGCAGCGCACTGTGCATTGGCGTGGTCGGATTCGCTCCCTGCCTGATTCACATGGTGTGGCGCGGAAAGTGGGACATGGCCACCGTCACGGCGATCGCGATCGCCTTCACGCTGCCGATGCGAATGCTGTCGCCAATGGGTGGCGTGACTCTCGATTCCTTCGGTAAATGGCGGCTGCGCACGGCGCTGCTGTTGCTGGACTCGGGCACGATGATGGCTGCAGCCCTGATTGGTGCACATTTTGACGATTTGCGGGGCGCATCGATTGCCGTGGCGCTGCAGCGCCTCCTGAGCGGCTTGGTCGACTTCTCGTTCGCCGTGCGTACGCTGGGAGGGCAAGCCGGCGACGTCGTGTGGTTTGGCTGCCGTTCCTTCATTCCCTTCTGGCTACCGGCAGGCGCTTTGATATGTTTGCAATACTTGCTGCCACCGAGCGGAAGCGCAGTGCAGGTTGCCCTCGATTCAGCGCTTCGAACCACGGCCGCCATGGCGTTTTTTGCGGCGATAGCCTACGCCGTCGATCGTCAGGTCATACAAGAAGTCTCCGCGCTGCTGCGTCGGATCCTGTTTTCACGGACGCAGCTCGTTCAGGTATGAACTACCCGATGAACCTGCTGTATGCAGGCCGAGCCTTCCCCGACCGCCGCGGCAACGCGCTTGACGCTGCCGGATCTGACGTCGCCAACCGCGAAAATCCCCGGGATGCTGGTCTCAAAGAATTCCGGGCGGCGTCCACTCTTCCAAGTCGAGGAAGTCAGATCTGAGTCGAGCAAATCAGAACCAGTCCGCACGAATCCCTTGTCATTGAGCGCAACGCAAGAATGCAGCCAGCCCGTGCACGGCAAGGCGCCCATCATGAGAAACACGTGCCCAATATCGTGCGTCTCCGGATTTTTTCCGGCGGTTTTCCAGGTCACCCGCGTCAATTGATCCTCACCTTCCAAGGCCGTGATTTCCGTCCGAACGTACAGCGTGATGTTCGGCGCCTCCTCGATGCGGCGAATCAGGTATTGCGACATGGTGTCCGAAAGGCCTGCGGAGCGCACCAGCAAGTGCACCCGGCTGGAAGTACCGGATAGAAATATCGCAGCTTGCCCTGCTGAATTGCCCCCGCCCACAACGATGGCTTGTCCCGTGCCGCAACGTCGAGCCTCGGTGCTGGTCGCCGCGTAGTAGATCCCCATGCCCAGAAAACGCGAGGCATTGTCCAGGGCCAATTGACGATATTCCGCGCCCGTTGCAATGACGATGGTTCGTGCCCGCGCCGCGTGTCCATTGGTGAATTCGATCGCATACGGTCGCTGGTCGCACTTCAACCTGAGCACTGAATAGGCCGTGCGAATTTCCGCGCCAAATTTCTGGGCCTGAATCAGCGCCCTCGCGGCGAGCGCAAGACCGGAAATGCCGGTCGGAAAGCCCAGGTAGTTCTCGATCTTGGAGCTCGATCCCGCCTGGCCTCCAGGTGTACCGGTCTCAAGCACCAGCACATCGAGTCCTTCCGAGGCTGCGTAAACGCCGGCCGCCAACCCCGCAGGACCGGCCCCGACGACGATGACGTCGCGGATTCGATCATCGTCAATCTGCTGATTCATCCCCAAATTGGCCGCAACCTCCTCGTTGCTGGGATTTTTCAGCACAATCGAGGCGCGGCAGAGCACGACGGGCAGATCCTCGACCTTGACGTGGAATCTTTCGAGCAAATCGCGCACCGAAGGATCGGTATCGACATCGAGATTGACGAACGGATAGGTGTTGCGCGTCAAAAACTGCTGCAGCCGCAGCGTGCCAGCCGCGCGCGTGGAACCAAGCAAGATCACATCGCTGGTCTGCGAGGTCATGAGCAGTACGCGCCGCAAAATGTAGGCGCGCATGAACAGCTCGCTCAATTCCGAGTCCGTCTGAAAGATCATGCGAAGATGCGGCTCATCGATCGCCAAAACCTCTCCGCCTTCCCGGACTCGCATGCGCACTACCGCGCTGATGCCGCGCAACGTGCCCACGTCCCCGGAAAAGCTGCCTTGGGTGTGCACCACGATCAGCGTCTCGCCCGCCAATGTGGGCTGGATGATTTCGAGGCTGCCCGATAGAACGATGAACATGGGGAGACGATCGCCCGGCTCCGCCAGTATCTGACCCTTGTGAGTGGTGATCTTGTGACCATGCGCGCTGAGCCGCGCGATTTGCACCGCCGTCAGGTGCGGGAATATTTGCGCGCTCCGCCCGCTATACGGCGATTGGAAGGCAGATCCCTCGTGATTCTGTTCTTCGGTCATCAGGACAATCGCTGAATGTTCCGGCCCACCTATTGCGCGGGCCGCTCCAGGATCCAGAACGCCGAGCCAGGCGCCAACTTTCGAGCGAAACTGTTGCGCCAATAGCGCGCATTCCAGCGAAAAGCCTCGCTTATCAACCAGTCTATCTTGACTATCGGCATCCTGGCGAAAGGCGAAGTTATACCCAGTCTTTTGGTAATGGTCGACAGCGGCCCGAACATACACGCGTGACGGGCCACGATCTTAAATCCAGTCTTGTGTGCTAAAGATTCGAACCACTCGATCGGCAAGCCGCGCTCATTGGCGGTCAAGCCGGCTCGCGGCTTGCGCCAATCGCCCATCGAAGAAATTGGCTCACGCACGACGAAGAGTCCACCGGGTTTGAGCACACGCGCGACTTCACCGACGACGTGAGATACATTTGGTATGTGGTGCAGCACGCCAAATGATGTAGCCAGATCGACCGTCGCCGAATCGAGCTTGATATCGCCGAGTGCTGACGGACTCATATAAGTGGCCGGCTTGCCGCCGATCTCGTTGTGCCACCACTTCTCAGCGGGTTCAATCGCTATGAATTGCTGCACGACGGGAGCAAGCGGCGCGATGTCGTCGCCCGCAGCACATCCCAATGCCAAACAAGTCCCGAATTGCCGATTGAGCAATCTGCCGATCGCATGAAATTGGTTTAGAGCGTCGTACTCATAGTTGTAGCTGCTATCCGCGTCCGTAATCTTGTAGTGATCGGCGGCCAGATCGAAGTATCCGGTGACTTCCTTGTCGTACCATTCTCGGATCTGGTCCGGGGAGAAATTATCCCCATACAGGCTTCGGCCCGAGATTTCCTCTTTAGACGCGGGTGGAATAGACATTTACGCAATCCTCTTGCTCAACGCGACGTCAATCAACTTACATGCAACTGCAGAAATACCCAAATTAACGTGACGATACCCAGTGCCGTCCGGGCGCGCAAGGCCTGAGATCGAGTACGCTGCAACTATGGAGTGACGCGCGGTTTGAGTTTCGCCCGCCGGTACTCGACGAGTGCCGTACGCAACCAACGGCTGCTCGGCACGGCCGGACCGGCCTCGCATTGGATTTGATATTCGGTTCCGCTCATGCTGCTTCTGGTTGCGGCTTCATCGATAAAATCTTCGGCGGTCTTGATACGGTCGCGGGCTGACAAATAGTTGTATTTATCACGCAGATGGGAGCGCGCTCGATGCGAGTCGTACCAGCTTCCGTTCCGGTAGAACTTGCAGCCGGAACGCTCGATGAAATCGAGCAGATAATTGATCTCTGCGACAGCGATCGCCGGCGGCGCAGCATGTACCTGTGGCCCGTGAGTCAGGAATACAACTGTCAGCGCGAATGCGGCGCACCGCATCACAGCTCCCGATCCAGCGGCAAAAGCGCCAGCAATTTGCCCTGTAATCTTCGCCAACCGGAGCGAGCAGGCTCTCGATCGAATTCCACGCCG
>DATHKV010000047.1:0-41296 GCA_035488895.1 Steroidobacteraceae bacterium
CTTTGTTGGATAAGAACGTCAGGTGGTGAAGGATGTATTCGTTTGCGGTGGTCGGTGCTTCTGCTGCCATTTCAAATCTTATGTATGTCTCAATCGCCTCAAATCAACTGTTTTTCGTACGTCCGCGCGGCACATTTTTGCCGCCCAACGGCGGCAACGCATTGGCCAGCGCCACCCAAAACACGAAGAAGGTTGCGACGTAAGTGCCGAGCATCGCCAGCGGCACAACCTTCATCGTCTTCAGCACCACCACGAACAGCACGATGACGATCGCGATCTTGGCGCTTTCGCCTATGAAGAACGCGCGCATCGCCCGCTGCCCATCTGCAGCTGATTTGCCGCCAAAACCAAGCAATGCCATGACAAGACTCGCAGCAGTGCTGATACCGCCGCCCATCGCCGCCGATAAAGCCGCGTGCGGGCCCGCAATCAGCCAGCTCACGAGAGCGCAGACTATGGTCACGGCCGTCTGGCCCAGTACGACGCTGAGAGCCAGTCGCCGCGCGAGGCCTAAATCGATCGCGATCACGTTAAATCCCGTGGAGCGAAGCGCACGAACACTTCGCTGTACCGTGCCAAAAATGGCCGGCGCATTATAGAGACGACGCCGTGGTGCATCAAGGCGTTTCTAAGGCTTTTTGTCGCCTATTGAATGTGGGCCAGGATGCCCTCGAGTTCGTCCAAACTGTTGTAGCTGACGATCAATTTGCCCTTGCCGGAGGCCGCGTGCTGGAAGGCGACTTTGGCCCCCAGCTTCTCGGCAATTTCGGTTTCGAGCCGGTGGATATCGGGATCCACAGCCGGTGGGGCGGTGCCCGGTTCGGTTGCCTTGGGGTTTATGATGCGACGCACCAAAGCCTCCGTGTCACGCACCGACAGCGACTTTTTGGCCACCAACGTGGCGACTTCGATCTGCTGGCGCCGGGTGGCCAGTCCCAACAGGGCGCGCGCATGGCCCATTTCGATTTGTCGGTGTTCCAGCATCTCCTTGACCTCGTCGGTCAATTCCATCAGGCGCACCAGATTGCTGACCGCAGCCCGGGAGCGCCCAACCGCCTCGGCGGCGGCCTGATGCGTCAGTCCAAATTCTTCGATCAGCCGCAACAGCGCCCGAGCTTCTTCCAGGGGATTGAGATCCTCGCGCTGTATGTTTTCGATGAGCGCCATGGCCACGGCGTCCTCGTCGGGCACATCGCGGATGACCGCCGGAATCTCTGTAAGGCCGGCCATTTGCGCGGCGCGCCAGCGCCGTTCGCCGGCGATGATTTCATAGCGCTGCGATTCGGTCGGATTGGGCCGCGGCAGGGGACGCACCAGGATGGGCTGTACCAAGCCGCGCGCCTTGATGGAGTCAGCCAGTTCGCCCAAGGATTCGGTGCGCATATCGGCTCGCGGCTGATACTTGCCACGCTGCAATAGATCAACCGGCAAGGAAGCCAGCCGGTCGCCGACCAGCACCTGCGGCTTCTCGGTGTCGGACACGCCGGCGCGCCGCGCGAGCAAGGGACTGAGTTCAGCCAAGCCTCGACCCAAAGACGGCTTTTTGCCGGACATAGCAATTCCCCGTAAACCGATCAGCTGATTATACGGGCGCGCCCGGCGGATCGTCGTGGCGAATCACCTCGTCACCCGGCACTTCGCCGTTAGGCACGTCGCCGCCCGGCACCTCGTCGCGGCGGATCATTTCGCCGGCGAGCGCCAGATAGGCCAATGCGCCGCGCGATTCCTTGTCGTGAAACAGCGCGGGTTTGCCGAAACTCGGCGCCTCGGCCAGGCGTACGTTGCGCGGAATTATCGTGCGAAATACTTTTTCGCCGAAGTGCTGGATGAGCTGGGCGGAAACTTCGTTCGCCAGGTTATTCCTCGGGTCGAACATGGTGCGCAGCAGTCCCTCGATCTCCAATACGGGATTGATGCTCTCTTTGATCTGCTCAATGGTCTGCATGAGAGCCGTCAAGCCTTCAAGCGCGTAGTACTCGCACTGCATGGGAACCATCACGGAATCGGCGGCCACCAAGGCATTCAAGGTCAGCATATTGAGCGACGGCGGACAGTCGATCAGTATCACGTCGAAGTCGTTGCGCACCGGCGCCAGGGCGTTTCGCAGCTTGAACTCGCGGCCGACGGCCATGGTGAGCAGGCGGACTTCGGCTGTGGTGAGATCCTGATTTGCGGGCATCATCATGAAGCCGCCGTACTCGACGGCGACCAAGGCTTCGACGGCAGTGCAATCGCCCAACAAAACATCGCAGCTGGTGCGCGACTGGGCGTGCTTGTCGATGCCGCATCCCATGGTGGCATTGCCCTGCGGATCCAAATCGATGAGCAGCACGCGGCGCTTGGTCGCGGTCAGGGACGCGGCAAGGTTGACCGCGGTCGTGGTCTTGCCCACGCCGCCTTTTTGATTGGCCAATGCGATGACCCGGTTCATTTCTTGGTCAACTCCACAAGGTGCCGCTCATCCGTGAGGCCCGGCACGCTCAAGCGATGCACTGCCAGTACCCGGAACGCTTTCGGCAGCGCGGAAATCTGCTCGTCCGGCCGCTTGCCCTTCATCGCCAGCAGCCTGCCGCCCGGGGCGAGCAGATGGCCGGCATAGGCCACGAAATCCGCCAACGAGGACAGGGCCCGAGCGACCACTGTATCGAAAAGTTCGAGGGGTCTATAGCTTTCTGCACGCGAATTGACGACCAACACATTGCTGCAGCCGATGCGCTGGACGGTCTGCTCGACGAATCGGGCCTTTTTGCCCGTGGCCTCGATCAGGGTGAAGCTGCGTTGCGGATCGACGACAGCAAGCACCAGACCCGGAAAGCCCGCCCCCGTGCCGACGTCGGCGATTCGGTCGCCGCGCAAATAAGGCGCAAGGCTCATGCTGTCGAGCACGTGCTTTCGCAGCATGCCGGGCCGGTCGCGGATCGCGGTCAAATTGAATTGAGCGTTGCCCTGCTCCAGCGCATCCACCAGGTTGAGCAGCGTTTCGGCGCGGGCAGCGTCCAACCCGATCCCCAGTTCTCTCGCACCCGAGGCGAGCATGTCGCGTTCGCCGGCTCTCACGGGCCTATTGCCGCTCGGGCGCGTGGTCGGGCGCCCGTTCAGGCGCGTCGAGCTGGACGCTCATCTGCGTTTCGGATCCATCCGGCTCGCTGTCCAGATGACCGATGTAGGCGATGCCGCCGTCGGAACCCGCGCAGGCGTCTGCCGCCGCTTGGCTGCTCTTCAACCACAGACCGCAGGCATCGGCGAAAATCTGCGCCGCCTCATCGGTCGGCAGCCGCACCGTGGCCTCGACCTGCGACAGCCGGTCCTGCTTGAAGCACAGCAGGTACTCAGAAAGCGGGCGCGTGATGAAGCGCGGGCGCGTGCCGTCGACGGCATAGCACTCCAGCTCATCGGCCGCCGAGGCGGTGTGCGCCTCATCGCGAAACAACAGCACCTCATGCAATGTCAAAGGAACGTCCTTCAGAACACTGCCGAAAGGCGCGACCAGCAGCACATGCCAATCATAAGAAGCGTCCAAGGGCGGCGGGGCCGGCGGCAAAGCGGCCGGCTTCGGCGTCGGCGTCGGCGTCGCGCACGCGGCAAGCGCCAGCAGGGCCGCCGACAGGGCCGCTTGCCGAGCGCGTGCCAAGAGTGCGCTCATTTAGGAGCCTAGCCGGCCAAACGACTGACCAGCATTTCGAGCTCGGCGACCGCTTCGGCCTGTGCGGGCCGCGCTCGCTCGAGCACACGGTGCAATGCATGCAATGCAGTGTCCTTGATCTTCATGCAAGCCCTCGCAAAGTGAACGCGCCAATCCGCTATCAGTTCGCGTTCGAAGAAATCGTAATCCCGGTCATTGACGATGGCGTCGAGAACCATCGCGCACACCGCCAGCTCCTGCACGCGCGGCCAGCTCAAGGCCGGCGCCGACGCACCCTCTGCAAAACAGCGGCGCAGGTAAGCGGGCGGGTCAGCGCTCGCAATGTCGTCGAGAAGATCGCCGACATCGTAAGATTGAATCAAATGCTCGAAGCCCGCCATCGATCGCATTATCCTCGACACGTGAGAACATAGGAACATGAACCGACTTTATTTGTTGCTGCTCGCTGCACTGCTTTTGGCCAAAGTCGCGGACTCGGCCGTTTTGCGCGTCGAGCGCGGCAATTTGACCTTCGAGAACATTCCTGAAGTGCCGGCGGATCTCGCCGACAAATTGGACGGCTATCTCAATGCGCGCCAGGCAGCACCTCTCGGCTGGTCGCCGAAGGGGCATTTGCTGATCGCCACGCGCTTCGGCGATGTCGATCAGCTGCACTTGGTGGAGACAGCGGGCGGCGCGCGGCGGCAGCTCACGTTTCTGCATGAGCCAATCACGTCGGCCGCGTTTTCGCCGGACCCGGCGCGCAGCGCCTATGTGTATCTGAAGGACTCGGGGGGCAATGAAAACGCGCAGCTGTACTATCAGCGCGTGGGCGAGCCGACCGCGCAGCTGCTCACCGACGGCAAGTCTCTGAATGGCGCGCCGGTTTGGTCGAACACCGGCCGCGAGGTCGCGTTTTTCAGCACCGCGCGCGATGGCCGAAGCTTCGATATCGACATCGTGGATCCGGAGTCCGGCAGCCTGCCGCGCCTTGCGGTCGCCGGCGACGGCAGCGGCGCTGAGTGGTCCGTGCTCGATTGGTCTGCCGACGACTCGAAACTGCTGGTGCTCAAAGAGGTGTCCATCGCCGAAGGCTATTTGTACGTCGTGGATCTGGCGACGGGACAGAAGCGCGAAGTGGAATCCTCGCCCACCAAGGTCGGCATTGTCGGCGCGAAGTTCTCGCGCGATGGCCAGGGCGTGTATTTGATTTCGGACCGTGATGCCGAGTTCGCGAAGCTGCGATACGTCAACCTCTATACGAACGACAAGACCGTCATTTCCGCGCACATACCGTGGGACATCGAGGAGCTGGCGATTTCGCGCGATGGGCACTACCTTGCTTTCGTCAGCAACGAGGCCGGTGCCGGCAAGCTCAATCTAATGGATCTGCGCACGCATCAGGACCTCGCGCCGCCGCGGCTGCCGCAGCCCGGAATCATCAGTTCCTTGAGCTTCGATGGGGAAGGCAAGCGCCTCGCCTTCGGCTTCGCGGCGCCGAATCAGCCCAGGGACGCCTACGTGCTCGAGATCGGCGAGAATCGATTGGAGCCTTGGACCCGAAGCGAAGCCGGCGCCGTTAATCTTGCGAAATTCATCCTGCCCCGGCCGGTGGAATTCCCGACCTTCGACCGGGTGGACGGCAAGTCCCGGCAAATTCCCGCGTATCTCTACACGCCCGCCGCTCCCGGGCCCCATCCGGTAATGATCTCGCTGCACGGCGGTCCGGAGTCGCAGTTCCGTCCGGGGTTCGACGCCTGGATTCAATATGTGGTCAATGAACTCGGCTTTGCCGTCATCGCACCCAACGTGCGCGGCTCGTCGGGATACGGCAAGAGCTACATGGCGCTCGACAACGGCCTGCTGCGTGAAGACGCGGTGAAGGACGTCGGCGCCATGTTGGTTTGGATCGCCATGCAGAAAAACCTCGACGCCAAACATGTGGTGGTGGCGGGCGGCTCGTACGGCGGCTACCTGACATTGGCCACGATGGTCAACTACAGCGACCGGTTGCGCGGCGGCATCGAGGTCAGCGGCATCGCGGACTTCGTCAGTTTCCTGACCAATACCGCGCCTTACCGGCAGAACCAGCGCCGCGCGGAATATGGCGACGAACGTGATCTCGAGGTACGCAGCTTCTTGAGGCGCATTTCGCCGCTGACCAGCGCCGATCGAATCAACCGTCCGCTGCTGGTGGTGCACGGCAAGAATGATCCTCGCGTGCCCCTGTCGGAAGCGGAACAGATCGTGAACAAATTGCGCGCGAAGGGAACCGAGGTGTGGTACTTGCTGGCCGCCGACGAAGGTCACGGCTACCGCAAGAAGCGCAACCGCGACGCGTATTACGAGACGTGCGCGCAGTTCTTGATGACGCTGCGCAAATAGAGGCTACTTGCTCTCGGTCGTCGCCGTGGCGAGCGGCGAAGGCTGGTCCGCGAAGTATTCCGCCGCTATTCTCACGTCTTCATCGCTGGTCAGCAGCTGAGCCATGCTGTCCATGACGACGTTCTTGCGCCGTCCGTTGCGATACGTGGTCAGCGCTTGCTCCAGATAGTCCGCGTGCTGTCCCGCCAACACCGGCGGCCTGGGCACCAGCCCTTCCACGCCCAGGCCGTTTTCGCCATGGCAGGCCAGGCAAGGCGCCACTTGCTTCGGCGGCGCTTTGCCCGCGGCGGCCGCGGTGCTGGGCTTCGCGGGCGGCGTACCTTGCAGGTAGGCGGCGATGTCTTCGATGTCCTGGTCCGAGAGGGACGAGGCCTGCGCATGCATGGTCGGATGTGGGCGCGTGCCGTCGCGGTACTCGTGCAGCGCAGCGGCCAGGTACTCGGCATTTTGGTGCCGCAGCTTGGGCACGTTGTAGTCCGGATAGGCATTGCGGTAATTCGCGATGCCGTGACAGCCATAGCAGGTATAGAACTTCATCTCGCCCTTGGCCGGATCGCCCGCCGCATGCGCGCCCCACGATAGGAAGGTCAACGCCGCGCCGGCGACCCACGCTTTGGCATTCAATCGAGCAAGCATCTAGTTCTCCGAGCCTTCAGGTCCAATTGGGTGCGGTGATGTTAAAGAGTGAGCGGACAAATTGCCACTGAACTCGCGCCGCCCCGCTGCAAATTCGCAAGAGTTCTCACGTCAAGACGTTGGCCAAATCCTGCAGCAGGTTGGGGTCGGTCGGCTTGGTTCCGGCCGGATAGCGGCATGCCACCCTGCCGGCGCGGTCGATGAGAAATTTTTCAAAATTCCAGCCGATGTCGCCGGGAAAGCCGTTTTCCGCGGCCGTCAGCCACGCGTACAGCGGATGGCGGCGATGGCCATTCACGTCGATCTTCGCGGACAAGGGAAAGGTAACGCCAAAATTGACGGAGCAAAATGTTTGAATTTCCGCCGCCGTGCCGGGCTCCTGCGCGCCGAATTGGTTGCAGGGAAAGCCGATGACGGTGAAATTCTTCGCCTTGAGTTCCTCGTAGAGCTCCTCGAGACCGGTGTATTGGGGCGTGTAGCCGCACTTGCTGGCCACGTTCACGGCCAGGGCGACCTTGCCGCGCAGAGGCGCCAGGATATTCGCGCTGCCGTCGAGACCGGGCACGGTGAAATCGTAAAAGCCGTTCATATTTACCTCATGCCGCGCGATCGCGCCTCTTCAAGTGCACCAGCAGCAAGGAGACCGCCGCCGGAGTCAGTCCCGGTATGCGCGCCGCCTGGCCCAAGGTTTCGGGCCGCACCTCGCAGAGCTGCTGGCGGGCCTCATTCGACAGACCGCCGACTTGCGAGTAATCCAAATCCGCAGGCAGACGCAATTCTTCGTTGCGGCGATGCCGGTCGATCTCATCGCTCTGGCGCTTCAAGTAGCCGGAATATTTCGCCTGCACTTCGACCTGCAGCTTCACTTGCTCGCTCATTCGCTCGTCCGGCCAGGCGGCGGCCGCGTCCGGCACGGCGCGGGCCAGATCATCGTAATTGAGCTCCGGCCGCCGCAGCAGATCGAAGGCATGCGCCTCCCGCGACAGCGGCGCGCCCAATTTACCGAGCAGTTCCGCATCGACGTCGGCGGGATGCACGACGGCGCGCTGCAGCCGCGCCACTTCGCGGTCGACGGCGGCGCGTTTGCGCTGAAAGAAATCCCACCGCTCCTCGCCCACGAGTCCGAGTGCATGCCCCGCCTCGGTGAGGCGCAGGTCCGCATTGTCTTCGCGTAACGACAAGCGATATTCGGCGCGGCTGGTGAACATGCGGTAGGGCTCGGTCGCGCCGCGCGTGATCAAATCATCGACGAGCACGCCGAGATAGGCCTCGCTGCGCTTCGGCACCCATGCATCGAGTCCGCGCGCGGCGCGCGCGGCGTTGGCGCCGGCGAGCAACCCCTGGGCCGCCGCTTCCTCGTAGCCGGTGGTGCCGTTGATCTGCCCGGCGAAGTACAGGCCCGCGAGGAATTTGCTTTCCAAGCTGCTTTTCAGGTCGCGCGGGTCGAAGAAGTCATATTCGATCGCGTATCCCGGGCGCGTGATGTGCGCGCGCTCGAATCCGGCGATGGTGCGCACGAAATCGCATTGCACGTCGAAGGGCAGGCTGGTCGAGATGCCGTTGGGATAGATCTCCTGCGAGTCCAAACCCTCGGGTTCAACAAAGATCTGATGCGAGCGTTTGTCCGCGAACCGCACCACCTTGTCCTCGACCGAGGGGCAGTAGCGCGGGCCGACGCCCTCGATCAGACCGGTGAACAGCGGCGAGCGCGCGGTGGCGGCCCGAATGATGTCATGCGTTCGCTCGTTGGTCGCCGTGATGTGGCAGGGAAGCTGGCGCGGATGCTGGCCGCGTGTGCCGAGATAAGAAAATACCGGGCGCGGATGGTCGCTGTGCTGCTCGCGCAATGCGGAGAAATCGATGCTGCGGGCATCGATGCGCGGCGGGGTGCCGGTCTTCAATCGTCCCACGCGCAAGTTCAATTCCCGCAGGCGCGCCGCGAGGCTCAAGGACGGCGGATCACCGGCGCGGCCGCCGGGATGGCTCTCGAGGCCGACATGAATTTTGCCGCCGAGGAAGGTGCCGACGGTCAACACGATCGCAGCGGCGCGAAATTCAATGCCGCTCGAAGTCACCACACCCACCACACGATCGCCCAGCACCGTAAGGTCCGCTGCTTCTTGTTGGAACAGCTCCAATCCCGGCTGCGATTCGAGGATGCCGCGAATGGCCCGCTTGTACAGCTGGCGGTCGGCCTGCGCGCGGGTCGCGCGTACCGCCGGCCCCTTGCTGGCATTCAAGGTGCGGAATTGAATACCCGCTTGATCGGTCGCACGCGCCATGGCCCCGCCGAGCGCGTCAATTTCCTTGACCAGGTGTCCCTTGCCGATACCGCCGATCGCAGGGTTGCAGCTCATCTGACCCAAGGTCTCGATGTTGTGCGTGAGGAGCAGCGTGGAGCGGCCCATCCGGGCAGCCGCGAGCGCCGCTTCGGTGCCGGCATGACCGCCGCCGATCACGATGACCTCGTACTGCTTCGCAAAACGCATGACGCTGAATCTACTCGATTTTTAGGAGGGGCGCGTACTCTAAACTTTCGCGGCTCAAAGCACCAGGGAACCATTGAGGTGCGCCCGCTACTAACCATTAAAGGGGCGCAATCATGGCGCCTTTAGGAGTCGATCATGAACCCGGATTCCTCCGGCAGCCCCGAAACCACCCCTGGGCGCTCCCGCACCGACGGCGGCGGTGCCGGCATCACGGCCGTGGCGGTCATCATCGCGTCCTTGATCGGCATCATCGGGATTTTCGACTCGGTGGCCGGCGCCGCGCTGCAAATCGGCCAGATCGCGCCCGATTTCGCGGCCACGAACAGCAAGGGCGACCCCGTACGCCTGAGTGAATATCGCGGCAAAACCGTGGTGCTGGAATGGACCAACGCGGATTGTCCCTACACGCACAAGCACTACGCCAGCGGCAACATGCAAGCCGTGCAGGCGCTGGCCCAAAAGAACGGCATCGTCTGGCTGACCGTGATCTCCTCGGCGCCGGGCAAGCCGGGCTATGTGAACGGACCGGCGGCCGATGCTCTGACGCAGTCGCGCAGCGCGCAGCCCACTGCGGTTCTGCTGGATCCCACGGGAACCGTGGCACGCATGTACGATGCAAAAACGACGCCGCATATGTTCGTGATCGACAAGGATGGCGCGCTCAAGTACATGGGCGGGATCGACAGTATGGCGACGACCTCCGAAGAGGACATCGCACGCGCCGAGCCCTACTTGAAGGAAGCGATGCTGGCGGTCGCGGCGGGCCAGGCGGCGCCGCATCCGGTGACCAAGCCCTACGGTTGTTCGATCAAATACTAGCCGTAAAGGTCACCCCGACGAGCGCGTATAGTTCCCCCGCTTGAACATCCGTACCGCCATCCCCGCTGAGCGCAAGGCGCTCGAGGCCCTGCAGTGGCGCGCTTCCCTCGGCAACGAGGGCGATCGCGATGCGTTGCTGCGCCATCCCGATGCCATCGACCTGCCGGCCGACCAAATCGCCGCGGGCGGCGTGTTCGTGCTGGAGCAGGACGGCGCCATCGTCGGCTTTTCCGCAATTCTGCCGCGCGAAGACGGCGACACGGAACTCGACGCGCTGTTCGTCGAACCGCAGATTCAGCGCCGGGGAATCGGACGAAAGTTGATTGAACACTGCGCCGCGGTCGCGCGTTCGGCGGGCTCGAGGGCATTGCATGTGATCGGCAACGAGCACGCCAGGGCGTTTTACCTGTCGTGCGGATTCGAGATTCTCGGCCCCTTCGAGACGCGCTTCGGGTCCGCGCTGCTGATGCGCAAGGCGCTCTGAAGCTACTCCACCGCCACCGGGATGCCCGCGAATTTCCCGGCCCATTTTTTCGGCCCGGTCTCGTGCACCGACTCGCCGTCGGCGCTCACCGCCACCGTGACCGGCATGTCCTTGACGTCGAATTCGTACACGGCCTCCATGCCGAGTTCCGGAAAGGCCACCACGCGGCTGCCGCGAATCGCATTCGACACCAAAAATGCCGCGCCGCCGACCGCAATCAAGTAGGCCGAACGGTGCTTTGCGATGGAAGCGACCGTTTCGGGTCCGCGCTCGGCCTTGCCCACCATCGCCAGAAGTCCTGACTTTCCGAGCATGGTGTCCGTAAATCGATCCATGCGATTTGCCGTGGTGGGACCCGCCGGCCCCACGACCTCGGCGCCGACGGGATCGACAGGTCCGACGTAGTAAATCACGCGTCCGGTGAAATCCAAGCCGTCCGGCAGCGGCTTGCCTGCATCGAGCAGCGCGCAGATGCGCTTGTGCGCGGCGTCGCGGCCCGTCAGCAATTTGCCGGACAGCAGCAATCGCTCGCCGGGTTTCCAAGACGCGATATCTTGTTGAGTAAGGCCCTCGAGATTTACGCGGCGCGCATTGGCGTCAGCCGTCCAGTGAACCTTGGGCCACAAATCCAAATTCGGCGGCGTCAGCACCGCAGGTCCTGTGCCGTCCAGGGTGAAATGGATGTGTCGGGTGGCCGCGCAGTTGGGAATCACGGCCACCGGCAGGGAAGCGGCGTGCGTCGGATAATCCAAAACCTTAACGTCCAACACGGTGGTCAGGCCGCCCAATCCTTGAGCGCCGATGCCGAGAGCGTTGACGCGGCGGTAGATCTCCAGCCGCAGTTCTTCCAAGGCTGTCTTGGGTCCGCGCGCGATGAGATCGCCGATGTCGATGGGATCCATCAGCGATTGCTTTGCGAGCAGCATCGCTTTCTCCGCGCTGCCGCCGATCCCGACACCCAGCATTCCCGGCGGGCACCAGCCCGCGCCCATCTCGGGCACCATGTCCAACACCCAGTCCGCGACGGAATCGGACGGGTTCAGCATCGCGAACATGGACTTGTTTTCCGAGCCGCCGCCTTTTGCGGCGACCGTGATCTCGAGCTCGTCGCCGGGCACGAATTCCGTATGGATCACCGCGGGCGTGTTGTCCTTGGTGTTGCCGCGCTTGAACGCGGGGTCCGCGACGATGGACGCGCGCAGCTTGTTGTCCGGGTTCAAGTAAGCGCGGCGCACGCCTTCGTTGATCATCGCCGGAAGATCGAGCGTCGCATCCCAGGTCACGCCCATGCCCACTTTGACGAACACCACCACGATGCCGGTGTCCTGGCAGATGGGCCGGTGGCCCTCGGCGCACATGCGCGAGTTGGTGAGAATCTGCGCGATGGCATCGCGCGCGGAAGGGCTCTGTTCAACTTCGTAGGCACGGCCCATGGCGCGGATGAAGTCCGGCGTGTGGTAGTAGGAAATGTACTGCAGGGCGTCCGCAACGCTGGCAATCACATCGGCTTCGCGAATGACGGTCATGTCGCAAATCTATCAAGATGTGGGCAAGCGTGGGTAGCGAATCCCATACAATCGTCTGCATGGGAGGTGGCATGCGGCAGGTGACTGGGGCGCTCGTCTGGGTTGGCGTGAGTGTCTGCGCGTGGTGGGCGCTGCCTGCCGCCGCCGAGGAAGCCCCGACTCTGCCCTTGATCGAGTGCCGGCTCGAGCACCCACTGCATTTGACCTCCATTCCCGCGCGTTGCGGAACCCTGCGCGTGCCGCTCGACCGGGAACACCCCAAAGAAGGCTCGGTCGACCTGAAAGTCGCGGTGGTCCCGGCACTCAACCGGCGCAGCACCGCGGCCCCGCTATTTCTGCTGGCCGGCGGGCCGGGGCAGAGCGCGATGCAGGTTTATGTGTCGCTCAACGCCGCGTTTTCACGCATCAGCCGCAATCACGCCATCGTGCTGCTGGACCAGCGCGGCACCGGACAGTCCAGCCTGCAGTCCTGCGCTTATCCCGAAGATTGGCAGGAACCCGCGGATCCCATACCGGCGCTGCGCAAGGCGACGGTGGAATGTCTCGCCAAGTTAGGACCGCACGTTCGCTTCTACACCACCAGCATCGCGGTCCGCGATCTCGACGACATGCGCATCGCATTGGGTTATGACCAGATCGACTTGTACGGCGGCTCTTACGGCACGCGCGTCGCCGAGCTGTACATGCGCCGCTATCCCGCGCATGTACAGGCGGTGATCTTGGATGGCGTGACCTACCCGCAGCAGGCGATCGGCGCCGAGACGCCGCAGGACGCGGAGCGCTCGCTGAATTTGATCGTGGCGCGCTGCCTCCAAACGCCGGACTGCGCCGCCACCTACCCGCAGCTGCAGGACGATCTCACCAACCTGCTGCGCGAGTACGGGCCGAAGAAAACGCCGGTGACCATCGACGATCCGAACAGCGGCTTGCCGCTGGAAATCGAGTTCAACCGCAGGATCCTGGATGCGGCGCTGCGCATGCTCTCCTACAGCAGCATGCAGGCATCGCTGTTGCCAACGCTGATTCACGGAGCCGCGCACGGCAAGCTGCGGCCGCTCGCGGCCCAATCGGTGATGAACATGCGGCAGATCAGCGATCAGCTGGCAAACGGCATGCAGTACAGCGTGATCTGCAGCGAGGACGAGCCGTTTTTCGCAGCCGCCAATATCGATCGCGCCGCGATGGCGAAAACCTATCAAGGCACCGACATGGTGGATGCGCTGCATGAGATCTGCGCGCTCTGGCCGCGCGGACCGGTGGACGCGGACCTGCACGCGCCGCTGCGCAGCGAGGTTCCGACGCTGTTATTGTCCGGCGAAGCCGACCCCGTCACGCCGCCCGTCGACGCCGAGCGCGCCGCCGCGGGCCTCACGCGGCATCGGCACTTGATCTTGAAGGGCGAAGGCCACGGTCAATTGGCCACCGGCTGCATGCCGACCCTGACCGCCGACTTTCTGGACAACCTGGCGCCCGACAAGCTGGATGCAACCTGCCTCGACCGGCACACCCCGGAGCCATTCTTTTTGAGCATGACGGGACCGGCCCCATGATCGAGGCGATCGGCTTGAATAAACGCTTCGGCAGCATCGAGGCCGCCCACGATGTGTCCTTCGTGGCGCGCGACGGCGAGATCACGGGTCTGTTGGGCGCAAACGGCGCCGGAAAATCCACCTGCCTGCGCATGCTGTACGGCGTGCTGACGCCCGACAGCGGCAAGGCCTGCATCAACGGCATCGACATGCTCGGCGAGACCTCCAAGGCGCGGGCGCACCTGGGCGTGCTGCCGCATGCGGCCGGCCTGTACAACAACCTGACAGCGCGCGAGAACATCCGCTATTTTGCGCAGCTGCATGGTATGACGGCGCCGCGCGTGGCCTCGCGCACGGCGGAACTGTCGCTCGCCCTCGGCATGGATGCTTTCATTGATCGCCGGGCAAAAGGGTTTTCACAGGGCCAGCGCATCAAAGTGGCCCTGGCCCGCGCTTTGGTTCACGACCCCGGCAACGTGGTGCTGGATGAGCCGACCAACGGGCTGGACGTGATGGCGATCCGCAATCTGCGGGAAATGCTGCTGGCGCTGAAAGCCCAGGGCCGCTGCGTGCTTTTTTCCTCGCATGTCATGCAGGAGGTCGCGGCGCTGTGCGATCGCGTCGTCATCATCGGGCATGGCCGCGTGCTCGCGGATGCCACCGTCGAGGAAATTCGCGAGCGCAGCGGCACGGCGACCTTGGAAGAAGCGTTTCTGCAGGTGCTGGGCGACACCGAAGGCGTGAGCTGAATGCGCACTTTGTTGACGGTCTTTGCCAAGGAATTCTTGGAGAACCTGCGCGATCGGCGCACATTGCTGTCGGCCTTGCTGTTTGGTCCCCTGTTCGGCCCGCTGCTCTTCGGCCTCATGGTGTCGCGCATGCTGGAGCAGAGCGTGGTCGAGTCGGACGTGCCCTTGAAGATCACGATATCCGGCGGCGAGCACGCACCGGGCCTGATCCAGTATCTGAAGGGCCGCGGCGCCAAGATCACGGAGAGGGCCCTCTCGGAGAAGGATGCGCGGGGCGCGGTGCGCAGCGGCAGCTCGCAGGTCGTGCTGGTCGTACCGGAGGATTATCCCAAACTCTTCGCCGAGGCGAGGCCGGCGCCGGTCTTGCTGTTTGCTGACAGCGCGGACTCGCAGACACGAAAAATCGCGGACCGGGCCCGCGGGATGTTGGCCACGTACGGCAGCACCATCGCGCAGCTGCGGCTGGAAATGCGCGGCGTCAGTCCGCTGCTTAGCCTGCCGGTGGCGGTCAATGAGGTCGACGTCGCGACGCCCACGGGGCGCGCGGTGGTGGTGTTGGGATTCATGACTTATTTCGTGCTGTTTGCGTTGTTGATGGGCGGCCTGTACCTGGCCATCGATTCGACGGCGGGCGAGCGCGAACGCGGTTCGCTCGAGGCGCTGCTCAGTTTGCCGGTGGCGCGCTCGGCGCTGGTGGGCGGGAAAATTCTGGCGACCTGCGCCTACATGTGCATCTCTCTGGCCTTGAGCTTGACCGCGTTCGTTTGCGTGTTTCGCTTCGTGCCGCTCGAGCGCATCGGCATGAGCGCCAACCTGGGTTTGGGCACTGCATTGATTTTCTTCGGAATCTGTCTGCCCTTCGTGCCGTTGGGCGCCACACTGATGACCTTGGTCGCCTCGTTCACCCGCACCTACCGTGAGGCGCAAACCTACCTGACTACCGTGCTGCTCGTTCCCACGCTGCCGATCGCCTTTGCCAGTATTTATTCCCTGAAGACCAAGAGCTCGCTGATGGTCATACCGTCCTTGAGCCAACATCTGTTGATGACCAGCGTCCTCAAAGATGAACCGATTTTATTGAACGATGTGCTGGTGTCCGCTGCCGCATCACTGGGGCTTGCACTGCTGATGTTCGTGCTCACCGCGCGCCATTGGCGGCGCGAGACAATGCTCGGCTGACGCTAATTGTATAAGCGTTAAATTAGGGGGATTCCTGTATAGCGTTCCAATAGAGCGTATGTATACTATTTACAACGCAAGACCTG
The DNA here is from genome assembly GCA_035488895.1 of Steroidobacteraceae bacterium. GTDB lineage: Bacteria > Pseudomonadota > Gammaproteobacteria > Steroidobacterales > Steroidobacteraceae > Bog-1198. The sequence continues at coordinate 15,505 of DATHKV010000047.1, forward strand.
CGTTGCTCGGGGAGTTGGGATGACGGAATCTTCGTCTGCGCGGATGAGCGTCCTGGCGTTTCTCGCCATTCTCATGATATCCGCCGCCACGATGCTCTGGCTTTTCTGGCGCTTTCCGCTACCTACTGCGATCATCACACTGGGCGTATTTGCGGCGCTCGGCGTGTCGGCGCGCCTCGCTCGGTCCGTCGATGTCGAATTGAAGGATTTGGATCGGACCGAACAGAGTTTTTGAGGCCGGTGAGCATCGACGACGGCGCAATTTGCGCAGGGTCGGCGTCGCTGTCAATTCTTTAAAATCACGCGCCCACTCGCGCCAAGGCGAGCCTTGCCCTCAACGTTTGCGGATGGTTGGCGCCAAGCTGGGACTCCAGGTCGCTGCCGGCCTTTTTCAACATGGCCGCGGCGCCGGTGTTGCCGCTTTTAGCCAGCGCCTCGCCCAGCCGCTCCTGCGCCTGGGCCAATTCCCAAATGTCATCCGGCGTCTTTTCGCGAATCGACACCGCTTCACGCAATAGAGCTTCGGCCTCCGCAGTGTGGCCTTCAGCGGAGTCGACCGACCCCAAGCTTTCGAGCGCCATCGCCAGCATGGCGGCGCTTTGCGCACCGAGCTTGCGCAAGCCTGCGACCGCTTCGGTGAGCTGCTGTTCTGCCAGCTGATTGTTGCCGTCGCTCATGGCGAGCAGCCCGACCGCAATTTCAGTACGCAACGTCAAGGGATGAGCGACGCCGTAATGCGCCACCGAGGTATCGTGAGCCTTGGTGAGCATGCTGGTGGCTTCGGCGTGAGCGCCGTTCGCCAGCAGGGCTTCTCCCAAAAAAACCCGCGCCTGAATCGTCACCGGGCTGTCGGGCCCGGTGTAACGACCCGCCATGTCGATGGCTTCGCGCAACACGCTGATTGCCGCTTCGTTCCGGTTCGTGACCGAGAGAATCCGCCCGTAGTAGCTCATGGCAGCGGCGACCGCGGCGGAGTCGCCGGCGAGCGCCCGTTCCCGTTCCACGGAACTCTTCAGAAGATGTTCCGCCTCCCGCAGGTGGCCCGCGCGCATTTCCAGGGTCCCGGTATTGGCGACGATGATCTGCGCGTCGATGCCGTCGCCCATGCCCAGCGCTCGGTAGATGGCGGTCGTTTCGTAGTACGCCTTGAGTGCTTCCGGAAGGCGGTTCACCGTGCTCAGCGTAATGGCGAGTGAGTTGAACAAGCCGGCGGTTTCACGGTTGTCGTGTCCTGACAGGCCAGTTCGCTGGGCAATGGCATCGCGAATGGTTGCGATCGAGCCATCCAAGTCGCCGCGAGCACGCTGCACACGCGCTCGAATGGCGAGTCCTTCGAGCCTTTCCTCAGCATAACGCCCCGGCGATGCGCGCCAAAAACTCTCCGCTTGAGCCACCAGCTCCGCGGCGCGCTCCGCATGCCCGCGTACCAATTCCACGCCGGCAAGCTTCTGACGTGCGTCCGCGACTGCCAGCGGGTCTGCGTTGGGACCCGCCTCGGCCAGATATCCATCGAGCAGCGATGCGGCGCCATTCGCATCCTCGAGTGCCGTATACAGATCGGCCAGGGTGAGCACGATTTGACCCTTGAGCTGCGGTTGATCGCGATACTCCTTGAGCACGCGCTGCGCGCTCGAGTCGATCATGCCTTTGGCGGTCGTCGTCTTGGATCCTTGATCACTGATCGCCGCGCGAAACAGGCCGGTCAAGCTGTAGCGCACCGCTTCTTCGCGCGCCGCATCGCGCCGCGCCGCATCGCGTTCCTGCGCGGCTTTCTCTGCCTGCCAGGCCGCCACGCCCAGGCCCACGGCCAGGGAAATGATGACTGCCGCGACGCCGGCTGCGGCCCAACGGTAGCGGCGCAGCGTGCGGCTGATGACGTACAAGCGCGCGCCCTCGCGGGCTTCGACCGGCTCGCCGCGCATCGCCCGTTCGACATCGAGCTTGATGCCGTTCACCGTTGCATATCGGTCGGCGGGTTCCTTGCGCAAGGCCTTGGCCACGATGGCATCCAGATCGCCGCGAATCAGCCGCGGCGGCACGGGCGGATTCGGCTGCGCTTCGGCGGTGCGGCTGACGCTCGGGGCCGGCTTTTGCAGCACCGTACGCATGGCCTGCAACACCGGCGTGTCGGATCCCATCCAGGGATGCGTGCCGCTCAGAAGTTCGAAAAGCAGCAATCCCAGTGCATACACGTCGGTCGCCGTCGTGATGGCGCCGCCGGTGAGCTGCTCGGGGGCCGCGCAGATCGGGGTCATGGGAGTGGCCGCCGCCTGAGTCACCCGCGCGCGCTGCGCGTCGAGCAGCTTGGCAATGCCGAAGTCCAGGAGCTTTACCGCGCCGGTCGGCGTCACGAGAATGTTCGATGGCTTCAAGTCGCGGTGCACGATGAGATTGCGGTGCGCGTAGGCAACCGCGTCGCATACCTGGATGAACAGAGCGAGGCGCTGCTCGAAAGTCGCGCGATTGATCTGGCAGAATTCTGTGATTGGCCGGCCTTCGACGAATTCCATCGCCATGTACGGGCGACCATCCGCGGTCACACCGCCGTCGTAGAGCCGTGCAATGCCGGGATGCTCCAGCCGCGCCAGGATCTGGCGTTCTGCTTGGAAGCGCTCCATTTGCGCCGCCGCCTCGCGCTGCAAAAGCTTGATGGCCACGCGCTGCTCGAAATTGCCGTCGGCGCGGGCAGCTTCATACACTTCGCCCATGCCGCCGCGTCCGATCAGGCGCGTGATGCGCCAGGCGCCGAGGCGCAGTCCCAACGTGTCATCGGGAAGCGGATCCTCGGCCGGTTTCGGGGACATCGACAGAAATCCGCCCGAGGCGCTTGCGGCGCGCAGCAGACTTTCAACCTCGGCAGCCACAGCCGGGTCCTCGACGCGCCGCGCACGGAAGTTGGCGAGCCGTTCCCCTTCGGGCAAGTCGAACAGATCGTCCAGCAGTTCATCGACGCGAACTCGCTGCGCCGGCGATAGCGGGGCCGTGACGTGATTGCTTGGCATATTCTTTGGAGCCTTCGCGGACCTCAGTTTACCTGATGGTCCGCAAAAATTCGGTTGCAAAGCGCGCCCAGCGCGCGGGGCAGGGCATCCTGTGCGACGGCGATGTCTTCGCTGACGCCGCGCAGCTGAATGTCGCAGAGCAAATCGCTTTTCCGCGCAATGATCTCGTGCAGCGTGTCCTGCCAGACCGCCGCGTCGCCGACACCGGGCAGCGGCGTCACCGCCAACGACATCTTGCCCGCCGCCCACGCGTCGAGCGAGGCTCGGCCGAGCCCCGGCCGTACGCTGACCGTGATGGCCGAAAACCCAGTGGTCAGGAAAGCGCACGATTGACCGTCTCCGGCCAGGTCTGTGGCATGCGTGATCGGGGCCTGCAGCAGGCCGCCGAGATCCGCCGCCTTGAGAACCAAGGTCTCGCAGGGAGAGGGGGGTGCTGCGGCTGATGCAGATGCAAGGCTCGCACTGGGTTGTTTTGCGCAACTCGCGCAGGTTGCGCACGCGGCCAAGAGCAGCAGGCTCAGTCGCGCGGATGAACTCATTTTGGCTGCGCCCCGACATCCTTCATCGACTCGAGCTGCGAGAGGTCGATCTGGCCCAAGGATTGTTCCAGCAACTGCATGTCAACGCCGCTGCCGGTGATATCCACCGAGAACCGCTTCACCAGAACGGCGCTGAGCTCGCCTTTCTTATTACGGGCATCGTATTTCTCATGGGCCGTTCTGCCGCTGATGACCACGTCCTTCTCATAGCCGCTATCGCTTTCCGAGGTCGTCTGCTGGATCAGGCCTCCCGCCAGATCCATCAAACCCGACACGCCGGAAATATCCGCAATCTCGATGTGCACGCCCGTGCCATCCTTGCCCGCGTAATCGGCCTTTGCGGACGAAGTCTTCACGCCGATGGCGCCCTGATTCTCGCCTTGCGCCGAGGTACGAGTCATGCCCGGCAACGAGGCCGGCAACAACCCTTTGAGCGTTTTGAAATCCACGGTGGCGACGCGGTTCGGCCCGCCCAGTGCGCCGCCCAAGGCATTCAGCAAGCCGCCGGTTGCCGACAGAGCGCCTTGCGGATTCTGCGCAGTGTCCGCAGCCGGTGATTGGCCCGCCGAGGGAGAGGCCGTGGCGGCGTTTTGTGCCGCGGCTTGGGCTTCGCCGGCTTTCGCGAGATTCGACAAGGCCGCGCTCAAGCCCGCCTTGCCCTTGGCGTCCGTACCCAGGATATCGCCGAGGGTGTTGCCGACCGCGGCGGCGCCCTGATCGCGCGCGGCGGCCCGTTCCGCCGCGCGTTCGGCCGGAGTGCCGCCGAGAAGCCCCATCCGGCCGCCGCCGATATGCGCAACGCTGCTCAGCACGGCGAACACGATGCCGACCAGAATGGTGCAAATCACCACGCTCACGGTGTAGCCGAAGGCTTTTTCCTTGGGCGACTGCATGACCACCGGCAATCCGAGGTTCAGCACATAAATGCCGTACAACCCGGCGAGCAACTGCAACAGCGTTGGCAGGATCGGCGATAGAGCCAGCACGGAACTCAGCATTGCGGGCGTGAGGCTGTACGCGGCCACTTTAAGTGCCTGGCGCCGGTCGCGTTGTCCCGAGAATGTCGGGGCCAGCGCGTTGATGATGAATCCCACGATGAAGACACCGATTAGCGCAGAGACGAACATCATCACCGTGTAGGTAAGCCCGCTTCCGATCGGCATGCGAAAGCCGCCGCCGAAGGCGGTATTGACGCCCAGTACCGACATGCGCACGAAGCCCAGCAGCGCGGCGAGCACCGCGAGCGGCATGACGTAACCCGCGTACAGCTGTGAGATCGTGGTCGGCTCCGGGGCGATCACGGGCCACTCTGACTTGGGAGCGAGGACGATATTCTTGACGCGGGTCAGCAGCCCCGGCGCCGATGCCGCAGCCGCGGCCCACGCCTTGGAGGTCGCGGCAGCCGCGCTGGCTGGGGTCGCGCCGGCCATGGCCGGTGTCGGTGGCGGCGCTGCGGAGGGGCTCGCTGCCCCCTCGATTGACTGGCCGCAGCTGCCGCAAAAGCGAGCGTTGGCCGGCACGGGTTTATTGCATTTGGGACAGTTCATGCTGTTCTCCTGGTTGGTGACTATGAGAACCAGATGAACCGATCGAACCCGCCATGCCGCGTTCGCACACGCGCTGCCCATTGGCGGCGGTTCTGTCTAGAATCCGGCGATGGAAGACGCACACGCGCTGCCGGAAGATGCGCTCGCCCGGCTCGAGGCCAGTACGGCTTCCGCGGACGTGCGGCGCATCGCCGCCGAATTGCTGCCTGCGTTCTACCAACAGCTGCGCCGCATCGCGCAGCGCACGCGAGCGCGCTTGGGCGCCGGCCACACCTTGCAGACGACCGCCTTGGTGCACGAAGCCTACTTGCGCCTCGGGCAGTCGCGCAGCTTTGTCGACGAAACGCACTTCCTGCGAGCGGCCGCATTGGCCATGCGGCATGCTTTGATCAACTACGCGCAATCACGCGTGGCTGAGAAGCGCGGCGGCGGCGGTCAACACCTAACGCTGTCGCACATAGACGAGCTGTCCATTGATACCGATGAAGGACTGCTCGCGCTCAACGAAGCGATGGACAGGCTCACGCAGGAGATGCCGCGGCTCGCCGATGTGGTTGAGTGCCGCTTCTTCGGCGGTTATGGTGAAGAGGACACGGCTCGAGCCTTGGGTGTGTCCTTGCGCACCGTGCAGCGCGACTGGCTCAAGGCGCGCGCGTGGCTGTTCCGCGAATTGGGCGGCAAGACTTGAAGTGGCGGGAATTGCAGGGCCAAGTGGTTTTGTATATCGAACACGCAGCTTCGAGATTCGCAAACTGATTTTCAACGGGAGAATGCATTGTGAGTCTATTTGGCCACCCCACAGATCTTAATCGCCAATTCATTGCGAGGCCGGACACCGCCAAAGAGGACATTCTTTACAAGTGGCCGGACATGACGATCCGCAAGTTCACGCAAGTGACCGTGCAGCCGGACGAAACCGCACTATTCTTCAAGGAAGGCAAGCTCGCCGGCACACTGCCTCAGGGCCGCTCCACGATGGATGGCGCGCTGATTCCCTTCCTGGGAGACATCGTCGACTGGGCGAGCGGCGGCAACATGTACCGCGCCGAGCTGTACTTTGTCGGGACGCGCGAATTCGTGAGCCTGCCCTTCGGCGGCCCCATCGATAACATCGAGGATCCGGAGACGGGGCTCGCGGTCGGGCTGCGGGTGTTCGGCGAATACGCCCTGTCCGTCAGCGACCCGAGCGCGATGATTTTGAAATTGGTGGGCACGCGCCAAGCCACCAATGACCTGATCACCGATTGGGCGCGGGAGCAAATCCTCAAGGCCTTGCGCACCAGCGTGGTGAAGAAGCTCACCGCGGAAAAGTGGCCGGTACTCGGACTGGCGGCGCGTACCGGAGATATCGAGACGGCGCTCATCGCGGACGTCCAAGCCCCCTTGGCACCGTACGGACTGAAAGTCACGCGACTCGGCAACATGACCATCAGCTTGAGTCCGGAGGACGAACAGACCTTGAAGGGCCTGCGCAAGGACACGGCCTACACGCGGCTCGCGGGCGGCTTTCGCGAATACGGTGTGGGCGCTGCGCTCAAGGGCATCGGCGAGGGAGCTGCGGCAGGCGGCGGCAACAGCGCGGCCGCCCTAGGCATCGGCATGGGATTGGGCGGGCTCGTCGGAGGAATCGGCGTCGCGCCGGCGCCCGGCGGACAAAACCCCGGTGGCGGTGCGGGTCCAGAGCCGCGTCCCGGGGCCAGCCCAAGCGGCGGAACCGGCGGCGTGGCCTGCGCAAGTTGCCACGCACCCAATGCGCCAGGCGCAAAGTTTTGCTCGAGCTGCGGCGCAGCGATGGCAGCGAAGGGCGTGCACTGCACGCAATGTGGGACGGCGGCCGCACCGGGCGCCAAGTTCTGCGGCAATTGCGGAGGGGCGCTTTAGTTGAGCGCGCGCAGCTACCTCTTACGCGGACTCGGTATCGTCGCGACGCTGTCGGTCGCGGTCACGGCTTTCGCACGCACCGGCGGCGGCAGTCATGCCGCCGCGGTCAGCCACAGCGACGGCGGATCATTCGGCAGCGGCGGATCCTTGGGTGGATTGATCGGGCTGCTGATCCTTGTCTTGATCGTCGGCTACATCCTGCGACGCGTGCGGAATAGTTCGAGCGGCCAAGCGCTTAGCGGATCACCACAGGCACAGGCTGCCATCGCCACGTTGGGTTCCGTGATCGGCGCCTCCAATCTTGCCAAAATTGTGCTGGGCGATATTGGATCTGCTTCGGGCGCCGCAGCGTTCCGGCGCCCATTGCCGCCAGGGCTCGACGCCATCCGCGCGCTCGATCCGGGATTCGAAATGGAAACCTTTCTGCAGCGCGCGGAAATGACTTTCTTTTTGGTCAAGCGCGGCGTGCAGAAGAACGACGCCGCGGCGATCCGGCCTTACCTGAACGATGGTGTGTTCAACGCCGTGTCGCAGGGCATTGCGCAATACAAAGCACAGCATCGTCATGCGCTGTTGGAAAGCCTCAACGTCCGAGGACTCGCGGTCGAGGATGCGCAGTGCAATGCGCAAGGTCAAAGCATCGTCGTGCACTTCGACCTGGTGTACCGCGCCAAGACCGTGGACGATGCCAATCAAACCCTGGCGGACGAGGGACGGGATCAGCGGCATGCGGAACGTTGGACCTTTGGTCGTGGCCCCGCCGCGCGCACGGCCGTCAACGGCGGCGTGATCGCGTCCCGTTGTCCCGCCTGTGGCGCCGAGTTGCGGCTGGCGCTGGACGGCACGTGCGCACATTGCAAGGCCAGCGTGACCAACGGCTCGGTGGACTGGGTTGTGGTCGATGTACAGCCGGCCGCCTACGTCGGCTACTCGGCGGATTCCTCGCTGGGATTCGCGGCGGCCAGCATTCCCGACGGCGCTGCGGCACTCACTGCCGCTGACAGGGATTTCTCATTGGGCGTGTTCGAAGGCCGCGTGAAGACCGCGTTTCTCGCGCTCCAGGATGCGTGGTGCAAACAAAATTTGGACGCCGGCCGGGCGTTCATGAGTCCCGGCGCCTATTTCACCTGGAGTGCGCAACTCGAGACGATGGCCGCCGAAGGCCGACGCAATGTCATGGAAAATTTGAGCGTGCAAGCGATCGCGCCGGTCCGCATCGTCCACGGCCGCGTCTTTGACGATCTCACCGTGCGCATCAGCGCCTCGGCCGCCGACTTCGAAGTCGACAAGAGCAACAACATCGTGTTCGGCGACCGCAGCGTAACGCCCTTCATGGAGGATTGGACCTTCCAGCGCTCGGTCGGCGTCGCCACATCGAACAAGCCCGGTACGCTGGAAAACACCTGTCCCAGTTGCGGCGCGCCTGTAGCGCTCACGCAAATCGGCGAGTGCCGTTATTGCAAAGCCGCCGTGACCAGCGGCAAGTTCGACTGGGTGGTGTCGCGCATCGATCAGGAAGACGAAGGCAGCGTCGGAACCGGCGCCTCGTTGAACATGAATAATGTCGGCGAAGCCATTGCGCTTCAGGTCGGCGGCGCCATCGTCGGCGGCTTGCTCAGCAGCCTGCTGTCGAATCGCCGCTAGCACCTAAGCCGCGGGCGGTCAGAAACACCCAGGCTATTTGCCGATACAAAAACTGCTGAAAATCTCCCCGAGCAAATCATCGCTGCTCACCTCGCCCGTGATTTCGCTCAAAGAAAGCTGCGCCCTTCTCAAGTCTTCGGCAAAGAGTTCGTACGCGCGGGTTTTGGTCAGCGTATCCGCGGCTTGCAGCACACTCGCTTTGGCGCGATCCAGCGCATCGAGATGACGGCGCCGCGCCGATAGGGCGCCGGAGTCGCCGCCGCGGTAACCCGCGGTGTTCGTCAAGTGCGTGCGCAACAGGTCAAGACCTGCACCGGTCTTGGCGCTCAAGAAGAGCCGCGGCGGGTCGTGCAATTCATCGACGCTCGCTTGCACGCCGCTGAGATCGATTTTGTTGAAGACCAGCGTGACCGGCACGCCGTGCGGCAGCTCCTTGAGTTCCGCCGCCAGGGCCGAGGCGCTGCTCTCGCCGGCAGGCACGGCGGCGTCCAACAAGTACAGCACGCGATCCGCGCGGCCCAACTCCGCAAAGGTTCGCCGCACACCCTCCGCTTCGACGACGTCGTCCACTTTGCGCAGGCCCGCCGTATCGATCAGGTTCAACGGCAGGCCCTCCAGATGCACCTGCTGGCGCAGCACATCGCGCGTGGTGCCCGGCTGATCGGTGACGATGGCGATCTCATCGCCAACGAGTTTATTCAACAGGCTGGATTTGCCCGCGTTGGGTTTGCCCGCGATCACCACATTCAAACCCTCACGCAGCAGCGCACCCTGGCGTGCCGCGGCGGTGATCATCTCGAAAGCCATGAGAATCTCGGCCATGCGGCTACCTAACTCGCTGCCCGGAACGAAATCCAGTTCCTCATCGGGGAAATCAATGGCTGCTTCGACGAGGGTCCGCAGTTCCGTGATTTGTGCCTGCAGCGCGTGGATATGCGCGGAGAACTCGCCTTGCATGGAGCGCACCGCGGCGCGCGCCGCCGCGGACGTGCCGGCATCGATCAGGTCCGCAATGGCTTCGGCCTGTGCAATGTCGATCTTGCCGTTGAGAAAGGCACGCTCGCTGAACTCGCCGGGCCGTGCCATGCGGCAGCCCAGTTCGAGCAACCGCTTCAGGAGCGAATCGAGCACGAAGGCGCCGCCATGACCCTGCAGCTCCAGCACATGTTCGCCGGTAAAAGACGCCGGCGCGGGAAAGTAGAGCGCCAGGCCGAGGTCCAGGGACTCGTCATCACTGCCAAGAAAGTTCGCGAGCTGTGCGACGCGCGGCACCGGAACAGCGCCGAGGATCGACTCTGCGATTTGCGGCACGTTGGGACCTGAAACGCGGATCACTCCGACCGCGCCTCGCCCTGGTGCACTGGCGATGGCGGCGATGGTGTCGAGCGGTGCCACGACCAGGAGCCTATGAGCGCTGCTTGGCAGCCTCGGCTTCAACCACCTGATTCACGCGCCACTGCTGCGCAATCGACAGCACGGTGTTGGTGAGCCAGTAGAGCGTCAGTCCCGACGGGAAAAACGCCATCATGCCGGTCATGATCAGCGGCATGAACTGCATGATCTTGGCCTGCATCGGATCCGGCGGCGCGGGATTCAATCTGAACTGCGCGAACATGGCGCCGCCCATGAGCAGCGGCAGCACGAAGTACGGATCGCGCGAGGACAGATCGTTGATCCACATCAGAAACGGCGCCTGGCGCATTTCCACGCTTTCCAAAAGCACCCGGTAGAAGGAAATGAACACGGGAATCTGCACCACCATCGGCAGACAGCCCGCCAGCGGATTGATCTTTTCCTTTTTGTACAGCTCCATCATGGCGCGGCCCAATTTCTCGCGGTCGTCCTTGAAGGTTTCCTGAATCTGCTTCATGCGCGGACCCACTGCGCGCATTTTCGCCATGGACCGGCCGCTTGCCTGACTCAAGGGATAGAACAGCAGCTTGATCAGCGCGGTGACGATGATGATCGACCAGCCCCAATTGCCGATGAGCTTGTGGATCCAGTTCAGTCCGGTGAACAGCGGCTGTGCCACCACGGTGAGGATGCCGAAGTCGACGGTGCGCTCCAGATTCCGTCCCACCGCCGCGAGCTGCGATTGCAATTTCGGACCGACAAACAAGTCTTCGTGGAACCGCACGGTGCCGCCGGCGGGCACATCGGCCATGGGGCCCGTGGCGCTCATCAGGTATTCGTCGTTGCGAACCTGAAGTTGGTACTGGTAGGGCTGGCCCGCGGGGGGAACGACCGCCGTGACGAATTGATGCTGCAATGAGGCCAGCCAACCATTGGAGATGGCCGCCGAATACTTCGAGTCACTGTCGCTCTCGACGTTGAGATCCTTGGACTTGGTGCCGTCGTAAACGGCAGGTCCCTTGAACGAATAGGTTTCGACGTCGAAATAGGAACGCGAAGCATGTTCCCAGTGCCGCAGGATCTGCGCGTACGACGCCAATTTTCGCGGCGTGCTGCCGTCATTCTTCACGTCGTAGTCAAGCCCGATGGCGTACTGGCCGCGCTTGAAAACGAATGTCTTGGTGACGGTCAGCCCTGCGCCGTCGGTCCAGGTCAACGGTACGCGCAACTCGTTCGCACCAGGCTCGAGCACAAAACTCTTTTGATCGGATTTCCAAACGGCCAGGTGGGTGGGCGCCGCTTCGCCGGCGGTGCCGATGAGTCCGCTCTGCAATAGATACAAGGTCGGAGGGGGCTCGTAGCTCAACAACCGGACCGGAATATTGGGCGTGTCCTTGCGAAGCGGATACTCCTTCAGGTCCGCCTGATCGAGTTCGCCGCCCTTGAGACTGATGCCGATTGCGAGCACATCGGTGCTGACGTGAAGAGGAGCCGCGGGTGCTTCCGAAGCAGTGGCGGCCGGCGCGCCTTGCGCTGCAGGCACGGCGGCGGGCGCGGCGTTGGATGCCGGCGGCGTGGGAGTCTGCGCCGCAGACGCCGCTTGCGGCAGCGAATCGGCCAGCGTGCTCGCGGGAGCAGCAGCGGTCGATGCAGCGCCGGTGCCGGTGCTCGTTTGAGCGGCAGGCGCCGCCGGCGGCTCATAGTCGTGCATCCAGGTCTGATAGTTCAGAAACAGGATTGCGGCGAGCACGCCCCACAGCATCAGACGAATATTAGGCATGGGTCACCCTGTTATCCGGGACGGGGTCGTAGCCGCCTTCCCGAAAGGGGTGGCATCGCAGCAGGCGCTTAATCCCGAGCCAACCGCCTCGCAGGACCCCATAGCGTTCGATGGCGGTATGCGCATAGCACGAGCACGACGGATAGAAGCGGCAACGCGGACCCAACATGGGGCTTATGCCCAACTGATAACCGCGGATGATCCACATCAAGAGTTTGCGGGGCGTTATCATTTCTGGAGCGACTTCCAATGCTCATCGAGGCTTAATCGCAATTCGCGCGAGCTGGCCGCGCGTGCGGCTTCCCGGGCGGACACGGTAACATCGACCGGAGGCAAGGAGTGTTGGTTCAAGCGAAAGGATTCTCGTGCGAGGCGTTTGATGCGATTGCGTGCTACGGCGGTACCGAAGGTTCGCGTCGCGATGCTCAAACCCAACCGCGCATGGTTTTCCTGGTTGGCAATAACAGACAAGCTGAAAAACGCATCGGAGAATTTTTTGCCGCGCCGTTTTACGTCTCGAAATTCGGCCGGCTGGTGCAAACGCTTGCGCGGCTCGAACGTCAGTTTACGGATCTGAAAGCGTCCTTGGAGGATCGCGTTACGGGCAGAGCTTTTTGCGGCCCTTGGCACGGCGACGGGCCAGCAATCGACGGCCGCTCTTGGTGGCCATGCGCGCGCGGAAACCGTGCGTACGGGCACGATGTAAATTACTGGGATTAAAAGTACGTTTCATAGCGCGACTCGAACAAAAACCACGGGGTAAATCAATGAGCTGGGTGATTTACGAAGGACGGCAAGGGTACTGACCGAGCCTTGATGTGTCAATAGACGCCCCATCAACTTGGAGCTAGACTCCCTGCCCTTTCGTTCGCATTGCCCCTTGTCACAAACCTAGGAGAGCGCTCTTGCCGGAGTCGCTATGGAACCGCTGTCTGCGAGTGCTCGAGGGCGAGCTCCCGGAACAGCAGTTCAACACCTGGGTCAGACCCCTGCAGGCGGTCGAACGGGACGGCGAACTGAAGCTTCTGGCGCCGAACCGTTATGTCATCGAGTGGCTGGGTCAGAACCTCCTGCCTCGGATCAAAGAACTCATTCTGGCGTTTGCGGAAGGCCTAGCCCCCGAAGTGGCGCTCGATGTGGGTACCCGCGGCGGCGGCGTCCTGGTTCAAGTCCCGCCGGCGGGACTGCGGGATGATGGTACGGCGGCGGCCGCGCGGGCGCGCAAGCTCGCCCCGGTGGTGCTCGGCAGCCGTATCAACGCGGAATTTACCTTCGACAGCTTTGTCGAGGGCAAGAGCAACCAGTTGGCCAAGGCCGCCGCGATTCAAGTCGCGGGAAATCCCGGCAGAGCGTACAACCCGCTGTTCATCTATGGCGGCGTCGGCCTGGGAAAAACGCACTTGATGCATGCCGTCGCCAACAAGCTGAAGGAACGCAACTCGGAGGCACGGTTGGCCTACGTGCACAGCGAACGTTTCGTCGGCGACATGGTGCGCGCCCTGCAGCACAACACCATCAACGATTTCAAGGCGGCCTATCGATCCTTGGATTGTTTGATGATCGATGATATTCAGTTTTTCGCGGGAAAAGACCGCTCGCAGGAAGAGTTTTTCCATACCTTCAACGCACTGCTCGAGAGTCAGCAGCAAGTGATATTGACCTGCGATCGCTATCCGAAAGAGGTCGACGGTCTCGAGGAGCGATTGAAGTCGCGGTTCGGCTGGGGTTTGACCGTGGCCATCGAGCCGCCCGAATTGGAAACCTGCGTCGCAATCTTGATGAGCAAGGCAGCGATGACGCATGTCGACCTTCCCGAGGAAGTCGCATTTTTCATCGCCAAACGGATCCGCTCGAACGTGCGCGAACTGGAAGGCGCGTTGCGCCGGGTGGTTGCGACCTCCAATTTTACCGGCAGACCGATTACGCTGGAGTTCGCCAAGGAGGCGTTGCGCGATTTGTTGGCGTTGCAGGAAAAGCTGGTCACAATTGAAAATATCCAGAAGACCGTGGCCGAGTACTACAAAATCAGGATCGCGGATTTGCTGTCGAAACGCCGCAGCCGTTCGATCGCACGGCCGCGGCAGGTTGCGATGGCTTTGGCCAAGGAATTAACGAATCACAGTTTGCCGGAAATTGGCGATGCGTTTGGCGGTCGGGATCATACGACCGTGCTGCATGCGTGCAGGCGTGTGAAGGAGTTGCGCGAGACGGAGCGGCGCGTTGGCGAGGACTATTTAAACCTGTTGAGAACCCTGGCCGGATAGGCTAGGAAAAGCTGTGGACGAGTCTGTGGATAAAGATATCCACAGGTCGATGACAGTTTACAGGCGGTCTGTGGACAAGTGTCAGAGTGATTTAGGTCGATTATAGAGTACTGATTTATATAGTGTTTATTCCCTTATCCACTGAAATTCGGTCCCTCATTAATCATAGTAATAATCTCTATTTAAGAATCTAAGATTGATAAGAATCAAGATTGAAAGACGGGTGAGCCCATGAAATTGACGGCAGAACGCGAGAAATTATTGAACCCGCTGCAAGCGGTTATTGGCGTGGTGGAACGACGCCAAACCATGCCGGTCCTGGCCAATGTATTGTTGAGTGTCCGCAAGGGACAATTGGCGATCACAGCGACGGATCTCGAGGTTGAATTGGTTGCGGCCACGGAAGTCACCGTGCAGGACAGCGGCGACATCACGGTGCCCGGCCGAAAATTCCTGGATATTTTGCGGGCGCTGCCGGAGAAGGTCTCGGTCGCGTTGAGCGTTGAGGGCGAGAAAGTCGTGATCCGCGCAGGACGCAGCCGCTTCAGCTTGTCGACACTGCCGGCGACGGATTTTCCCGTGATCGACGACATCAATGCGCAGCAGACGGTGCAGCTGCCGCGTAAAGAATTGCTGCGGCTGCTGGAGAAAACCCATTTCTCCATGGCGCAGCAGGATGTTCGCTACTACCTGAACGGCATGTTGCTGGAAATCGATGGGCAGTTACTCCGTGCCGTGGCCACCGACGGTCATCGTCTCGCGCTGTGCGAAACAGCTTTGGGCGCCAAGGCGAAAAATTCTCAGCAGGTCATCGTGCCTCGCAAAGGGGTGCTCGAACTGCAGCGTGTATTGACGGATGAGGGCATCGCGGAGGTTGCGATCGGAACCAATCACGTTCGTGCCCAGATCGGCGATATTCGGTTCACTTCGAAGCTTATCGACGGTCGTTTCCCGGAGTATTCGCGGGTTATCCCAGCCGCGCCCGCCTCTGCGATCAAGTCCGATCGCGATGTATTGCGCCAGGCGCTACAGCGTACGGCGATTCTTTCGAACGAAAAATACCGCGGTATCCGGGTCACAGTGAAGAAAAACATTCTGACCGTGCAGGCTCACAATCCCGAGCAGGAGGAAGCCGAGGAAGAGATCGAGGTCGGTTACGAAGGCAACGATCTCGAGGTGGGCTTCAACGTCAATTATCTGTTGGATGCCCTTGCCGCCATCGACGGTCAAGAGGTTGAGCTCGGCCTGACGGACAGCAACAGCAGCTGTCTGATCCGATCGCCCGGCAATTCCAGCGCGCGCTACGTCGTGATGCCGATGAGGCTATAAGCCGTGAGCTTGAGCCGGCTGCAAGTAACGGATTTCCGCTGCTTGCAGTCGGCGGAATTGCACCCCGACTCTCACTTCACGCTGATTAGCGGACCCAACGCGTCGGGCAAGACCAGCCTGCTCGAAGCCATTTACGTTTTGGGGCGCGGCCGCTCTTTCCGCACGCGTCGCTTGGAACATCTCATTCGAAGCGGTGCCGAGAAATGTGTGGTGTTCGGGGAAGTCGAAACCCTCACGCGGCGTGTGCCCATGGGCGTTGAGGGAGCGCGCAGCGGGATGCGAGCACAGATCGACGGCGATAAGCCCTCCTCGCTGGCCGAGCTCGCGTTGTTTCTGCCGGTGCAGATCATCGATCCCGAAGTCCACCATCTGATTGAGGAAGGCCCCAGCCGGCGGCGCCGATTCCTGGACTGGGGTGTGTTCCACGTGGAGCAATCCTTTGTGGGTCACTGGCAGCGTTACCAGCAGGTGCTCAAGCAACGCAACGCCGCCCTCAAGGCTCGCCAACCCAAGACCGTCGTCTCCGTATGGGATAGCGATCTGGTGCGGTCGGGTGAGCTACTGGGCGCGGCGCGGGCACGCTATGTATCCCTGTTGAGCCCCTTCGCTGAGGCCATTGGCCGCAATCTGCTCGGGATGGAGCTGTCCTTGAGCTACCGCAACGGATGGCTCAAAGGTCAGAGCATGTCGGAAGCCCTACAGCAAAGCTGGAGCCACGATCAGGAGATGGGAGCGACGCAGGTAGGTCCGCATCGGGCCGAGCTGGGCATTCGCTTGGATGGAACGCCTGTCAAAGATCGGATATCCCGCGGCCAGCAGAAGTTGCTCGCAGCTGCGTTGCTGATCGCTCAGATCAAACTGTTTCCGGAAGACTCCCCGGTACAGCCCACATTGCTGCTGGATGACCCAGCGGCCGAGCTAGACGACGAGCGGCTGGCCAACCTCATCCGCGAGGTCTCGACGCAGTCGGTTCAACTGATCGTCACGACGTTGCATGGCGAGTTCCGCGCTTTCGGCGAGCCCGGGAAGCGATATCAAATGAGTGGGGGTCAAGTGTCGGCTGGATAGAACGTTCCACGTGGAACACCCCGATAGCGATCTCCCTAGCGGTTCCAACGGCGTGTGCCGTAGCGGCTTCGTTTGGGCGGATCGAGCAGCCGCTTTTGATTCTGCTTCCATGCGAATGCACCGCGACCGCTACCGCTAACCCAGAAGCGGGCGAGCAGGATCGCTACCCGGCAGAACGGTCCAGCGGATTAACAGCTCGAGCGAGGAGATCTGATCCTTTACGGCGCCGCGCCCCGGGGTGATGACCGCGCCTACGGATTCTCCTGGAGGCGGTAGAAGGCAAAACACTACCGTAAGCCCCATCCAAGTCTTTTGGGCGCGCGGGGCTACAACAAGCTGCTAGCCCACATTTTTTAGGTGAAAAACGCGCGTCAATTGCACCGCTGCGCGAGTCGTAAACTGAAGCCTCTATCCGTCGTCCACGTGCCCACATAACTCTATGATTTATAAAGATTTTAAACGCCAAAATCATTAGTTTTTGACGCCGGAAACTGTTAATATGTTGGATCGCTATTTAGGATCGAGCATGGCCCAAGACGACGTTTACGATTCCAGCAAAATCAAGGTCTTAAAAGGTTTAGACGCCGTTCGAAAACGCCCGGGCATGTACATCGGCGACACCGACGATGGCAGCGGCCTTCATCACATGGTTTTCGAGGTTGTGGATAACGCCATTGACGAGGCGTTGGCCGGTCATTGCGATCGTGTTGTCGTCACCATTCACGCCGACGAATCAGTGACCGTCTTCGACAACGGCCGTGGAATACCTGTGGATATCCACGCCGAGGAAGGACGCTCAGCAGCCGAAGTCATCATGACCGTGCTGCACGCCGGCGGTAAATTCGATGACACCTCCTACAAGGTATCCGGCGGTTTGCACGGGGTCGGCGTGTCGGTCGTGAATGCGCTGTCGGATTTTTTGGAGCTGCTCATTCGCCGCGACGGCAAATTGCATCGCCAGGAATATCGCCTGGGCGAACCGCAGGCGCCGCTCGCCGCCATCGGCGACACCACCGAGCACGGCACCACGATTCGATTCAAACCGAGCTCGCAGATTTTCACGCACATCTCGTTCAACTACGAGACGCTGGCAAAGCGGCTGCGCGAGTTGTCGTTTCTCAATTCCGGCGTGCGCATCGAGCTCGTCGATGAGCGCGACGAGAAGTCCGAAGTGTTTCAACACGAGGGCGGCCTCAAAGCGTTCGTCACGCATCTCAATCGCAGCAAGACGCCGGTGCACGATTCGGTGTTGTGGTTTCAGACCCGCGACGGCAGCACGCAGGTAGAAGTCGCGATGCAGTGGAATGATTCGTATCAAGAGAGCATGTATTGCTACACGAACAACATTCCGCAGAAGGACGGCGGCACTCACCTTGCGGGTTATCGCGCGGCGCTGACCCGCACGCTGAATAATTACATCGAAAAGGAATTGGCGTCGAAGAAGGAAAAGATTCAGACCACCGGCGACGATTCGCGCGAGGGTTTGACCGCGATTCTCTCGGTGAAATTGCCCGACCCCAAATTCTCTTCGCAGACGAAGGACAAGTTGGTTTCGTCCGAAGTCAAAGGTGTGGTGGAATCCGCCGTTGCCGGTCGCCTCGAGGAATTCTTGCTGGAACATCCGCAGGAAGCGAAGGCCATCGTCAACAAAATTCTCGAAGCGGCCTATGCGCGCGAAGCCGCGCGCAAGGCACGCGAAATGACCCGCCGCAAGGGAGCGCTGGATATTGCGGGGCTTCCAGGGAAGCTCGCCGACTGCCAGGAAAAAGATCCCGCGTTGTCGGAAATGTTTCTAGTCGAGGGCGATTCCGCCGGCGGCTCCGCGAAGCAAGGGCGCGATCGACGCACGCAAGCAATCCTGCCGCTCAAGGGAAAAATCCTCAATGTCGAAAAAGCGCGCTTCGACAAGATGCTCGCTTCTGCGGAAGTCGGTACGTTGATCACCGCGCTTGGCTGCGGCATCGGCCGCGACGATTTCAATGTCGATAAGTTGCGATATCACCGCATCATCATCATGAGCGTGGACGGGAACGATCATTGCTTTGTGAAGGACCGAAGCGGCGTACGAATGACGACCGTGGGAGCCTTTATCGACGCGGCACTGGAAGGTATGAGTCCCGACGAAAATGGTGTCACGAAGCGAGTGCGAGAACCGCTTGGAGACGTATTGTGCTTTGGACTTGATGATCACCACGCCAAGTTCCAGCCGATCAAGGGCGTGATTCGCCATCCTGTCGATGAAGTCTTGTACGAAGCTAAAACCGCCTATGGACGCTCGATCCGCGTTACGGCGAGCCACAGCGTGTTCGTCCAGGACAACGGCGAGATCCGCCTCAAGCAGGGCAGCGAACTAAAGGTCGGCGATCGTTTGGTGGCACCGAAGAAGATTCGGTTACCAGAGAGCCCGGCGGGCAGAATAGACCTTCTGCGAAGACTTTATGAGATACCCGAGGCGCGAAGGCAAGTTTGGCTGCGCGGTCCCGCCGTCGAGGCGTGGTACAAATCACAGGTCACCCAAGAATATGCCGACCGGCCGGAAATGTCCGCGCCGCGAGTCGAGTGGCCCGAAGCGGTTCGACAGCAGCTGAAAAAAATGCGCAGAGCCAGCGGCGTAAGCAATGCCGAACTGTGCCGAAGGGTCGGCATCCGACAGCCTGTAACGTTCTATGCCTGGGAGCGAGGACTGTCTCGTCCCACCTTACCGAATTGCGAAGCGTACCTGAAGGTGATCGGTGCTGATGCGGCGACGTTCATGC
Organism: Steroidobacteraceae bacterium; assembly: GCA_035488895.1. Classification (GTDB taxonomy): domain Bacteria; phylum Pseudomonadota; class Gammaproteobacteria; order Steroidobacterales; family Steroidobacteraceae; genus Bog-1198. The sequence continues at coordinate 34,668 of DATHKV010000047.1, forward strand.
CGCAAATAACTGTCGGGCCCAGTCGACTAGAGCGGATCTGGGAAACCCAGTACCGCGGCTCTCCAAGTAATCGAGTCAGAACCTATGTATCGATGGGAGCGCTGGAGGCCGAGGACATCGGGTGGTTTGCAGAGCGTGATGATCTGCAGCTGAGTCCGGAACACAACGCCGACTTGGCCATCCCGCGCTTTCTAGACGTCACACCAGAATTGATGAAGCTGCTTGGCTTCTATATGGCCGAGGGTTCGTGCTCAGATCGAAATGGCATAAGGCTGGCCATCGGAAAAAGCAACTTACGTTTTGTCGACGAAATGGCGTCCGCTCTTACCAGGGTATTCGGACTAACCCCGCAGTTTTATCCCATCAAGAGAGGCTGCGGGGAACTCAAGTTGGTGAACCGCGTGGCAGTATTGGCCTGGCAACACTTGTTTGGCAACGCTGGGGTTGACTCGCTCACCAAGAAGATCCCTGATCTTGTGTTCAACGTGGACGACTCGCTACGCCTGGCATTTCTGCGAGGCTATCTCCTCGGCGACGGCTGCGTTACTCGCGGAACGGTTGTCTTCAGCACATCGTCCCGCGACATCGCCAGCGGAGTTTCCTATTTACTTTCCAGTTTCGGCGTCGTCAGCAGCATCAGCGAGATTGCCGCTGACAGAGTGTCGCGACAATGCGGCGAGCAGATCTTCAAGTCGACCCACCGTCACTGGCAGATTCGGGTTACCGCCGTCGAAGACTTGGAGAAACTGCGGAGCGCTTGGGGCGATCACTCCGGCGCGCCTACAGTGGAAGAAAGAATTTCGACGTTTGACGTCCCCAGGCGCCGCGCGTTCGACGTCATAAGCGGCGACCTTGTTGCTTTGCCCATCGTTTCGGTAGCTCCGGTAACGGCTTCCAATGGGAACGTCTACGATTTCTCAGTGGAAGGCGATGAAAACTTCATCTGCGGCTTCGGCGGCATCGCGGCAAAGAACACCGATGCCGACGTCGACGGCAGCCACATACGAACGTTGTTGCTGACTTTCTTCTATCGTCAAATGCCGATCCTCATCGAACGCGGCCACATCTACATCGCGCAACCACCTTTGTACAAGGTGAAGAAAGGCAAGCAGGAAACCTACGTCAAGGATGATATGGAGTTGAATGCGGTGTTGCTAAACACCGCGGTCGAGGGCGCAGCCCTGCATGTCAACGCGGAGGCCCCGCCGCTATCCGGTTTGGGTCTCGAGTCCTTGGCGCGCAAGTATGTCGAAGTGCAGAGCATCGTGGCACGGTGGGCGCGCCGCTATGACGGCCGCTTTCTCGAACAACTGCTGTACGTTCCCAAACTGACGCCTGAGGCGTTCGACCGAATTGATGGGCTGCGAGATTGGTGCCGAAATCTGGAGCAGCGCCTGAATTCGCTGGACGACGCATCGCGCCGCTACCGGGTGGTCGTGGACACACTGCCCGCCGGTGGACACCGAATCAATCTGCAGCGATTCGAGCATGGCTTGACGTCTGAAAAACACGTGCCGCGGGAATTCTTCGACTCCGCGGAATATTTGCGTATCGCCGAACTCGCTGAGACTTTGAGCGACCTGATCGGACCGGGGGGATTCGTGCAGCGAGGCGATGACAAACTGGATGTCACGAGTTTCAAGGCCGCGATGAACTGGCTGTTCGAACAAGCGAAAAAAGGCCAGAGCATTCAGCGCTACAAGGGCTTGGGCGAAATGAACGCCAGCCAGCTGTGGGATACGACCATCAATCCGGAAACGCGCCGGCTCATGCAGGTGCGGATCGAGGACGCCGTGGCGGCCGACGACATTTTCACCACGCTGATGGGCGATGCCGTGGAACCGCGGCGCGAGTTCATCGAAAAGAACGCGCTCAACGTGTCGAATTTGGACATTTAGCGTCGGGCGGACGCCGACCCAAACTATTTTTGCATCTTCAGTTTGCGCAGGATCGCCGCGTAGCGGGGATCGCTCGTCAGTTCCTTGAACAGGGGGTCATTGGTCAACCAAATGATCCCCACGTCGCGCTCCACCGCTGCATCGAGCCACTTAAAGGCCCGATCGGCGTCCCCAAGGTCGGCATACGCTTCGGCAACCTGGAATTCCGCGCCGACTGAATTTTTCAGGAGGTTTGCGAGTGCGGCGTTGGCTTCCGCGGTCCGATGCTGGGCGTGATAGCTGAGCGGTAGCCCAAGCCGTTTCCAGCCTTCATCGGTTTCCGCCTCAAATGCGGCGCCGGCCGCGTCAACCTGTCCCTTCGCCAGTAGGATTCGGCCAAGGTCATAATGCGCGCCGGGCTGTGCCGGATTGGTGTCGATAACCTGGCGGATCTCGATCTCTGCTTCCGCAAGCCGGCCCGCAAAGGACAATGTCCGCGCGAGGTAGCGCCGCGCCAGAAGATTGAGGGGATCGTGCTCCAAAGCCTGTCGGAACAGTGCAATCGCATCCTGGTCGCGGCCAAGGGCACGTGCGAGAACCGCGGAGTTCATGAACACGGTTGAATCGGTGGGATCGATTTCGCGGGCGGTCGCCAGAGCTGCGTCCGCTTGCGCCCATTCATGCGCCATCATGTGCACAAACCCAAGCGCCGAGTGGGCCTCGGCATTTTTAGGATCGAGTTCGATGGCCTTGGAGGCTGCCTCCCGGGTGACCGTAATCTCTTTGGGCAGGGCGATGTAGCCGTTGGCGGCTTGCCGGATGGCCACGGTCGCAATGCCCGCCCACGCCGGCGCGTAAGTCGCATCCAGTGCGAGTGCGCGCTTGAAGCAATCGTCTGCTTTGGCGAGATCCTCACTCGTATCGCGAACCTGGAAATACCGGCCTTGCAAGTAGAGGCGATGGGCTTCGGCGTTCTCCGTTCTTGCCGACGCGGCGGGCGTCGCCGGCAGAAGCGTGAGCTTTAATTTCTGTACGACGCCCAGCGCGATCTCGTCCTGAACCTTGAACACATCCTTGAGATCGCGATCATAGGTCTCCGACCAAATGTGCACACCGTCGCTGGCTCGAATCAACTGTGCGGTAACCCGGATGGTATTCCCGGACTTGCGCACGCTGCCTTCCATGACGTTGGCAACGTTCAAAGTCTTCGCGATCTCACCGATGGTCGCTTGCTTGCCTTTGAAGTAGAACGAGGAGGTACGAGCGATGACCTCGAGCCCTTGAGTCTTGGCCAGCAGGTCGATCAACTCTTCCGATAGGCCGTCGGAGAAGTATTCCTGGTCTTTCTTTTCGCTCATGTCCACGAAGGGCAGTACCGCGATGGACTTTTCGGGGACCCCGCTCGGCGCGGCGGCCTTCGCCGGTGCAATCGGCGTCGCGGGCGGTGCGTCGGGCTTCGACAGGAACAGCTTGTCCAGCGCGACATAGCCGCCGACCAGGAGAAGCACCAAGGCGATCAACAGCGCAACGGTTTTTGGTCGCCGCGACGAGTAAGGTGCGGAAGGTTGGCGGGAAGCCAAGCCGATCGGCGCAGGCTGAGGAACAGCTGACCCTTCGGTAGGGGACAGCAGTTGCGAGACGCGCTCCACGAAGGCCGCCGGCGCTTCGCCGCCGGGCAGACGCGTCCACTGGACGCGTTGAAATGACTCGGGCACGTCCGCACCGGCATTCGGTGTGGTATCGAGACACACCGGAATAATAAACGGCCGGTTGCGCGAGATCTTGTGGGTGCGCTCATCCGCCAAGTCCCACTCGAGCCTGAAGTAACCTTCGTGCCGCGATGCCGTGTTTACCGAAATAATCGGGATAAACAAGGCGCAGTCGCGGATCTGCTGGCGAATCCGCTGGTCCCAGGCATCGCCGCCGCGCAGCGCGCTCTGGTCGAGCCAGACCTCGATGCCGCCCTGGCGCAGCGCCTCGCAGATGCGTTTGGCGGCCTCGGCATCCTGCGAGGCATAGCTCAGAAAGACGGCTTTGTTCGATTCTCCCATGGAGGCGCACCTTAGCTGAAAATGCGCCCGCGGTCCTCATGCGGGCTCACGTGCATTGACGGCACTCGCCCGCAAAGCGTAGCCTCTCCGGTTGGAAGCCGCGCTCGTCGCGGCTTTTGCATTTGAGGAAGCCGCGCCGACTCGTGGGTCGGATCGCGGCTTTGTTTCATGTGCCGAGAGAAGGAGTCGCCATGCTCGCCGACGCTCAATTGCAGACGATTGTCTGGACCTCGCGCATACCGGAGGCAGAGAAGTTTTACAGCGAGGTTTTGGGCTTGCCCCTGAAGACCAAGTCGCACGGGGCGCTGGTGTATTCCGTGGGCGGCAGCGATCTGCGCGTATCGCCGGTGCCGTCAACGCATCCCTCGGCGCATACGGTGCTGGGCTTCGCCGTTTCGGACATCCGGACGGCTGTCGAAACGTTGGCCGCGCGGGGCGTCATTCTCGAACGCTTTGCCGCCTTTCCGCACGATCCGCAGGGAATTCTGACGACGCCCGACGGTGCGCAGGTCGCATGGTTCCGCGACCCGGATGGCAATCTGCTGTCGATCGTGCAATATGCCTAAAACCACTTGAGGCTTGGAAATGTCCTCCTTCGGCGGGCCCCGCGAGTCGCGGCTACCTTTTCTGCCGGCACTCATGCTGATGGCTCTGGTCGGCGCGGCGAACCGTAGCGAGGCGCAGGGCGCAAATCATGCCGGAGGCAACGGCGGGGATGCGATCCGATGCGCTTCGGGGAAACCCCAGATCGCGATCCCCGCATGCAGCAACATCATCAGGGATCAACGCGAGGAATCGGAGAGTCGCGCCATCGCCCTGCGAAACCGCGCATCTTCCTATCAGCAGCAGGGCGACCTGGATCACGCCATCGCCGATTACACCGCGGCGCTTAAAAACCCGGAGCCGCGCGGAATTCTGGCCAAGATCCATCTAAATCGAGGTTTGATGTACTTTCGGAAGAACGACGAGGCCGAGGCGTTCGAGGATTACAACCAGGCCATTGCGCTCGATGCGAAACTCGCTTCGGCCTACGTCAACCGTTCCACGATTTTTACCAATCGCGGGGACGATGATCGCGCCATCGCCGATCTCGACCAAGCGGCAATGCTCAGTCCCAAGGACCCGGGGGTTTACATCAATCGAGGTTTCGTGCACGCCCGCCGCGGAGAGAACGATCCGGCGCTTGCAGACTATTCGAAGGCCATTGAATTGAACCCGGCTGACGCCATGGCGTGGCGCGACCGCGCCTTCGTGTACCGCGCGCTGGGCGAGGAGGCGAAGGCGGCTGCCGATGCGGCCGAGGCGATTCGACTCAATCCCGATGCGAGCGGCGCCCATCTTTATCTCGGGCTCAGCCTGCAAGCGACCGGCAAATCGGCGCAGGCTCTGGGTGAGTTTGATCGGGCGATCAAGCAGAATCCGGTGGATGCCCCTGCCTACAAGGCGCGCGGCGACTACTACCTCGCGCAGCGCAATCTCGAACACGCGATTGCCGACTTCAGCGAGGCCATTGGTCTCAATGCGAAAATGACCGCAGCGTATGTCAATCGCGGCGCCGCCTATCTCGCCAGGTCCGAATGGGACCTGGCGATCGCCGACTTCACCAGCGCCATCGCGCTCGACCCAAAAGAGAGCGCGGCCTACTTGAACCGCGGTCAGGCGCTCGGCGCCAAGCATGAGCGTGACCGCGCCATCGCCGATTTCACGCAGGCACTCCACTTGGATTCCGATGCACTGGATGCCTACCGTCATCGCGCCTTCTTGCGTCAGGAAGGAGGAGACGGTTCCGGCGCGCTCGAAGACTACAACCGGGTGATCAGCGCCAATCCGCGCGATGCCGAGGCGCTTCGCGGCCGTGGTTTCGTTCGGCTCAACCGCCATGAACCGGATGCGGCCATTGCCGACCTGACGGCCGCGATCGCACTCAACCCGACCGATGCCCTGGCCTATCGGTTTCGCGGAACCGCATATGCTTCGAAAAAGGACTTCAAGCGCGCGAATATGGATGACGCCGCAGCCGTACGGCTCAATCCGAATTTGCGATAAGGACGCAGCGCGCTCTTAAGCGGATTATGGCTTTTCGGTGAGCGGACTGGCGATGAGCGTCGGCTTGGGGCTCTCGCCGCTGGGCTTTTCGATTGTCACGTCGGCAAAGAGCATCGACGGCACCACATAGGAGACCAAGGGCTGAATGCCTGCGCCCACATTCATGCTAAAGGGCGACATGGGCTTGAACGGCGCAACCTCTGTGTAGACGATCCGCTGGTTCGAGACCGCGCTGATGTTCTTGAAACTCGCGGCAGTCAACTCGGAAACATCGGCATTGCGCACGAGCTCCTCATGGCCGTCCGCGTAAACCCGGAAGGCAAGCGTCGCCGCCTTGCCGGACAGGCGCCGCACGACGATTCCGTAAGAGTTTCCCGCGGTCTTGGCCGACTCGACCAGACGCTTGCGCAGCTCCTCCGGCGTCGAGGTCTTGTCCGAGCTCACGAATAGATTGCTGGGCGCAACGCCCAGCTCCCGCATATGGCCGGTGCTGGCGGCGATTCCGCGCACCGGCGAACGCGACGTCAGCAGCGTCTTGAGGATTCCGTGCTCCACCAGAATGGTTCGCCGGGGAGCGACGCCTTCTTCGTCCACCTTGTAGCTGCCGAAGAGCAAGCTGTCCTTCTCGTGCGTCACCGCCGCATCATCGACGACG
>DATHKV010000048.1:0-19334 GCA_035488895.1 Steroidobacteraceae bacterium
ATGCGAGCTGCGGAACAATATCGCGTGACGCTTCAATGAGCCGCCGATCTCGCGCGTGTGCAAAATCTTGCCGCAGATGTATTCGGCCTGCGCCTGCGCATCGTCCAGTGCCACATAGAAGGGCTTCTGTGTCGATTGACGCAGGCCCATCAATGTCTTCCGGTGCTGGCGCGCGCCGTCAGCCATCAGCGCATTGGCAGAATCCAATATTTGCTGCGTCGAGCGGTAATTCTGCGACAGCACGATGATCTCGGCCTTCGGCTTATAGCGATCAGCGAAGCCCAAGATGTTCTCGACCGCGGCGGCGCGGAAAGAATAAATCGCCTGCGCATCGTCGCCCACCACGGTGATGCCCCTGCCGTCGGGCTTGAGCGCCTGGACGATGTCGCCCTGCAGGCTGCTGGTGTCCTGGTATTCATCGACCAATACATGATCGAAATTCTTTGACAGGCTCTGTGCCAATGCGGGCGTCTGCATCATCACATGCCAGTAAAGCAGCAAATCATCGAAGTCCAGGGCGCGAATCTTCTGCTTGCGCGCAACGTACTCCCGGTACAGCCGGGTCAGATCGGCCTCCCACTCCTTGCACCAGGGAAATTGCTCCTCGAGCGTCTGTTTGAGCGACAGCCGCGTATTGACGCGATATGAATAGATGGCGAGGCAGGTGTCCTTGCGAGGAAAGCGCTTCGGCCTGCCGGAGTACCCCAACTCGCTGCGTATGACATCCATGATGTCCGCCGCGTCGGAGCGGTCCAGCACGGTGAAGCTCGGGTCGAGTCCAAGATGTTTGGCGTAGAGGCGCAAAATGCGGCAGCCGACCGAATGGAAGGTTCCGCCCCAGAGCAAGCGCGACACGACGCTGCGATCGCCCGCCTTGCCGCGATCCGACATGACTTCCGCGACGATGGTCTGGGTGCGCTTGATCATTTCCTGCGCCGCGCGGCGCGTGAACGTCAGCATGAGGATTCGCGACGGATCGGTGCCGTTCAGCACCAGGTGCGCGGTTCGATGCGCCAGGGTGTTGGTCTTGCCGGTGCCTGCGCCCGCCAAAATCAACAAGGGTCCGGCACTCACACCCTTGTCCGGAACGGGGCTGCCAAAGGTCGCCGCACGGCGCTGGGCGGCATTGAGCGCGTCAAAGGCGTTTTGCTTGGCTTTCATCATAGGCGCTCAGTACTGTACGTATATCCAGATCCAGACGCAACATGCGCTAAACTGCCACGGAGCATCGCGCGTCGGTGGGCGTTGCGCGAGGAGACAGATCACACAAGTCCGAGGAATCCATTCATGTTGAAACCGAAGGTCGTGGCCAGCATCCCGGCGCACGATGGCCGCGTCATCAAAGTTTCCACCGAGCGCCTGCGCTATTCGAACGGCCGCGAATACGATTTCGATTACGTGCGCCATCCCGGTGCTGCGGCGGTGGTCGCGATCGATGGCGCGAATCGGGTCTGTTTGGTGCGCCAGTACCGCCACGGCGTCCAAGATTTCTTGTGGGAGATTCCCGCCGGAAAACTCGATGCGGGCGAGCCGCCGGAAGTGTGCGCCGTGCGGGAGTTGCAGGAAGAAACCGGCGTCTCGGCCAAACGCTGGACGCCGTTGGGTTTGTACATTCCGGCGCCGAGCATTTTTACCGAGATCATCCATCTGTATCTTGCGCGAGATCTGAACGTGGGCGCAGCGAGTCCGGACGCCGACGAAGAATTGGAGCTCCAATGGCTGCCGTTGGACCAGGCCATCGGCCATGTCCTGCGCGGCGAGTGGAATGACGGTAAAACAGCCATGGCTTTGCTGCGGGCTCAGTTCCGCCTGCAAGTGTGACGCCGCGCTACATGCAAATGTGACGCCGCGCCGCTTTTAGAAGGCTCTGGCTTGACTTAACTCCTGCATCGCATACAAAGGTATCGTGAGCAACGAGAAGCCAAAACCGACCTCCAAGCCCGCCTCCGGCGAGCCGGCGGAGCCGTCCCCTCAGGCCGAGGGCAGCAGTAAATCGACCGGGCGCGTCAAATTCGACGAGCGCGGCAATGCCGTTTGGGAGTGGGCAGTGACGACCGGCGCCTTTGGCCTGGAGGTCTCGACCCAGCGCCTGCAGAAGCTCGAGCATCCGGCTTTGTCGATCGCCGACGATTCGCCGACGCCGTTCGAGACCGTGCGCAGCAACCCGCTCGGAACGAAAAAGGGCTACGACCCGTACGACAGCGGCCGGCTGGGCAAGAAGGCGCCGCCGGCGAAAAAGGATTTGCGCAAGCTGAGCGAATGGTTGAAATTGAAAAAGCAGGCGGAATCCAACAAGGACGAAGAACCGCAGGAATGACGGCCGCGGGCAGCTTCGCCCCCGGGCTGTCAATTCGTGCCGCACCAATCAGGCTAAAGCGTGGCGCAGCTTTGCAGCGTGCCGCAAGCGATAGAAACTGCGCAATTCGCGCACCATCGCCTCGATTCTCGCAACTCCCCGATTCACGAAGCGCCGTTCCAACCGCCGGCAATAATGCGCGGCGAGTGTGTGCGCCGTGCGGTAGCGTTCGTACTGCTCCGGCTCGAGGCGTGCATCGAAGCTGACGCGATCGAACAGGCGCGCATGCACCTGCTCAGGATATGAGTCGCCGCCCATTTGCTCGGCCAGGAGAAAGACGGTGATGGCGTATTTGTCCACCTCGGCCTGGGTTTCCAGCTCCAACAGCGACACGGGCAGATCGCGCTGCAGACCCCATATCGAATACACGAAGTGGCTGACGCCTTCGAGCGCCGTGCAGTAGTCCGCCAAATTGCTTTCCGTCAGCGCACGATGCGGATCAGCCGCTTCCAGGCGGCTCAAGACTGCAGGATCCACGTACAAGGCAACGCCGGCCCCGTCCGCGGTTTCAGCCAGCAGCAATTCCTCGTCGAGTTCCCGCCGTTCATTCAGCCGCTCGCCACCCGCCACCGAGCGCCGGTCCGTGACGAGGAAATCGTATACGTCGTAAGGCAGTTCGACGTCGTAGAGGCGACCGAGCAGGGATTGCAGGCCGCGCAGCACCATCTGCTTTCCTAATGCTCGCGGCGCGCGCCCGCGGCGGCGACCGGCTGCACGCCCAACTGGCGCAGCAATCCGCGCGCCCGCGGACTGCCCGTTTTCATCCAGATTTCGTAGAGACGCAGGATGTCGGCGTCACTGTAGCGGTAGGACATGTCGCTCACTTCATTCAGGGCATCGACCAATCCCTGGAATTTCTGCGCCAGCTGCGCGTACACCGCCGCGACGCAGCGGCCCGACAGGGTGCGCTGCAGGGTATCGGCCAGAGAACTGTAGGCATTGCCGCCCATGGCAATGTGATAGTCGATGTCGATCAGCTTGCGCGCGAAGCTGCGCGCGAAGAATCCAGCCACGAACAGCGACACATCGCCGAGACGCTGCAGCCCGCGCTGTCGCGCGCTGGCGCTTGGCGCCTCGAGCGCATCCGCCAACATGTGGGCCAGCGGCCTGATGCGCAGGCCGTCCGGAGTGCGCTCGTACAGTGCGTCGGCCCGCGAGAACATCGTCAGCAGGTTGACGACGTATTGTTCGGCCTGCTCGTCGATGTCCAAATGTTGATTTTCACTGGCGCTGTGAAATGCGTCACGAAAGAATTCCCGCAGCGAACTTACCGCAACTAGAGGCCCCGCAGTCGACGCTTGCATATGGCATCCTTTTTCGGACTGACACCATCCTATCGACAACGCTACGCTTAAGTGAATGTAAAAAGCGCGAACTGGAGTCAGAAAATACCTATATTTCCAGGCATTTAACAATCAGCAATCGCCTCCCTAGGCTGCTAAGAGATTTCCTCGAGCGTTTTGATGGTGCGCGCCGGCGGCGGCAGATGCTTGGGCCATGGCTTGGCATTTCGGTTGAGCCAGGCGGCCTGCAATCCCGCCTGCGTCGCGCCGACGACATCGAGCAGCGGATCATCGCCGATGTGCAGCACCTGTGCCGCGCCGACGCCGGCCTCGTCCAGCAAACGTTTGAATATGCGAGCGTCCGGCTTGGCTGCGCCTGCCGAGATCGCAGTAATGTGGCCTTCGAACCAACGGGCGATTCCGCAGCGGTGCAAATCGGCGTTGCCGTTGCTGAGTGCAAATAATCGGTGGCGCGAGCTCAAGCGCTCGAGCGACGCCTCGACTTCGTCGTACAACGTGACGCGGTTGCGGGCGGCGAAGAAAACCTCGAACGCCTCGTCGGCGTGATTTGCATCGTGCCCCGCCTGGGCAAACATCTCCGCCAGGGCGCGATGGCGCAGAAATGTCATATCGTGGCTGCGCTCCGGATATTGTTCGGCCAGCCTTGCGCGCATCGCACGCAGCGACTCGCGGTCGTGGCCGCGCATCATTTGCGGATGCCGCTCATTGAGCCATGCAAGCATCGCGCCTTCAGCCGCGAGTATCACGGGCTCGACGGCCCACAGGGTATCGTCCAGGTCGAAACTCAACACCAACTCTGCGTTCATTGAAAACCCTGGGACAATCTTCCGCTGTTAGAATCGCGCCGTGGCCACCCTACTGATCGGCAGCAAAAACTACTCCAGCTGGTCGCTGCGGCCTTGGCTATTCTTGCGCAAAGCGGGCTTTGAGTTCCAAGAACAAATCGTTTATTTCGATGCAAGCGACTACCAGGACCAAATTGCGGCCCTGTCGCCGTCGCGGCGCGTTCCCTTGCTCATCGACGACGGCGTCAAGATCTGGGACTCGATCGCGATTTGCGAATATGCCGCCGAGTCGACGGGGCGCGGCCTGCCGGGCAATCGGATCGCGCGCGCCCACGCCCGCTCGGTGGCTGCGGAAATGCACTCCGGCTTCCAGGCCTTGCGCAACCAGTGTCCGATGAATGTGCGCGCGATGAATCGGCGCGTGCCGCTCACGCCGGAGTTGCAGGCGGATATCGCTCGAATCGATGAAATCTGGTCGGAATGCCGCAGGGACTTCGGGGCCGGCGGCACCTGGCTGTTCGGCGATTTCAGCATCGCCGATGCAATGTTCGCGCCGGTGTGGTTTCGCTTTCGCAGCTACGGCGCCGCGTTGAGCGCGGCATCGCAGACATACCTGAGTCGCGCGCTCGAGGATCCGTTGCTGCGCGATTGGCGGGATGCTGCGGCAAAGGAAGGCCACCCGCTGCCCGATGTCGACCAGCTCGGCGCCTGAGGCACCGCGGGGCGTATAATCAGTTCGTACCTCCACCAAGAGAGCAGCCATGTTCGCAGAACGCTTCGCTTTAGCCTTGAGCCTGGTATGGGCCGCCTCAGCAATCGCGGCCGCCGCCCCTGCACAAGAACCGGCGCTGCCCTTCAGCGTTCAGGACATGGTGCGCATGGAGCGAATCTCGGACGTCGCAGTGGCTCCGGACGGCAAGCGCGTCGCGTTCACCCAGCGCACCGCCGACATGGAGGCGAACAAGGGCCGTACCAGCGTATGGATGCTCGACACCGGCAAGCGCGGTGCAACGCCGCTGCGTCTGACCGACGGCGGTCCGAATTCCAATTCTCCTGATTGGAGCAAGGACGGCAAATTCATTTACTTCCTGTCCAATCGCAGCGGCACGATGCAAGTCTGGCGAATCAGCTCGGTCGGCACCGGGCCGCGCGGCGATACACCCGTTCCCGATTCGATCCAGGTCACCAATCTGCCGCTCGATGTGGGCAGCTTTCGCGTCTCGCCCAAGTCGGATCGGATCTTGGTGAGCCTCGAGGTTTTCCAGGACTGCGCGGACCTCTCCTGCACCAAGCAGCGCCTTGACGCGGCAGCCAAGGCTCCGGCAACCGGCGTCTTGCACAAGCAGCTGTTCGTCAGACACTGGGACACGTGGAGCGACGGCCGGCGCTCGCAGGTTTTCGCTCTGGCTTTGAACGACGGCGGCGTCGCGCAAGGCACACCGGTGAATCTGACGGGCGGCATGGGCGACGTCCCCGGCAAGCCGTTTGGAGGCCGCGAGGATTATGCCTTCAGTCCCGACGGCGCCCAGGTCGCCTTCTCGGTCCGCGGCACTGAGGGTGAAGCCTGGTCGACAAATTTCGACGTTTTTCAAGTGGCCTCGGACGGCGGCACGCCGCCGAAGAATCTCACCGCCGACAACAGGGCGTGGGATGCCCAACCCGCCTTCTCGCCCGACGGCTTGCAGCTCGCCTACCTGGCGATGGATCGACCCGGCTTCGAAGCCGACCGATTTCATCTGGTACTCCTCAACCTGCAATCGGGCGCACGGCGTGCGCTCACGCAGAGCTGGGACCGATCGATCGGCAGTTTTGCGTGGTCGCGCGACGGCAAGACTCTGTTTGCGACGGCCGATCATTTGGGCCAACGCCCGCTGTGGGCGGTTGATGTCGCGAGCGGACGCGCCTCGGCCATCACCGGCGCAGGCGAGGTCGAGGGATTCAGCGTCGGCGCCTCGAAAGTGTTCTATACCGCCAGCAACTTGGGTGCCCCGGCCGACCTTTATTCCATCGGATTCACCGGCGGCAAACCGACGCAGTGGACTCATCTGAACCAGGCGCTCATGGAGCAGCGCAAGTTCGGCGAATATCAGCAATTCAGCTTTCCAGGCTGGAACAATGAGAATGTATTCGGCTACGTGATCAAGCCGGCGGACTTCAAGTCGGACCGCAAATATCCGGTGGCGTTCCTGATCCACGGCGGTCCGCAGGGCAGCTTCGGCAACGCCTGGAGCTGGCGCTGGAACCCGCAGGCCTTCGCCGGCGCAGGCTTCGCCGTGGTCATGGTCGATTTTCACGGCTCCACCGGCTACGGCCAGGCTTTCACCGACTCCATCAGCGGCGATTGGGGCGGCAAGCCGCTCGAGGACTTGAAGCTCGGCTTGGACGTAGCACTCAAGGCCAACCCGTGGCTCGATGGCGAGCATGCTTGCGCGCTGGGCGGATCCTACGGCGGCTTCATGATCAATTGGATCGCCGGGCAGTGGCCGGACCGTTTCAAGTGCTTGGTCAGCCACGACGGTATCTTCGATAACCGTACCATGTACTACTCAACCGAAGAGCTTTGGTTCCCGGAGCACGAATTTTCCGGCCCTGAATATGAGAATCCGGGGAGTTACGCCAAGTTCAATCCGATCGACCATGTGGCCAAGTGGAAAACGCCGACTCTCGTGATTCACGGCCAGCAGGATTACAGGGTGCCGGACTCTCAAGGACTATCCGTGTTTACCGCCCTTCAGCGGCGGGGCATACCAAGCGAACTGCTGTACTTTCCCAACGAGAATCACTGGGTGCTCAAGCCTGCCGACAGTATCGAGTGGTACGACACCGTGCTGGCATGGCTCAATCGCTGGGCACGGCCTTGAGCACCGTTCGAGCCAATCAGGCACGGACGGATTTCAAGGTTCCATGGCGCGCCACGCCGCGGGGTAGTTCTCGCCGAGTTGCATGATCCGGTGCAGCAGGTCGTCATAGCTCATGCCGGCCTTGAGCGCGGAAGCCGCAAAGTCCTCCGCGGCCGAAATGTTCGGATTGGCATTCGCCTCCAGCACGAACAGTTCGCCGTCGGCGCGCAGGCGAAAGTCCATGCGCGCGTAGCCGGTCAAATGCAGCGCGCGAAAAATGCGCTTCGAGAGTTGCTCCAGGCGCGCCACGGTGCCGTCAGGCAGCTCGGTTGCGGCCGCCGTGGTGATGCCGTACCGCTGTTGATAGCCGCGGTCCCATTTCACCTTGCGGGTGGCGATAGCGGGCAGGTTTTCCGGCAGCGACCCGAAAGTCATTTCCCACACGGGCAGCACTTTGAGCCGATCGTTGCCCATCACACCTACGTACAGCTCGCGGCCTTCGATGTACTCCTCCACCAGCGCGTCGGAATGCGTCTGCTCGTGGATGAAAGCGATGCGCTCGGCGAGCTGCTTCGGGTCGCCGACCACGGATGCCTGCGCGATGCCCAGCGAGGCATCTTCGGTGGAGGACTTCACGAACAACGGGAAGCGCAGATTCTTCGGGATGCGCAGTTTCTTGCCGCGTGGAAACACCATGAATTGCGGCGTGGGGACGCGATGATAGGACAGCAACTGTTTCGATAGCACCTTGTCGCGCGACAGAAGCATGCCGCGCGGATTGCAGCCGGTGTAGGGCTGATGCATGAGCTCCAGAAATGCCACGACGTGCTGATCGTAGGTCACGATGCCGTCGAATTCCTCGAGCAGATTGAAAACGATGCTCGGCTTCCACTCCGTGATGGCGCGGCGCAACTCCGACAGGCTGTCGCTCAGGCCCAGCGGCATGACCTCGTGCCCCGCCTTCTTCAGATGCGATATCACGTCGTACTCGGTACGCCATTCCTCGATTTCTTTTTCGGTCGATCCCTTGAGCGACTCCGGCGGCACCAGCGTGGAGTGGACCAGCACCAAGGCGCGCACCTTCTTCACGGCGCCTCTCTCATAACGCCACCCGCGGCAGCTTGCGTTCTTCGTAGGATTCCGCCAGGCGCGCGACCACCCACAGCAACTCGGCCCTGAGTTCCCTCCGGGATCCGCGCACGTACAGATTCAAGGCTTCGCAGCGTGCGATCATCAAGCGCAGCACTTGGTGCACAAGATACTCGCTGAACGCGCCCGATCGCTGGATCTGCTGACGCAATGGCGCGCGCATCTCGCGCAATACACTCGCCGCTTTCGGCGCGGCGCGATTGCGCGGCGTCGTCGCGAACACCTTCAGCAGCAACTCGTCGGCGCCCGAGCGCCGCGGCAGGCGATAGCGCGCGAGCTTCTGCTCATAGTGCTCGCGCAGGGTGCCGGACTCGTACGTCACGTCCTCGATGGTGCTGCGGTCGGCGATGGCCGGCTTGAGCGCGCCGATGTCCTCGGCGAGCTGATCGATGTACTGCAGCTTGGCGTAGGCAGGCCAGCCGACATACTCCCGGCGCCACGGCGAATTGGGCTTGAGCCACACGGCAAACGTCTCGGCAAAATCTTCGGTGGGGTGCGCTTGGGCGTACCACGCGCCGAGGTGCTGTACGAAGCGCCGACTGCCGGGCCGCGGCCGATAGGTGTCCGGATAGGGCAGCGAGGCAGGCCCGAAGGCTGCGCGCCATGACTTGAGCCGCCGCAGCCGGTAGGCTGTATCGATGGCATGTCCGGCCTCGTGGCGCAGTATGCGCATCAGCCAGTTGCGATTGCCTCCCTCCACCTCGCGCATGAGGCGCCGCTCGAGACTGATCAGCCGCTTGTGCGCCAAATAGAAAGGAATCGCGATGCCGGGAATGCCGTCGGGCGAAAACCACTCCTGGGCCAACCAGCAATGCGGGCGAAAGCGGATGCCGCGCATCGACAATTCGCGGTACAGACGCTCGATCGCACGCGCAAGCTCGGTGCCCCGAATCCGCAACTTCAGGTCGCAAAATCGCAAGTCGAGCAGCTGATCGTCCGACAGGCTCTGCAACGCGACGGTGCGTTTGCGGGACCGTCGCACGAGGGACATGTCAGGGAATCCCCATCGCAAGTTCTTCCGCGAGCTGTTCTTCGTCCGCTTCGTTCATTGCCTCGATGACGCGGCGGCCCTCGAGTCCGGCGAAGTCGAACAAGGCGTTGTCCGCCAGCTGCGAGCCGGCCACATTGCAGATGCTGGAGAAAATCGCCTCGACGCGGCCCGGAAAGTCCTGCTCCCATTGGCGCAGCATGTTCTTGACGGCCATGCGCTGCATGTTCGGCTGCGATCCGCACAGCGTGCAGGGAATGATGGGAAACGCGCGAGCTGCGGCGTAGCGCGCGATCATTCTCTCCGGCACGTAGCACAGCGGCCGGATCACGATGTGGCGGCGGTCCTCGCTCAGCAGTTTCGGCGGCATCGCCTTCAGCTTGCCGCCGAAGAACATGTTCAAGAACAGCGTCTCGACGATGTCGTCGCGATGATGTCCGAGGGCTATTTTGCTGATGCCGTTCTCGGCCGCGAAGCGATACAGTGCACCGCGGCGCAGCCGCGAACACAGGCCGCACATCGTCTTGCCCTCCGGAATGACGCGCTTCACGACCGCGTAGGTGTTTTGCTCGATGATGCGGTAGCGCACGCCGAGTTTTTCCAGATACCCCGGCAGCACCTCGGCGGGAAAGCCCGGCTGCTTCTGGTCGAGATTGACGGCGGTGATCTCGAAACTCACTGGGGCGCTGCGCTGCAAGCTCAGCAGCATGTCGAGCAAGGTGTACGAATCCTTGCCGCCGGACAGGCACACCATGACATGATCGCCGTGGGCAATCATCGAATAGTCCGCGATTGCCTTTCCGACCGAACCGCGCAGCTGCGCCTGAAGTTTTTTGAAAGTGTTGCTCACGGCACTTCGAGATACTTGGATTCCAGATATCTTAGGTAGGCTGCTGCGGTGAGCGGCTTGCCGGTCGCTTGCTTGATCAGTTCCTGCACCGGCAGCCGCGCGCCGATGCCATGCACGTTGTCCCGCAGCCATTCCATCACGCCGCCAAATTGTCCCGCCGCGATTTCCTCGTCGAGGGCCGGACGCGCCGCGCGCATGGCTTCGTTGAGTTGACCCGCGATGACCGCCCCCAGGGCGTACGACGGGAAGTAGCCGAAATGACCGACGGCCCAATGAATATCCTGCAGGCAGCCCTCGACATCATTGGGCGGGCGAATGTTCAGGCGTTGTTCGAGGTTGGCATTCCAGGCTTCCGGCAAGTCAGCCACGGGCAGCGAGCCTTCGAGCATTTTCTTTTCCAGATCGTAGCGCAGCATGATGTGCACGGGATAAGTCAGCTCGTCGGCGTCCATGCGAATGCAGCTGCGCCGCACGCGGATCAGCAGGCGGTATAGGTTCGCCTCCTGCCACTCGGGACCGCTGACTTGCAGGTACTTCTCCAACAGCGGCCGCAGGTACTTGACGAAGGAGCGGCTGCGGCAGAGGTTCATTTCGAACAACAAGGACTGGCTCTCCTCGAGCGCCAGTCCCCGATCCCGCCCGACCGGCTGATCACGCCACTGCATCGGCAACCCCAGGTCGTACATTGCATGACCGGTTTCATGCACGGCGCCCAAGAGCCCCGAAAATGGATCGACGGGGTCGAATCGCGTGGTGACACGGATGTCGCCGGGAACGCCCTCGGTGAAGGGGTGTTCGCTCTCATCGAGCCGTCCCCGATCGAACGGGAAGCCCAACGCCTTGAGGACCTCCACGGCAAGCGAACGCTGGCGCGAGGCGCTGAATTTTCCGCTCAAGGGGATCGGGGCATGCGCCGCTTGAACTTCGATGGCCTGATTGATGAGGCCCGGCAGCTTGCGCGACAGAGCCTTGAAAATGGTATCGATGTCCGCGGCGGAGATGCCCGGCGTAAAGCCATCGACCAGGGCATCGTAGGGAGCCAAGCCTCGCGCCTGCCCGAGCAACGCCGCCTTGTCGCGGACCAGATGGACCACTTCTTCCAGGTGCGGCGCAAGCAATTTAAAGTCGTTCGCCTTTTTAGCCTCCACCCAAAAAACTTCCGCGCGCGCCGTGGCTTTCGCGAGCCGCGAAATGAGCGACGGCGGTGTCGCGATCGCGTGATCGCGCTGCCTGCGCATCTCGCGCAGATTTGCCAGCGGCCAATCCTCCATCTGCGAGGCTCCGGCCTCCGCACGCTCGATCAGGCGGGCCACCTTGGGCGTCGTCAGCAAGGCGTGGTGCTCGGTTTCCAGCGCCGCCAATTGTTCGCCGCGAACATCCGCGCTGCCGCGCGGCATCATCACCGCGGCGTCCCAGCGCAGCAGCGACAGCGCGCCGCGAAACGCATGCAGGCGGCGAAACTCTTGTTCCAATTGTTCGTAAGGCGAGGCTGCCATGAGACCCTTGGCACGCGGCATGAGCTACCGCGCTGTTGTTTAATCGACAAGTTTACCAGACCCTGCGCCGCTCCAAGGTCGGGCGCCTGGGTCAAAAAAACTTGTTATTTCAAATGGTTATAATCTTCCGGGGATTGTAAAAGCGCCGCTTTGATGAAACGGCAGGCTTCTCAGAAACGGCAAATCGATGCTGGCCTCGCCCGTGAGGTCGTAGTCGATCGAATCGGCATGTTGATTGGCCTTATCGGTGAGTTTAAGCAATGCCAAGGCGAGATTGGCGGTGATCGTCATGTCGAATTCGGAGTCGCCGAATGCGGGCACGATGACGGCATGATCGCTGACGCCGCTCGCGATCTGCTCGCCGCCCACGTTCAATTCCGTGTGCAGGCCGCGCACCGGAAGCGCGCGGTCGTTGGGATTTTGAATGTTGAGCTTGACTGCGAAACTCTGCTGCAGAAGATTGCCGCCGCGCATCTCGATGCTGACGACGGTTATGTTCGGCCGCGTAAATTTGGGCGCGACCAGAGAGCAGCCGCTGACGAAACTGAAAGCGGTGGAGAGTGATCCCGCGAGGAGCAACAAAATCTTCGGCAGCCGTGGCAACATGGAGGAAATGATACCGACTTTCGCGACACAGGCCTTGATCATCATTGGATTTGTGGGTGCTGCGACGAGCGATGCGGCCGCGCCGGGCGCCCCGGTCACGAGCACCGCGGTCATGTGCCTGACTTCGGGCGACGGGTACCTGCGCGCCAAGCTGGCAGGCGCGGTCGATGCGAATATCGATTGGCCCAACAGCGGAACCCGCTGTGAAGGTGAGTTTCGCGAGAAGCCACCCGGTGTGCGGTTGAGTTTTCAGCGCGTCCCGGGGGCTAAACCCAATCTGCTGCTGGTGTTCGGCTTGACGGGCGTCAACGAAGGCTCGTCAGCGCGCGAGATCAAAACCAACTTGACGATCATCGTACAAGGTACGAGCCGGATATTCGGTACGCTGGGCGATTCCCGCTGTACCGTCGATTCACTGACGCAGCGGCCCCTCGCTGAAGCCCGATCGTACCGAATCGAAGCCCGCGGCTTCTGCACGCAACCGGCTCACGCGGTACGCGGCAAGAGCGACGTGTTGGTGAGCACCTTCGAGTTTGCGGGACCCGTCAATTTCAACACGGAACAGAAATGATGCATATGAGGCAAAAGACTACCTGGGTAATCTCAATCCTCGTGATGACGGGTTGTTTGCTGGCCGCAAATGCCGCGCCGCCCGATGGCGCGGCGCCGGAACCCTTGTCCGCGTTTCCTCAGAGCCTGCTCGCCATCAAGACGCGCACCGGCAAGGTGATCAACTTCAAAATTTGGACGGCCGACACGCGGCAACGGGAAGAGCAAGGCCTCATGTTCGTTCAGGAAATCGATGAACACGCCGGCATGCTGTTTTTGTTCCCCGAAAACCGGCCTGTCAGCATGTGGATGAAAAACACCTACATCTCGCTCGATCTTTTGTTTCTGAACGCACAGGGAAAGATCGACTACATCGCTGCGAACGCGACACCGCGATCCACCGCTATCATCGGGCCGCCGACGCCTGAGTACGCCGTACTCGAGTTGAAGGGCGGAGCCAGCGAACGTTTTGGTATAAAAATCGGCGACAGCGTTCTTCACGCCAGTCTCAAGAAGGCTCAGTAAGCCCGTCGAATAGGGTTAATCCCTAGAAAAGGGCGAGGCTCGGTGGACAACCGAACGCGACATCCGCCTACAGACGTTTTCTCGTCTGTAGCGCATAAACAACGCTTCAAAATCATTGCTGGTGTGCGAAAGACCAGCCTTGTTGTATTTGCGCTAATCAATATTTGGAGGCGATAGATGAAACGACTGATCTTCGGAATCTTGGTAACGGCGGCCGGCGCCGGCAGCGCAATGGCCGCAGATGCCTACGACGACACGGGAGCCTGGTACCTGTCGCCGCTCGCCCAGTGGAATTTTTTGGACAGCGATCGTATATCCAATAACCGCGCAGGCTATCAAGTCTCGCTGGGCTACGACTTCGCACGCAATTTTGCGGCTGAAATTTCCGTAAACACAGGGTCCTTCAGAATCGACGGCGCGGGCTCGAGCGAAAAACTCACCGCCACATCACTCGACGTGTTGTACAAGTTTCTCCCCGTCACTTCGATGATCAGGCCGTACGCATTGATCGGCACGGGCGGGATGTCGGACAACGTCGGAAAGGTTGCCCAAAACAACGATGCGTGGCTGGCGGAAGCCGGCGGCGGCGCCTTGGTCGGTCTCGGCGACCAGACCGGTTCTTGGCGACTGCAGTTCCGCGCAGAGGCCAAGTATCGCAAGGAGTTCATTTCAAACACTGCGTTCATCCCGCACAATCCCGGCGACGTGCTGGTCGGTGCCGGCTTTCAAATCATGTTCGGCGCACCGACGCCGCCCCCGCCGCCGGTCGCACGGGAGCTGCCGCCTCCCCCGCCACCGCCGCCTCCCCCGCCACCGCCTCCCCCGCCGCCGGAACCGCTCGATAGCGACGGCGATGGTGTGCCGGACTCGATCGACAAGTGTCCGAACACGCCCAAGGGCGACCGGGTCGATGCGCTCGGCTGCACCATCAAGGACGAGATCAAGCTGGAGCGAGTGCACTTCGCGACGGATTCTGCGGAGCTGCTGCCCGATTCGGTCGAGACTCTCAACTACGGCATCGCGACGCTGAAGCGGTATCCCCAAATGGCGATCGAAGTCCGCGGCCACACGGACAGCACCGGCAGCAAGCCGCACAATCAAGTGCTGTCGCAGCGCCGTGCGGAAAGCGTGATGCGGTACTTGAGCGAGCACGGGGTCACCAACTCCATGACGGCCAAGGGCTATGGTCAAGATCAGCCGGTCGCCTCCAATGCAACCCGCGAGGGTCGGCAGCAAAACCGCCGCGTCAGCTTGAGAATCGTGGGAGGCCCCTGAGCTCGTCGCACCGAGCGGATGCCGGCGCGCATCGATGGTCAAGCGAGCCCCGGGATTCGCCCGGGGCTTTTTTAAGGGTCCGGCAATCTGAACCAGCAGTTAAAGGCAATGGTGATGCGCTCGCCTTCGCCCTCGAAAGGCTTGACGTCATGCAGCACCCAGGAGGGGAACATCACCAGCTGGCCCGGCACGAGCGTCAATTGCGTCAGCCCACTTGCGTACGGCCGTTTCATTTTCATGTTGCCGGCGTCCTGATGCATGCCGCTCATGAGCATCGGACTGACGAAGCTCAACAGGCCGCTGCCCTCATTGCCCGGATCGCTCCTGCCCGGATCGATGCAGTACACGCCGCTCCAAGAAGCATTCGGATGATTGTGCAGGCCGAAAAAGCCGCCGCGGCGAGTAACATGAAACCAACTGTCATTGGAGATTTCCAAACGATTGACGGTCGCCAAGTCATAGCCGTTCAATCCGGCTATCAACGACAGGAGCTGATTCCAGCAAAAGGCCTTCAGCTCCTGAATCGCCGGATCGTTCACGCGAAACAGATCGAAATGGCTTTCGTACACCGCGCCGTTGCGCTGAGTGATTGGTCGCGGGTTGGATCCGCCGCCGTCCTTTTCGTGCTTGAAGATGTAGCGCTTGAGCCCCTCATTCAGCCGTTGCTGTTCCGGGTGTACGGAGAACGAGAAAGGCACGGCAAACATGATCATGAGCTCAGGCGGTCGAAACATCATTTTGTCTCCGGATAGCGCTCGACCAAGCTGCCGAGGGCCTGCTTCAAGGGCCCAAGCCAGGGCTCGAAATGGCGCCATTGATCCACACCCTCCGCATAGATCGGTTGGCGCACCTGTTCGGAGCTGGCCGTCTGGACACCGCGGCGGGTCTCATAGAAACGCAGGCACCGATCCTCGAACGGCAATCCGCAGTATTCCAGCAAGCGGTGCACCTCGCCCGACAGATCGGCGACCACCCGCTCGTAGTAGACGCGATGAACCCGGCCCGGCAACACCGCATCGTAATGCGCCATCAGCTCGACGTAGTCACGGTAGAAGCGCGCCAAGTCCCCTTGGTCGTACGTGAACAGTTGCCCCGACGCGAAATGCTGCTTGAAGGCCGAGAAACAACCGCCGATCGGATGGCGGCGCGCATCGATGATCGCGGCGCGCGGAAACATCAAGTGGATGAGGCCGACGTGCAGGAAATTGTTCGGCATCTTGTCGACGAACCGCGGTGCGCCGGCGCGGCGGTAAACCCTGGTCTCCGCGAGATATCGATCCGCCAGCGCCCCGACTTGCGCGGCATCCAGCGAGCCCAGCGCCTCAAAAAAAAACCGGTCCTCATCCGCCTCGCCGTTCTTCGTCGCCAGTCCGTGTGCGATCGCCACCATCTCCGCCAGCTCGTGTGTCCCTTCGACCCGCGAATGACTCGCCAGTATCTGCTCCAGCAACGTCGAGCCGGCGCGCGGCAACCCTATGACGAAAATCGGATCCTCCGACTGCGAGCCGAAATGCGCACGATCGGCGAAGAACTGCGGCGTGTAGATTTCCTTGGAGCGCTGGACATGCAACGAGATCTTGCCGGCATCGTAGTTGACCCCCTTGCGGCGCAGTGCATTGCCGGCGGCGTAGTGTTCGAAGGATTCCGCGAATCGGCACTCGTCTTCGAGCGCTTTGCCGAGGGAGAACTCGAGGTCCACGCGAGCACCGGGCTTGAGATCTTCGCGCTGCAAAGCCGAGCGCATGGCGTCGATTTCGGCCGCGTCGAAACGAAACGTCTTGAGGTTTGCCAGGCTCCAGTAGGCATCGCCCCTGGCAGGGTCAAAGGCCATGGCGCTGCGATACGCAGCAATGCTCTCCTGCGATCGACCCGCCGCCTTGAGCTCGTGGCCATAATTCAGCCACTCTGCGTAGCCGGCATTCGGCTCGGCGACGAGCGCGCCCAAGGTCTCGAGGGCCTGCGCGTGTTGCCCGGTCATGCTGAACACCGATGCCAACAGGTCCCGGTAAACCGCGTTCTTCGGATCGAGCTGCAACAAGCGCTCGACCAAAGGCAAGATTTCAACCGGCTTTTGTTGCGTCAGCAACAGACGAGCAAGGTCATGCCGAGCCGCGGAGTAGCCGGGCGTCAGGTCGAGCGCTTGGCGCAGCAGCCGCTCGGCTTCCGCATAGGCTTCGCGCCGCGCCAGTGCGTCGGCGAGCATGCGCATCGCAGCCACATCCTGAGGCGAGTCGCGCAAGATCCGCCGCAGCATGGCCTCGGCAGCGGCAACCCGGTTGTCGGCGAGCGCGACCGAGGGTTCCGCCAGCTGCCAGGGCTGGGGTGCGAGGGCGGCGTAGCGCTCGTAGGCCACGTCGGCGCCGTGTGCATCGCCGGCAGCGGCGAGCTGCAAGGAGAGTTCACGCCAACCCTCCGCCAGTGCCGGTTCGATCGACAGGGCCTCGCGCAAGGCGGCCACCGACTCGGCACCGCGGCCGGCCTCGCGGTACGCGCCCGCCAATTCCAGCCGAATGAATCCTGCCGCCGGTTGCGAGCGTGCCAACGCTTCCAGCACCTCGAGCGCAAGCGCAGAATTGCCCAGTTTGCGGGCCGCGGTGGCGAGCAGCAGGCTCGCCGCCGCGCTGTCCGGATCATGGCTGAGAATCTCGCGGGCCGCCCGGGCCGCGGCAGCCGGGTCCGCATCCAGCAGTGCGGACGCCGACATCAGTTTTAAATTTACGTCCGCAATCGAAGCCATGTCCTACGATGAAGCGGCGTCGGCTCATTTGTCAATCCGGTGCCGGATCGGCCAGGTAGAATCGTGACTTTGGCCGGCAGTCCGGCCGTCGAGGAGCACTCCATGAATCAGCCCAATCCCGCGGTGTTGGACGAGGCCACGATCGTCCGCACACTGCAGGCCTATCGGGAAGCGTCGGCCGCGGGCCGCAGCGCCGAATCCGAGCAGCTGCTGGTGCGGGTCGCGGAGCGCGCTCCAGGCCATCCCGCCGTGCTCAACGAATTGGGAGTGGTCATGATGGGCCGCAGCGAATACGAAAAAGCCTACTCGATGTTCAGCCGGGCCGCCCAGACCGATCCGGGCCGTGCGCAGCTGTGGTCGAATCTTGCCGGCAGCCTGCGGATGCTCGGCCGGCGCCAGGAGGAACGCGAAGCGTTGGAGCGTGCTCTCAGCATCGAGCCGCGTCATCTGGCCTCGCTGCTGCAGAAAGCCAGCCTATTGGAAGATCTCGGCGATACCCGCAACGCCGCGCGCGCATACCAAAATGCGCTGCTGACCATTCGACCGGGTGCCGTCGCGCCGCCGACGGTCCAGGATCTGCTCAAGCATGCGAAGGAGGTCGTTGCCGCCGATCAATCGGCGCTCGGCGCGGCCCTCGAGGAGAGGCTGGCCGGGATTCGTGTGCGCCACGGCGGCAAAACGCAATCGAGGGTGGACAAGTGCCTGGAGATGCTCAGCGGCCGGCGTTCCGCGTATTTTCCGCGCCCGACGTTCATGTACTTTCCCGAGATCCCCGCACTGGAATTCTTCGAGCGCGGCGATTTCCCGTGGCTGGATGCGGTCGAAGCGGCCACCGACGACATACGCGCCGAATTGACCAATGTCCTGATCGCCGACCGGGCTGGCCTGCAGCCTTACATCGACTACCCGGATGGACTACCCATCGATCAATGGAAAGAACTCAACCACTCGCGGCGTTGGAGCGCTTATTTCCTCTGGAACCAAGGCACGCCGCATCAGGCGCATATCGCGCGTTGCCCGCGAACCATGGCAGCCCTTGCCGGAGTCCCGCGATGCGAGGTCGCCGCCCGTGCGCCCACGGTATTCTTCTCGATTCTCGATCCTGGAACCAGGATACCGCCCCACCACGGCGTCACCAATACCCGTGTCACCGTCCATTTGCCGCTGATCGTTCCGCCGGATTGCGGCTTTCGAGTCGGAGACACGACCCGCGAGTTTGAGGTTGGAAAGGCATGGGTATTCGACGACACTATTGAGCATGAGGTCTGGAACAACTCCGACGCCCCTCGCGCCATTCTCATCTTTGACATCTGGAATCCGTTCTTGAGCGAGGCCGAACGTGAAATGACGCGCGCGGCCACCGAGCTGGTCGCCGACTACTACCAGCTCGAACCGGAGAAGTCGCCATGAGGTCATCGCGATTGCGTTGCAGCGTCGTGGGCGCTGCAATTCTCGGTGTGTGTGCC
The DNA here is from genome assembly GCA_035488895.1 of Steroidobacteraceae bacterium. Classification (GTDB taxonomy): domain Bacteria; phylum Pseudomonadota; class Gammaproteobacteria; order Steroidobacterales; family Steroidobacteraceae; genus Bog-1198. The sequence goes on from DATHKV010000048.1 coordinate 18,927, forward strand.
GCGGGCAGCGGGGTTGCCGATGATGCCGCGGATCTGCGTGCGGCGATTGCAGCCTGCCACGCCGTAGCGAGCACCAAGGATCGGCAGGATGCAATCGAAAGGCTCGCGGAGCAAGGCCCTGCGACACCCCCGCCGCGGCCGGCCGCAGCGGCTTCTGTGCAGACTGCGCCGGCGGTGCAGCCGACCACTGAAGACTTCGGCTTGAGCCCCGTGCAGCAGGCGGCGAGCGCGCCGGCAAAGCCGGCAAAGCCAACGGCCCTCACGGCCAAGGTTGCCGGACTGTCTACCGGCCCCAGCGGCCGCAGCCGCGTGTCGCTCGACAACGGGCAGCTTTGGGAGATCGAGGACGCGCCGGATCGGTTGCTGGCCGCCGGCGATACCGTGACCATTCAGCGCGCCACCCTGGGT
>DATHKV010000049.1:0-10020 GCA_035488895.1 Steroidobacteraceae bacterium
ATGTGGATCTGACCACGCAGCTGGTGAACATGATCACCGCGCAGCGCGCCTTCCAGGCCAATGCGCAGGTCATCACGACGGCGAATCAGCTCTCCCAAACCGTCATTAACATCACGCATTAATCATGGACAGAGGACTCTACGTGGCGATGACCGGCGCGAAGCAGATCATGCAAGCGCAGGCCGTGAACAACCACAACATCGCCAACATCAGCACCATCGGGTTCCGCGCGGACGCGGTGTCCTTCGACAGCGAGCCGATCTACGGACCGGGCTATGCCACGCGCGTCAACGCCGTGGCCGGCGATGCCGGCACGGACTTTTCCGCCGGCACCATGGAGAATACCGGACGCGATCTCGACATCGCGGTGAACGGCAACGGCTTCATCGCGGTTCGGGGCCTGGATGGACAGGAAGCCTATACGCGCGCCGGCGATTTGCGGGTCTCGCCCGTCGGGGCCGTCACCACCGCCAGCGGCTTGCCGGTGCTGACCGAAAGCGGGCCTCTGGTCATACCGCCCTCGACGAACGTGAGCATTGGCAGCGACGGCACGGTGTCCGTCGTTCCGCAGGGCTCTGCGCCGTTCGCGGTCACGCAGGTCGATCGCATCAAGCTCGTCAATCCGCCGACTGCCACGCTGCAAAAAGGCGATGACGGTTTGTTGCGCCTGAAGGCCGGCGGCAAGGCGAAAACCGACGACACCGTTTCGGTAACAGCCGGGATGCTGGAGTCCAGCAATGTCAACGCGGCGCAATCGCTCATCAGCATGATCGAGCTGCAGCGCATGTACGAATTTCAGATCAAGAGCATCAACTCCACCGACACCAATGAACAAAGTGCGGAAAAGATGATGTTGAGCCAGTAACGTGAAAGGAATTAACCAATGAATCTTGCACTATGGGCCGCGAAGACCGGTCTCGACGCGCAAAACACCCGCATGGCGGTGATCGCCAACAACCTGGCGAACACCAACACCACCGGATTCAAGGCGGGCCGCGCCGCGTTCCAGGACCTCATGTACCAGAACATCCGTCAGGTCGGGGCGCAGAGCACGCAGAACACGCAGCTGTCCACGGGACTGACCTTGGGCACCGGTGTGCGCATCGTCGCCACCGAAAAGGATTACACCCAGGGCAGCGTGCTGCAGACCAGCGGTTCGCTGGACATGTCCGTGAACGGCCGCGGATTCCTGCAAATCACCATGCCGGACGGCACCATTGCCTACACGCGCGACGGCAGCTTCTCGCTCGACAACCAGGGCAACGTGGTCACCGCCAGCGGCTACCCGCTGCAGCCGGCGATCAATATTCCCGCGGGCACGCAGTCGGTGACCATCGGCAACGACGGCATCGTCACGGTGACCTCGGCCACCAACGCCAAGGGCACTCAAGTGGGCCAAATTCAATTGGCCGACTTCATCAATGTGGAGGGCTTGCAGCCCACCGGCAACAACTTGCTGGTGGAGTCCGCCGCCAGCGGCTCCCCGCAGGTCGGCACCGCCGGCACCAACGGCTTGGGCACCCTTGCCCAGGGCGCGCTCGAAACCTCGAACGTGAACTCGGTGACCGAGCTGGTTTCCATGATCGAGTGCCAGCGCTCGTACGAAATGAATTCCAAGGCCATCAGCACCACCGATCAAATGCTGCAATTCCTGACGACCAACCTGACATGATCCGCATAACCGCAATTCTCTTGTGTTGCGCGCTTTCGGCATGCGGTCTGATACCGCATAAGCCGCCGAAGCCGGATCCGGTGGTCGCGCGGGTGCTGCCGCCGCCGACACCGCGCACCGACGGTGCGATTTATCAAGCCGGCCAGCAAATCGAATTGTTCGCCGACTTAAAGGCGCGCCGCGTCGGCGACGTCTTGACCATTCGCTTGACGGAGACCACCAGCGCCAGCAAGAGCGCCTCGACCAAGACCGCCAAGACCACGGCCGTGAACAATACCGGCCCGACGATCATGGGCCGGACCATCACGGCATCCGGCGTACCGATTTTCACCACCACGCTGAACGGCGCGGATAGTTTCGACGGCGAAGGCTCGAGCACGCAGGCCAACAGTCTGGCGGGCAGCCTGACCGTCACGGTGATGGAAGTGCAGTCCAACGGCAATCTGGTGATACAGGGCGACAAGACCCTGAAGCTCAATCAGGGGGATGAATTCGTGCATGTGTCGGGGGTGGTGCGCCGCGCCGATATCGCGACCGACAACACCGTCACGTCCGACAAAGTCGCGGATGCGCACATCAGCTACTCGGGCAAGGGCGTCATCAACAGCTCAAACAGCATGGGTTGGCTCGCCCGCTTCTTCAACTCCGTGTTCGCGCCCTACTGACCATGCGCACAAGAAATCTCATCAAGGTGTGTTTGGCCGCGCTGTTCGCGTTCGTCTCAGTACCGCAGGCGGTGGCCGAGCGCATCAAGGACATGGCGCAGATCCAGGGAGTTCGCACCAACCAGCTGGTGGGCTACGGCCTCGTCGTCGGTCTCGACAGCACCGGCGATCAAACCAGCCAGGCGCCCTTCACCGTGCAATCGCTCAATAACATGCTGGCGCAGCTCGGCATCACTGTGCCGGCCAACGTCACGCCGCAGCTCAAGAACGTGGCGGCAGTCGCGGTCCATGCGGTGTTGCCGCCGTTCGTCAAACCCGGCCAGACCATCGACATTACGGTGAACTCGATTGCCAATGCCAAGAGTCTTCGCGGCGGCTCATTGCTCGTCACGCCTCTGCATGGACTCGACGGACAGATCTACGCGATCGCGCAGGGGAATCTCATCGTCTCAGGCTTTGGCGTCGAGGGCACCGACGGCTCGAAGCTCACCGTCAATGTACCGAGCTCCGGCCGCATTCCGAACGGCGCCACCGTGGAACGCGCCGTGGCCTCGCAGATTGCGCAGGGAGATTCGGTCACGCTCAACTTGAACGACCCCGACTTCACGACCGCGACGCGCTTGGTGGCAAGCGTCAACAAGGGTATGGGCGACGGCGTCGCCTCCATCATGGACGGCGGTTCCATCAAGGTGCGCGCGCCGATCGATCTCACGCAGCGCGTGGCGTTTCTGTCGATGGTCGAGAATCTTGAAGTCGAACCCGGCGCCGCGTCCGCCAAGGTGATCATCAATTCGCGCACCGGCACGGTCGTCATCAGCAGCCACGTCATCGTGATGCCCGCGGCCGTATCGCATGGCTCGTTGTCGGTCACCATTAAAGAAGAGCAGACCGTCAGCCAACCGAATCCGCTGTCCAAACTGGGGCAGACCGTGGTGCTCAACAATTCGACCATCAAGGTGGACCAAGGCTCGAGCCGCATGTTCCTGTTCAAGCCGGGCGTGGAACTCGATCAAATCGTGCGCGCGGTGAACGATGTGGGCGCCGCGCCCGGCGATCTGGTCGCCATCCTCGAAGCCTTGCGAGAAGCCGGCGCCCTGCAGGCCGAGCTGGTGATCATTTAAATGACGACGCTGCTGCCCATCACCGGAAGTATGCCCGCGCTCAACGAAGCACCGGCGGACCTGTCCGCCGCGAGCACTTATACGGATGTCAACGGCTTGGCGGCTCTAAAGCGGGATCCTGACTCGCCACAGGCCATCCATGCCGTCGCCCAGCAGGTCGAAGCCCTGTTTCTGCAGATGATGCTGAAGAGCATGCGCGACGCGACCGCCGCCGAGGAGACCGACAGCAATGAAATGGGCATGTATCACGACATGTTCGACAAGCAGGTGGCCTTGAGCATCAGCCAGCATGCCGACTTAGGTATCGCGCGCCTGCTCAAGCGGCAGCTGGGCGGCAAGTCCGCACCGGGCGGCCTCAAAGTCGGCGGCAGCGACAGCGCGCCGGCCGTTCCATCCTTGCCGAGCGCCGGGATTGCGCACACGCCCGCCGAGTTCGTGAATCGAGTCATGCCGTCCATTCGTCGCGCAGCGGCGGGCTTGGGTGTGGACCCGTCCGCAATGCTCGCCCAGGCGGCGCTCGAGACCGGCTGGGGTCAGCGCATGCCCCGCAATGCCGACGGCTCGCCCAGCCACAACCTGTTCGGGATCAAAGCCGGCGAGGAGTGGACCGGGCCCAAGGCGACCGCGGACACCATGGAGGTGATCAACGGCGTCGCCACGCCGCGCCGCGCGAGCTTTCGCGCCTACGCTTCAGTGGAAGAAAGTGTCAATGATTTCGCGAGCTTACTGAAGAATTCACCGCGCTATCGGGACGTGATCGCGGCCGGGCACGACGCCGGCGCCTACGTCGCCGGCATGGGCAAATCCGGCTACGCGACGGACCCCGAATATGGGAATAAGTTAAATCAGATTCTACGCAGCGATACCTTAACGTCGGCGCTTTCCGCCCGCGTCGCAGCACTATAGAAAGCCGTTCTGCTGCCGATAGCGGCTACAGGACTGGAGAAGCAACGTGTCAGATGTTTTTGGAATCAGTGTCTCGGCGCTGCAGGCGTTTCAGCAGGCCATCAACGTTGTCAGCAACAACGTTGCAAACGCCAGCACGCCCGGCTATGACCGCGAAACCGTTAATCTCACCGAAGCCATACCGCAGGCCAATGGCGCTGCGACCGTGGGTGCGGGCGTCGTGGTCTCCGGCATCAACCGCGCGTTCAACCAGGCTGCCGCGAATCAGTTGAACACCTCGCAGAGCAGCTTGGGGCAGCTCAACGTGTTGCAGAGCTATGCCAGTCAGATCGACAATCTATTTGGCACCACGGCCGGCGGCTTGAGCACGGCATTGCAGGGCTTCTACAGCGCGTTTGCCGATGTTGCGAATAATCCCACCTCCACCGCGTCGCGCCAGGCGCTGCTCGGGCAGGCGCAAAACGTGGCGAGCGCCTTTCAGAACGCCAGCGGCGAGCTTGGTTCCCTCAACACGGACGTGAATTCACGCATCACGGCGGACGTGACGCAGATCAATTCCATCGCCAAGGCGATCTCGACGATCAACAACCAAATTGTGGCAGGCACGTCGCAGGCCGGCGGCCAGCAACCCAACGAATTGCTCGACCAGCGCGATCAACTGCTCTCCAGTCTGTCGCAGCTGGTCAACGTTCGCACGACCACGGATCCCAATGGTGCGCTGAACGTGTTCGTCGGCAGCGGACAGCCCCTGGTGCTGCAAGGGCAGGTCAGCCCGCTGACAACGGTTGCCAATCAATTCAATGCGACGCAGCTTGAAATCAGCACCGCCGCCTCGGGCGTGGTCATCAGCAACAATATCACCTCCGGCGATTTGGGCGGCCTGCTGGCAGCGCGCAGCCAGGTCATCAATCCTGCCGTGAATCAATTGGGGCAGATCGCCACGGGCCTGTCGCAAACGGTCAACTCGCAACAGGCTCAAGGGCTGGACCTGAGCGGCAACTTTGGCGCATCCATCTTTGCAGTGGGGACACCGCTCGCCACCAGCTCCGCGAGGAACACGGACGCCGTGACGGCCAGCGTGACTGTGAACCCGTCCGGAATAGGCGCGCTGACCGCGAACGACTATGTGCTGTCATTCGTCGGCGGCGTGCCCAAGCTCACCAATACCAGCGACGGGACCAGCGTAACGCCGGCCGGCGCGGGCACGGTCGCCAGTCCCTATACTTCCGCGGGCATTTCCATCGTGCTGTCGGGCACCCCGGCGGCCGGCGATCAATTCCTGGTTCAGCCGACCGCAACCGCAGCGAGCTCCTTGAAAGTCGTGCTCAGCAACCCATCGCAGATCGCGGCCGCGGGAGCGGTCAAGACGACGGCGGCGGGTTCGAACACCGGTGCGGCCACCATCAGTTCCGGCACGGTGCTGAACTCCACCAATCCGAATTTACTCTCTCCGGTCACGATCGCCTTCACCAGTCCGACCACTTACACGATCAACGGTGGCGCGCCGAACGCCTATACCAGCGGCAGCAACATCGATGTGAACGGCTGGGAGGTGCAGATCAGCGGCGCGCCGGCGGCCGGCGATTCCTTCACGGTCGCCAGCAATGCGGGTGGAACCGGCGACAATCGCAACGCCCTGATCGCGGCGAATGCACAGAATGTCGGCGTGCTGCAAAACGGCACAGTCAGCATCACGGGCGGCGTCAGCGCCCTGATCACGGGCTTGGGCAGCCAGGCTCAGCAGATCAACACGGCGCAAGCAGCCCAGTCCGCGGTGAACGCGCAGGCATTGACCAACGTGCAGTCGATCACCGGCGTGAATCTTGATGAAGAAGCGGCGAGTCTCCTGCAATGGCAACAGGCCTATCAGGCGGCGGCCCAGGCGTTGAGCATCGGCAACAGTCTGTTCGCCAGCTTGATCGACGCGGTTAGACAAACCTAGGAAACTGCATCCATGCGTGTCACCCAATTCCTCAATCAAACGCAGTTTCTCAGCGCGATTAATCAGCTGGAATCCGGCATCAACCAGACCCAGAATCAGATGTCGAGCAACCTGAGCTTCACGACGGCGTCGCAAAATCCGACCGGCGCGGGCAGCGTGAACAACTACAAGCAGGCTTTGGCGCAAAGCCAGCAATACGGCGCCAACGCGACCAGCGCCCAGACGAATCTGAGCACCGAGGACAATGCATTGTCGCAGGTGCAGACGCAGCTTCAGGCACTGCGCACCCTGGCGCTGCAGGCCAATAGCGGCATATTGTCGAACTCGAATTTGAACGCCATTGCGACCCAGGCGGTGCAAATCCAGAACAGCTTGATGGCGCTCGCCAACACCACGAACGGCAACGGTGAATACATTTTCGGCGGCTTCGCCTCGCAAACGCAGCCCTTCACCCTGAGCGCCACCGGGGCCACCTATAACGGCGACCAGGGACAGCGCCAGGTGCAGATCGCGGCGGGCCAGACGGTCGCCGACGGCGACAATGGCGATGCGGTTTTCAATCAGATCAAAACGGGCAACGGCACCTTCGCGGTGGCCGTGGCGGCGGGCAACACCGGATCCGGCATCGTGGGCGCAACCACGGTATCGAACCCGGCGGCGTATGGCGGCGGCACCTACGCAATCACCTTCACCGCTCCGGGCACCTACCAGGTGACCCAAGGCGCGACGGTCGTGACCACCGGCACCTACACCGATGGCGGCACGATTGCGTTCAACGGAGTGCAGGTCACTTTAAGCGGGCAGCCGGCCGCGGGCGATTCGTTCACGCTCGCGCCGAGCGCCAACCAAAGCATGTTCACGACGGTGCAGAACCTGGTCAGCGCGCTGCAGGCCGGGATTACCTCGGGGTCGTCCTCAACAGCGCTCAACAATTCAATCAACAGCGCGATCAATAATCTCGATCAGGCCCTGGACACAAGTTCGAATGTACGCGCCACCATCGGCGGGCGCATCAATGCGATCACGACGCAGCAGGCGGTCGCGACCAGCCAGCAAACGCAGTTGCAGCAGTCCATCAGCAATCTGCAGGGATTGGACTATGCCGGCGCGATCACCACGCTCACTCAGCAGCAAACCACGTTGAGCGCCGCGCTGCAGGCCTACACGCTCACGCAGGGCCTGTCGCTGTTCAAGTTTCTGTAGCGGGACTGTGAATTTGAGCGCTTGGTGTAGCGCTCGCCCTCGCTGACGAGAACTAAACCGATCAATATCACATGCCGGCGCTACCGGCGGGTGGCCATTCGAGACTTGTCGTCCAGCACCGTGACCTTGAGCGTCCCGCCTTAAAGCTCTAGGGTGATAGAAAGCTTCGAGGCACTGCCCTCTTCCGTGCGTCGAAGTTTTCTATCACCCTGGAACATAAACGCCGCTCAAAATCACAGTGCCGAGGTCTAATGATGATGGCCGCCGGCGCCATGCACGTGGCCGTGCTCCAATTCTTCCGTGGTCGCTTCGCGCACGCCGACCACCTGTACATCGAAGTGTAGAGTCTTGTCGGCGAGCGGGTGATTGCCGTCGAGCGTCACCATGTCGCCCATGATGCCGGTCACCGTAAAGAGGCGCATGCCGTCTTCGGTCCGGGCCTGGAATTGCATGCCTTTTCGCACTTCGCCCGTACCCTGCAACGTGCGCTTCGGCACCCGTTGAATCAATTCCGGCTCATGCTTGCCGTAGCCTTCTTCCGGCTTCACGGACACGGCGACATTGGCGCCGTCCGGCTTGCCCTCGAGCGCCTTCTCGAGGCCGGAGACCAGGTAGCCGTGACCTTGAATGTAGGCGAGGGGCTCACCGCCCGCCGAGCTATCAATGACCGTTCCGGCATCGTCCTTGAGGGTGTAGTGAATCGTGACGACTTTGTCTGCGGAAATTTCCAAGGCGTGCCTCCGAATGGGGGGTGCTGCGCACCCAAGTTACGACATCAGTGAATAGGGGCAATCAAGCGGGCTTCAAGATCATAATCGCCCGCGCCGGTGATCTCCACGTCGACCAGGGACCCCACTTTTAGGATACTTGCAGCGCTGCCGGCAGCCGCGATACGGACCGTGCCGTCAATTTCCGGGGCGTCGCTCGCGGAGCGCGCGACGGCGACGTCGGCGTCGCGGTCGATGCGATCAATGAGGACCGGCATTTTACGACCGATCTTTTGGCGGAGGCGCCGGGCGCTGATCTCGGCCGCTGCTTCCATGAATCGCGCACGGCGTTCAGCCTTGAGCTCGGGCGGAACCGGCGCTTGCTTCAACGCGTTGGCGGCGGCACCTTCCACCGGCGAGTACTCGAAGCAGCCGACGCGATCGAGCTGTGCCACGCGCAGCCAATCGAGCAGCTCCTCGAAGTCCTGTTCGGTCTCACCCGGGAAGCCCACGATAAAGGTGCTGCGAATGGTGATGTCGGGGACTACGCGGCGCCACGCGGCGATGCGCTCCAGCGTGTTCTCCGCCGCGGCGGGACGCTTCATCAATTTCAAAATCCGCGCGCTGGCATGCTGGAAGGGGATATCCAAATACGGCAATACCTTGCCCGCGGCCATGAGTTCGATGACTTGATCGACGTGCGGATAGGGGTACACATAGTGCAGCCGAATCCAGACGCCCAATTCACCGAGCGCGGCAGCGAGGTCGTAAAAGCGTGCTCGGCGCTGCACGTCGCGCCAGGGCTGCGCGGCATACTTCAAATCGACGCCATAAGCGCTCGTGTCCTGGGAAATCACCAGGATCTCCTTCACGCCGGCGCGCGCCAGTTGCTCGGCCTCGCGCAGCACCTCGCCGACCGGCCGGCTCACCAGGTCGCCGCGCATGGAAGGGATGATGCAGAAGCTGCAGCGATGATTGCAGCCCTCGGAAATCTTCAGGTACGCATAGTGCCGCGGCGTCAGCTTGATGCCTTGCTCGGGAACCAGGTCGACAAAGGGCTCGTGCTTGGGAGGCAGATATTGGTGCACCGCAGCGACGACTTCTTCGTAGCGTTGCGGACCGGTGATCTTGAGCACCTGCGGATGCCGGTCGAGAATCTTCTGCGGCTGGGCGCCCAGGCACCCCGTGACGATCACCTTGCCGTTCTCGGCCAAGGCCTCGCCGATGGCGTCCAACGACTCATCCACCGCGGCATCGATAAAACCGCAAGTGTTAACTACGACCAGGTCCGCCGCCGAATAGCTCGGCGCCACCTCGTACCCCTCCGCACGCAGGCGGGTCAGGATACGCTCGGAATCGACCAGTGCTTTGGGACAGCCAAGGCTGACAAAGCCCACCTTGGGGCTTTTGCGTTTGACGGATTTCACGCTATTTCGACGGTGGCGGGACGGGCGGCGATTGTACTCCAAACGGCCTGCTTTTTGCCCTTTTGCCGCCGATAACGGGGTGGCGAGGGGAAAACCCCGCGAGGGTTCGGCCGGTTTCGCACTGTCAAATTCGACTCGCAAAATCTGCGACTTGGCGCAAGCAAAACTCCCCTCCAGAACGGCGATGCCGGCTAAAGAACCCCCGGCGCGGTCCGATAAAGACTTTGAATGTGTCACCGGTCCGCCCTAGGTGGGTGAAGTGAACACATAGGGCCTAAGAGGGGCCGGTGGTTAAACTTTCAGGAGTCATCAATGTCACTAGTTCTAAATACCAATATCGCTTCGCTGAACGCGCAGAACAATCTGACGAGTTCGCA
>DATHKV010000050.1:0-16506 GCA_035488895.1 Steroidobacteraceae bacterium
CTTTTATGGGTTAGCGATAAAGAATGCGGTGGTGCGAAAGGCGAGACTCGAACTCGCACGGGTTGCCCCACCAGATCCTAAGTCTGGCGCGTCTACCAATTCCGCCACATTCGCAAGAATTTAAGCCGCTCAGTATAGCTAACGGGGTTCGCTTTCGCGAACCAGAAGCCGCGCCACTTCGCGCAAGGCCGGCAGGCCGTTTTCCAGCATGAAGTACAGAGGGCTGTCGCCGTCGAAGGGCGCGCGCGCCGCCGGTGCATGCACCCAGGCCCATGCCCGATCCTTCGGACCCGGTTCCGCCATCAGGGAGTACTGAATGTTGGCGATGAGCGCCGCCCGTTCTTGTTGCGTGGCGGAGAGCCGCGGCGCTTGGCCCAAGCGGTAACGCTCGAGGACCTGCGGGGAAGGAATTTTGAGCAGCCGGCATTGCTGCAGCGGCGAGAGTTCCCAGGCATCGGCGATGGCGAAGAACCGCTTCAGTGCGCTGGTGCTGGTATGGCGCCCGGCGCGGCGACTCGCCGGTTGCAGCACCAATCGCGGTCCAGTACGAGTCTTGCTGGGCAATGCATCTCTCACAGGTAGCCCCCAAGCATACTCCCTAATGGATCGACGGCTTGGTATCATGTGCCGGTGTCCAAATCCTTTGCCGAAAGGCTTGCACTAGCCCTTGAAACCAGCGGCAGTCTGGTCTGCGTAGGCCTCGATCCGGACCGCAACAAATTGCCTGCCGATCTCGGCGACACCCCGATGCGGCTGCATCAGTTCGATCGCCGCGTCATCGACGCGACATTTGACCTTGCGGCGGCGTACAAGCCGCAGATTGCCTTCTACAGCGCGCTCGGCGCGGAAGATCAGCTTGCACTGACCATCCGCTACATTCGCGAGCGTGCGCCCTCGGCCTTGGTGATTCTCGATGCCAAGCGCGGCGACATCGGCAATACGGCGGAAGCCTATGCGCGCGAAGCCTTTGATCGGTACGGCGCCGACGCCGTCACGGTCAATCCCTACATGGGCGAGGACTCGGTGCGGCCGTTTCTGGCGCGCAGGGATCGCGGTGCGCTCGTCCTGTGCCGAACCAGCAATCCCGGCGGCAAGGATTTTCAGAATTTGATGCTCGAAGGTCTGCCCTTGTACCGTCACGTGGCGCGGCGCGCCACAGGTCCCTGGAATGAATTCGGCAACGTCATGCTGGTCGTGGGCGCGACCGTGCCTAAGGAAATGGCCGAGCTGCGCGCGGCGCATCCCAATGTGACATTTCTGGTGCCGGGCATCGGCGCGCAAGGCGGCGATCTTCAAGCCACGCTTGCCGCGGGCTTGGACGCACAGGGCTTTGGACTCCTGATCAGCGCATCGCGCAGCATCATCTACGCCGGCGGCGGCGTGGCCTCGAGCATCCGTGCCGCGGCCGAAGAACTGCATGCGGCCATCAATTTCGAGCGTGCTAAAAGGCGGGCGCCCGAGCGGGCTAAAACGCGAGTGAGCTAAGCTGCGTGCGGGCTATGGCGCGAACGCGCTAAAACGCGCTCTTGATCACGCCCCCATCGACGCGCAGCGCCGCGCCATTGGTCGCGGCGGACAAGGGACTGGCCACAAACGCCACCATCGCGGCCACTTCCTCGGGGGTCGCGAAGCGCTTGATGAGCGAGGTCGGCCGCGCGGTCTTGAAGAACTCATCCTCCACCGTTTGCGCACTCTTGCCGGATTTTGCGGCCCAGTCCGCCACGAAATCGCCCACGCCGCGAGAGCGGGTCGGCCCCGGCAGTACGCTATTGACGGTAATGCCGGTGCCGGCGGTCGCTTCGGCCAATCCGCGCGCCACGGCAATCTGCGCAGCCTTGGTCATGCCGTAGTGAATCATTTCCGCGGGAATCTGCACGCCGCTTTCGCTGGAAATGAAAATGATGCGTCCCCAATTGCGCTTGCGCATGAACGGCAGATAAAGGCGCGCCAGCCGCGCGCCGCTCAACACGTTGACATCGAAGAATCGCTTCCACTCATCATCGCTGATCTCTTCGAAGGACTTGACCTCAAAGATCCCCAGATTGTTCACGAGAATGTCGACCTGCGGATGCTGCTGCACCAGCTTCTCAGCCACCGACGCGGAGCTTAAATCACCCGCAAATCCCATCACATCGCCGCCGGCGGCACTCTTCATGGCCGCCACCGCAGCATCCACGGCCGCGGAGGTTCTGCCATTGACGATCACCCTCGCCCCTTCGCGGGCCAGCGATGCCGCAATGGCGTGGCCGATGCCGGCGGTTGAACCGCTCACCAGCGCGATCTTGCCTTTTAGCTGTAGATCCATACGACTAGAGCGCCGTGTCCACCGGCACAGAATTCAGTTTGTACACAACGCCTTCCTTCATCACAAAACTCACTCGCTTCATGAGGCTGATATCATCGATGGGATTGCCGGGAACCGCCACCACATCCGCGATCTTACCAGCGGTTACGCTGCCCAGATCCTTGTCGTGCCGCAGCAATGTTGCAGCGTTCACCGTCGCAGCCTGGATGACGAACATCGTCGGCATGCCCGCCCCCACCATCAATTCGAATTCATGTGCGTTCTCGCCGTGCGGATACACCGCGGCGTCCGTGCCGAATGCAATTTTCACGTGCGCCTTATAGGCACGCCCGGCGGTTGCCTGGATCAAGGGACCGATCTCACTGGCCTTGCGCGCGACGGTTGCCGGGTAGTAGCCGGGGATCTTGGCCTGCCGCGCGACAAAGTCGCCGGCAATGATGGTGGGCACGAAGTACGTGCCGTGCTCCACCATCAGCTTCATATCCTCGGCGTCCATGTAAGTGCCGTGCTCGATGGAATCGACGCCGCCCAACACCGCGCGTTTAATCGCCTCCGCGCCGTGCGCGTGCGCCGCGACGGCAAAGCCATAGTCGTGGGCCGTCGTGACAATCGCGCGGATTTCTTCCAACGTCATTTGCGAGTTATCGCCGCTCGCGCCCTCATCGAGCACGCCGCCCGAGGGCATGATCTTGATGACATCGTCGCCGAGCTTGTAGTGTTCGCGCACCGCTTTCACCGCATCTTCCGGACCATTGATGATGCCGTCCACGGCGCCAAAATCCTTCATCAGGTCCTGGCGCAGACCATTGCTGGGGTCGCCATGGCCGCCCGTCGAACCGATCGCTTTGCCGGCCGTGAATATTCGTGGCCCGGGCACCACGCCCGCATTGATGGCGTTGCGCAGTGCCGCCGATTCATTGGCGCTATCGCCCAAATTACGTATCGTTGTGAAGCCGGCCAACAAGGTGCGGCGTGCGTACACCGTGGAACGGATGACATAGTCTGAGACGTTCCAGCGGTAGCGGTCCGCGTACTCGGTGCGGCTGGTCTGGCCCGTGATATGGGTGTGACTGTCGATCAAACCCGGCATGCAAGTCTGCGTCTTCAAGTCGATCGCGGTCGCGCCTGCCGGAGCCTGCAAACCGCCGTGCACTTCTTTCACACGACCGCCCTCGATCACGATGGTGGTCTCACCCAGGACTTTGCCCGCCGCCGTGTCGATGAGATGGCCGCATAGCAGCGCCGTCAAGGTCGGCGCGGCGGGCGCGGTAGGCGCGTCGGCCGCTCTGCCTACGCCCGCCGACAAGAGCGCGGCGATTGCTGCAGCGAGTGACCGGGCCGTGGATCGATTCTTCAGAGGGGGGTAACGCATTTTTCGTTGTCATCCGTTTTTTGGGTGTTGAAGCGGAGCAGCATTGCAGCATAGGAGCGTCACCCGTTCAACCGCGCCGCGGCACCGCGACACTCACTCGATCATCGCTGCAATGGTTTCCCCTAATGCCAAAGATGCTGTGAGTCCCGGGGATTCGATGCCGAAGAGATTCACGATGCCGCGCACGCCATGAAATTGCGGATCTGAAATGCAAAAATCGCGGGTCGCCTCACCCTCGCCTGAAATCTTTGGCCGAATACCTGCGTAGGCCGGCTGCAGCCGCGATGCGTCCAATCCCGGCCAGTACTGGCGAATTGCTTCCGCGAAGAGCTCGACGCGTGTGGTGTCAACGGCGTAGTCGATGACCTCCACCCATTCGGTATCCGGACCGAAGCGCGCGGTGCCGGCCAGGTCAATCGTCAAGTGAATCCCCAAATGGCCGCCGGCTCGCGGCGCGGGGTAGACCAATCGCGTGAAGGGCGAGGCGCCGGATAGCGCGAAATAGCTGCCCTTGGCGTAGCGCACGACCGGGATGTGCTGTGCGGGGAAACCCTCGATCGACGCCGCCACTTCATGGGCCTGCAATCCCGCGCAATTCACCGCCGCCCGCGCGCGCACGATTGCGCCGGACTCGCCCTCAATGGCGATCTCGATGCCGGCGGGCGTCGGACGCAACGAGGCGACCTGAGTGCCATACGCGACGGTGGCGCCCGACGCCTCCGCATCCGCCAGCAACGACTGCATGTAAGCATGCGAGTCGATGATGCCGGTCGAAGGCGACCACAAGGCACCCAGGCACCGAAGCTGCGGTTCGACGCGACCCGCCTGCGCGGCATCCAGCCACTCCAGATCCAAGACGCCATTGGCGCGCGCGTTGCTGTCGATTTTCTCGAGCGTCGCCAATTGTTCCGCCGCGGTGGCAACCGTGAGCTTGCCGCAGCGCCGATGCCCGATGCCGCGCTCCGCGCAGTAGCGGTACAGCAGGTCACGGCCTGCAACGCATAGGCGCGCCTTGAGCGAGCCGGGCTCGTAGTGGATGCCGGCATGAATGACTTCGCTGTTGCGCGAGCTGGTGTGCATGCCGAACTGCCGCTCGCGCTCGAGAATGATCACTTCGCGGCCGGCCTGCGCCAGTGCTCGAGCCACGGCGAGACCGACGACCCCCGCGCCGATGACGATGCAATCCACGTCGTTCAACGGCGTCTATCCTCTAACGCTTGCTCGAAGCGGCCGCCGCCAGAAACTCATCGACATCGCTGCTCGCCGTCGCGTAGCACGTCACCAGACGAATGGTCACGCCGGACGCAGGCTTGTGCAGCGACCAGCGGTAGAAATCGAATCCCTGCATTTCCAAGCTGCGGGCCGCTTCCTCGGGCAGCACCACGAACAATTCATTGGCCTGCACCGGATGCAGCAGTTTGGCGCCGGCCACCGCCTTGAGGCCCTCCGCCATTCGCAGCGCCATGGCATTTGCGTGGCGCGCATTGTTGAGCCACAGATCATTTTTCAGATAGGCGATCAATTGCGCGCTGACGAAGCGCAGCTTCGCCATCAAATGGCCGGCACGCTTGCGGCGCCGTTCGAAATCCCGCGCCATGGCCGGATCGAAAAACACCACGGCGTCGGCGGCGAGCGCTCCGTTCTTGGTGGCGCCCAGCGACAGCACATCGACGCCGCATTTCCATGTCGCGTCTGCGGGCGTACAGCCCAGGTGCGCCAGAGCATTGGCGAATCGCGCACCGTCCATATGCACGGGCAGGCCATGCTGCCTGGCCGCAGCGCTGATGGCGGCGATCTCGTCGAGTCCGTATACCGTTCCCCACTCCGTCGCCTGGGTCAATGTCACGGCGCCCGGCTTGACGTGATGAATCCCCAGGTCCTCCGCAAACGCGACGGCCTTGGTCAGCTGCTCGGGGCGAATCTTGCCGTCGGCTGCCGGGAAACCGATGAGCTGAGCGCCGCCCGTGAAAAACCCCGGCGCGCCGGCCTCGTCGGTGACGATGTGCGCCCCCTCGTGGCAATAGATCGCGCCGAAGGGGGGGACGATTTGCGACAGTGCCAGCGCATTGGCCGCCGTGCCGCTGGTTACCGGAAATACGGCGACCTGCTTTTCGAATATCTCGCTCGCAACGGATTGCAGTTTGGCCGTCAGCTCGTCGCCGCCGTAGGACGTGACAAATCCCTCGTTGGCCTTGTTCAGAGCGGACAGGATGGCATCGCATGCGGGAGCGACATGGTCGCTGCTGAAATTCCGACCCACGTGGACTCCTTGAGCGGTGTTACTAAAGTATGCGCGGCGGATTGTACCCGCGGCGCCACGCCCACGTCATCGGCGCCAGTCCTTTGCGAGAAACTCCTGGCTCTGTCCCTCGCGTTGCCAGATCGCCGCCTCAGGCCGAACCGTGAGGAGCCAGATGCGCTGCTCCAACGGCTGACGCGGCTTGAAGCAGGAGGGACTCAAAACGGCCACTGCGCCGGCATGCTCGGGATCGCGGACCGACTCGTAACGGATGGCATCCACGCCGGCCTGCCGTGCCACTTGCGCGAAGCGCTGTGAAGCGGCGTAGTCATTCGGATTCGTCCAGTCCGAACGCGCGCGCTTGAAGGGAGACGCCGTGAGATCGACCATGCGGCCATCGATGCCGGCACGAAATACGGTTTGCGGCGAGGGACCCAAGCTCTCCAATCCCGCGGAGTCCATCAAAAAGCGCCAGCGCCAGAATCCCAATTCAGCACAGGCGGTGCGCTCCTTTTCCGCCCCGTACCAGACTCCGGCATCCGCCGGCGCGCGGAACCGCGAGCCGATCGGCGACACATAGCGAAACGGCGTCGACAACAAATAATGCAAATCGGCCGCGTCCTGCGGCAGTGCCGGTTTGCTCCTGTCCAAGATCCGCTCGAGCAGCAGCTGCTCCTCCACGTTTGCCACCAGGCGCAACGTGGAAGCGACGTGTTGGGCCTCGACGGCTCGCCACAGCCGCCGCGTTGCCCGACCCGCCTCAGAGCCGACCGCGGGCGGCGTCCAGGTATTGGACGACACGCACCAACCCTTCAGTGCTGCGAATCAGATCGATCGGCTTGGCCTTGAGGCCGCGGTTCTCGCCGTTGAGCCAGCGCCGGGCCGTCTCATCATTGGAGCCGATCACCGCATCCAGCGAGCGGAACAAGCGCACGAACAGCGCCCCCAGCTCCCACTCCTTTTTTTGATCGTCCAGGGTGTAGGCGCCGTTCGCCATGCGCGAGATCGTCGACGGGCTCAATCCGAGAATTTGCGCAAGGCTCGACTGCGTGATTTCCAGCAAGGCGCAGGCGCGCAGCACGGCGCTCGTCAGGACCAGGCGGGGTTCGGGTTTCGACTTGGACAGGGCACGCGGCATGAATGCCTACAGCAATATTAAGTGCCTTTGCATTCTACCGAAATATCGGCGGAATGACAAAATCAGCTCAATTGATGGTAAATGCCGGTATTGGACGGCGGCGTGCGCTTGCTGTTGAGCTTGATGTTCAGGCGCAGCTCGTTGGCCGAATCGGCGTTGCGGATGGCTTCGTCGTAGGCAATCACGCCGTTGTTGTACAGCTCGAACAGCGACCAATCGAAGGTGCGCATGCCCTGTTCCTGGGACTTGCCCATGATTTCCTTGAGCTCGTGAAACTCCCCCTTCAAGAGCTTGTCGGACACGATCGGCGTATTGAGCAGGATTTCGATCGCGGCAATGCGGCCGCTGCCGTCTTCCTTGCGCACCAGGCGCTGGGAAATGATGCTTTTGAGATTGCTCGACAGATCCATGAGCAACTGCTTGCGGCGTTCGTCGGGAAAGAAATTGATGATGCGGTCCAGCGTCTGGCTGGCGCTGTTGGAATGCAGCGTGCTCATGCACAAATGCCCGGTCTCGGCAAACGCGATGGCATGCTCCATGGTTTCGGCATCGCGGATTTCGCCGATCAAAATCACATCGGGCGCCTGGCGCAGCGTATTCTTCAGCGCGTGATGCCAGGTGTGCGTGTCGATGCCCACGTCGCGATGCGTCATCAAGGACATCTGCGATTGGTGGATGAACTCCACCGGGTCCTCGATGGTGATGATATGCCCCGGCGATGAGCGGTTGCGGTGATCGATCATCGCGGCCAGCGACGTCGTTTTACCCGAGCCGGTGGCGCCCACGACCAGCACCATGCCGCGCTTGGTCATGACAATTTCCTTGAAGGTCTCCGGCAGCCCTAACTGTTCGAAGCTGGGCATCTCATTGGGGATCGTGCGGATGACGATGCCGACGTTCAACTGCTGCATGAATACATTGACGCGATAGCGCGCGAGATCCGGTATCGCCATGGAGAAGTTGCATTCCCATTCCTTGGCGAACTCGGCGCGCTGGCGCTCGTTCATGAGGGAGTGAGCCAGCTCGCGCGTCACCTCAGCGGTGAGCTTTTGGGTCGCCAGCGGCTGCATCTTCCCTTGGATCTTCATGCTCGGCGGGAAGTCCTTCGAGACGAACAGGTCTGACCCGCCCGCCCGCGTCATCGCACCTAGCAGCTTGAGCATGTAAGACCTGGCTTGTTCTTCACTCAGCGCCATTGACCACCACCCCGCCCGTTTGCCACCCGCGAATATAGGCCGCGGCCTTAGCTTAAGACCGCGACGGAGTTAACATACAGCGGTTTACGGGCGGAAATAGGCCGTAGGCGACCGGCTTTGGCCGTTCGCGCGGCGGCGATAGCTAGCGGTGCGGCGCACCGGTCCGCCAGCGCTGCGTAAATTCGTGCCGATCGGTCTCGGTCTCCAGTTCCGTCGCGACTTGGCGCACCAGTTCCTCGAGACTGGACACCCGAGCGGCAGCGGTTTTCACCAAGTGTCTGGCAATGGGTCCGATATAGCCGGCCAGCAGCCGTTCGATGCGTATCACTTCGGTGGACTCCAACGGCGCCGCGCTCTGAAAAATCGGCGTCGGCTGAGTACCGGCGAGGTCCGGGGCCTGCCCTGCAGCTCCCAGCTGGGCCCTTAAATAGTCGACCAGCCGCGCATAGTGCGGCTCGCGCGGCGGCGGAAACGCATCCAGCCAATGCTGAGCGCTCAGGAAATATTCCAGACTCTTGGACGGCAGCACGCTTTCGATGCGAAACGGCAAGATGCTCACCTGCTTGTGCACCGCGCGTTCCACCTCACGGCGGACCTGAGGGGAGGCGTTGCTGCTCGCGGAGAAAATCAAAATCATCACGCGCGCATTGGCGATGGCGTCGATGATTTCCGCCGCCCAGTCCGCCGAGGGGGCAATATCGCGCGGAGCAATCCAGCAATGGATGCCTTCCCTTTCAACGCGCGCGACCAACTCCATGGCGCAATCGTAGTCCGGCTGCGAGTAGCTGATGAAGACTTCGCGTGCCATCGCCTTCAAGCCCCCAGGAGGCGCATCGCCTTCTCGAGACTCTTGCGCATGCGCTCGAACGAGCGCGTCACGGAGGCGATTTCGGTGGCGCCGCCCGGTGGAAAATCCTCCACCGACATGTCGCCGAGGCTCACCCGATCCGCGACGGCCGCGATCCTTCGAACCGGCCGCACCACCAAGCGATACAGCAAAATGTTCACGACGCCGAACGCCGCGGCAAACACGGCTCCCAGCAAAAGCATGAATGCGCGGAACTCCCGGTTGGCATTGGCTGCAGCGCTGGCAAAAGGTACGGACACCACTTGAGCCGCCACGACTTCGTTGGGCTGCCAACCAAAACCGTTGTCGCCGCCATAGCGTGCGATCAAGCTTGGCGGCGCCGCCGAGGGCGTGCTGTGGCACACGAGACACTCCGGTTTCGCCCGAATCGGCCGCGCCAGATACAGCGACCTTCCCATGGGCGTGTCGCGTACGCCGATAACTTGTTGCGTCTGCGAATCATTGCGGAATCGCTGAATGATGTCGCTTTCCCAATCCGCAGCGCGATCGCGCGGATTGGTCGGGTTGAGCGTCGCTTCCTTATAGGCATACTCGGGATGATGCTCATGAAACTTCAGGAAATTTTGCGTGGCCGCGTAGGAAGGCACGCTCTGCGGCGGGAACTCATCTTTCATGCGCGCCGAAATCAGCGGCAAAATTTCGTTCGCGGTATAAGTGCGCACGGCGGCGGCGCTGTCCATCATCAAGCCCGCTTCGGCGAGCACCTCGCGTTGGGCATTGTCTTCCAGCATGGCCCAACAAACGTAGCCCGCGAGCAGCGCAGCGAGCAAGAAGACGCCGCCCAGCGCCGCATTGATTCGAAACAGCAGACTCATCGCGCAATCGGCACTTAGGATGCCTTATAGAAAGTGTCAGCGTGCAGGCGCCGCATTGTACACAGTCTTACTCGCGCAGGCGCCCTTTGAGATCATCGTGGGTCGACTTGATATGCGCGTGCATGAGGGCGCGCGCCTCCCGCGATTTTCCGGCGCTCCAGACCCGCAACAGGGCCGCATGCTCGCGCGTCGCGCGATTTGCCCGGCCTTCGGGGCGCAGGTGTGCCTGTACATAGCGCTGCGCCAGGGTGTGCAGCCGGCTCAGGATTTCGGCCGCCACCGGCTGCAAGCGCGGCACGATGAGCAACAAATGGAAGGCACGATTGAGCCGGCCGGAGGCCGCGAATTCGCCGGCGGCAGTGGCGTCGTTCAATTGCTCCAGCGCGACGCGCGCCGCGGCATGATCGGCCGCGGCCGCAAGCCTGGCACCCCGCGCCACGGCGATCGGCTCGATTTGCAGGCGAAGCCTGAATACTTCATCCAGTTCGGCGCTCGCCAGAGGCCGCACCTGAAAACCGCGATTCGGAAAGATGTCGACCAAACCTTCGGATTGCAGCTGCACCAGCGCCTCGCGCACCGGAATCTTGCTGGTGCCGAATTCGGCCGCAAGGCTGTCCTGGCGCAGGGCGGAACCCGGCGCATAGGCGCCTGAAAGAATGCGGTCGCGAAAGCGCACGATCAGCTGGCTGGTCATCGATTGCACCAGCGGCTCGGTCACGCGCGAATGCCCCAGCAAAAAGGATCATCGGGATCGAGCCTGAGCAGATTTTCCCCGGTCACGTGCGCCGTACCGGTGATGATGGGCACGACTTCACCCCGGCTGCGGTCGTGCCACCGATAGCGTGCCTCAAAGCGGCTGGCGATCAAACTCTCCTGCAGCCACACATCGCCCTCTTTCAGTTTGCCGTCGGCGGCCAGGCAGGCAAGCTTCGCGCTCGTACCCGTGCCGCAGGGAGACCGGTCATAGGCCTTGCCGGGACAGAGCACGAAATTGCGGCTGTTGACGCCGGGCTGAGCCGACGCGCCAAACAGCTCGACATGATCGACGAGGGGATGCCCCTGCGCGTTGAGCGCCGCCCGCACACGCCAGGCAAAATCGGTCAGGGCCTCCACATGTGCCAAATCGATCACCTGGCCATGCTCCGACACCAAGAAGAACCAGTTGCCGCCCCAGGCAACATCGCCGACCACGCGGCCGATCCCGTCGACATTCACGGACACTTGCTTGTGCGAGCGATGGCTCACCACATTGGTCACACTGATCCGCCCATCCGAACCCAATTCCGCGTCCACCGCACCCACCGGCGTGTCGATCTTGACGGCGCCCGGGGTAATCCGGCCCAAGAACTTGAGCGACGCCATCAAGCCGATGGTGCCGTGGCCGCACATCCCCAGGTAGCCCACATTATTGAAATAGATGACCCCGAACCGGCAGTCGGCACGGTGCGGCTCGACCAGCAGCGCGCCGACCAGGGGGTCCGAGCCGCGGGGCTCGTTCACGATGGCGCAGCGATAGTCATCGAAGTGCTCGCGAAAGCGCTGCACGCGATCGGCCAATGGCCCGTCGCCCAACTCAGGGCCGCCCTCGAGCACGAGGCGCGTGGGCTCCCCACCGGTATGGGAATCGATGACGCGAATCGAATGCATACTATGCCTTCATGTCGCGCGGCCGCGTATCCCGCGCCCGTTCGATCATCGCGATCACTTCGGCGCGCCGAGCACCCGCGAGCGGTAGACGCGGCGGCCGCACGCGCTCCGAGCCGCGCCCCATGATCTGTTCGGCGAGCTTGATGGATTGCACCAGATCGTGCTCGGCATCCAAATGCAGCAGCGGCATGAACCATCGATAGATGGCAAGCGCCCGCGCGAGGTCGCCCTTGCGCAGCGCCTCATAAAAAGACAGGGATTCCACCGGGAATGCGTTGGTGAGCCCGGATACCCAACCCTTGGCGCCGAGCGTCAAGGCTTCGAACGCAACGTCGTCGAGCCCCGCGAACAGGACGAAGCGCTCGCCGAAAGCATTGATGATATCCGTGAAGCGGCGCGAATCGGGCGCGGATTCCTTGATCGCGACGATGTTGGGCACGCCCGCCAGGCGCTTGAGAGTCCCCATGTCGATATTGACGCGATAGGAAGGCGGATTGTTGTACAACATGATCGGCAAGCCGGTCGCGGCCGCGACTGTCTTGAAATGATATTCAAGTTCGGCGGCGGTCGGCACGTACACCATGGCCGGCAGCACCATGAGCCCGGTGGCGCCCAGGCGTTCGGCATCGCGGGCAAAATTCGCGGCCGTCGCCGTCGTGAATTCCGAGACTCCGACGATGATCGGTGTCTTGCCCGCGCTCACCTCGACGGCCGCCCGCAGCACGATGCGCTTCTCTTCAGCGCTGAGCGAATTGCCCTCGCCCACCGTCCCCATCAATACCAGCCCATGGACCCCATCGTCGAGCAGGGCCTTTTGCACACGTTGCGTCGCGGGCAGGTCGACCTGCATCGCGGCGTCGAATTGCGTGGTCGCCGCCGGAAATACACCGGACCAGGTACAGGCAGATGGGTTGGTCATGACTGGCTTCCAAACAGGGGTTGCTAGCAGGATCGTAGATCGTATACGGTATGGCCATGGGGGAGCAAGATACGATCGCGGTGATCGGTGCCGGCGTCGTCGGCGCCGCCGCGGCTTTCGCCTTGGCGCGCGAGGGCCGGCGGGTTCTGCTGCTCGACCGCGCCGAACCGGGCACCGCCGGCGCGAGTTTCGGCAATGCCGGACATATCGCCGCGGAATTGGTGCAGCCGCTGCCCTCACCCGCGCTGCTGTTTGGATTTTACCGTGAGCTGTTTCGATTCGGCGGTGCGCTGGATCTGCCCCCGCGCCAAGCGTTGCGCATGTCGCCGTGGATACTCAAATTTGCCGCCGCGGCATTCCGCCGCGCCGAGAATACCCGCCATCTGGCGCCCTTGGCGCGTCCCTCCGCCGAGGTCTGGGAACGCTGGGTCAAGGCCATCGGCCGGCCGGAGCTGTTGCGGCGCCATGGTCACTATGAGGTTGCGTTGGGGCCGAAGAGCCACGCCCACATGCAGGCTTACGCCCGCGAAATGAGCGACCTCGGCGTCAAAACCAGCCCCATGTCCGCCGAGCAATTGCAGCCGCTGCAACAAGGCGCACGGGCGGCAACGTCCGCGGGTTTGTGGTTCGAAGATTCGGCCTATGTGATCGACCCTCTCGAGGCGGTGCGCGCGCTCGCCTCCGCGGCTTACAACTGCAATGCCACCTTTCGAAAACTGGATGTGACCGCGCTGCGACCCCGCGGCGATCAGATAGAAGTGTTGAGTCGCGAAGCGACATTCGTGGTAGACGCGGCACTGGTCTGCGCCGGCGTGCGTTCCGCGCCGCTGCTCGCGCCCTTCGGATTGCGCGCTCCGCTGCAAGCGGTGCGCGGTTATCACATTGAAATGCCGGGACAATCGGCTTTTTTTGACGCGCCCGTGGCCTACGTCGATGACCGCGTGATCGTCACGCCCATGAGGGGCCGGCTGCGCGCGACCAGCTACATGGAATTTGCCGAGCCCGACGCGCCGCCGGACGCGCGCAAGCCTGCGCGCCTGCGGCAAAAAGTGCGTGCATTGGGCTACCACTGCGAACTGGAGGGCCCCAGTTGGCTGGGCTCACGCCCGGTGCTGCCCGATTACCTGCCCGGAATCGGCCGCGCGCCGGGACCGGCGAAGCTGTTTTATGCCGTCGGCCACCAGCATATCGGGTTCACCCTGGCACCCTTCACCGCCGAATTGATCGCCGACCTGGTGGCGGGCCGTACACCTGCGATACCGGTCGCAGCCTATGATTTGCAGCGCTTCTAACATCGTCAAACAGTACAAAGGGAATCTCCTCCATGCACACACCTTTACCCTGGGCTCTAGCCGTCACTTGCGCGATGTTGACGATGTCGGCTTGCACCCAGCCGCAGACGCCGAATGCCGATGCCCGCCTGCAAAAGATCTATACCGACGAGTGGCAGTGGCGCGAGCAGCAGTTTCCGGACCATGAGGATTCACAGAAACCGATCCAGGCCCACCTGACGAAAGTCGACCCTGCCACTCAAGCAGCTCGGTTGCAGATGTGGCAGGACGTGCTGAAGAAGCTCGATGCGATTCCGCGCGCCGAGCTGTCGGCCGCCGAACAACTGAACTTCGATATTTATCACCCGCAGATCGAAGCGCTGATCGCGGAGCAGCAGTTCCATGAATACGAAATGCCCGTCAATTCGGACACGACATTCTGGACGAATCTCGGCTATACCGCCCGGCGTCAGTATCGATCCCCGCAGGACTACCGCAACTGGCTCAGTCAGATGAAGGATGTGCCGCGCTACTTCCATGAACAAATGGATGAAATGCGCGCCGGTTTGAAGCGCGGCTTCACACCGCCCCGCGTCACGCTCGAGGGACGCGATGCTTCGATTACCGCCGTCACGGATGCGGCGCCGGAAGCGAGTTTGTTCTATACGCCTTTCAAGGAGATGCCCGGCATCTCGGATGCCGACCAAAAGGCGCTGCGCGAACAAGCGGTCGGCATCATCCGCGACACCGTGCAGCCCGCGTATCGCGAACTGCTGACGTTCTTCCGGAGTGAATATGTCCCGGGGACCCGCACGACGCTGGCCGCCTTCGATCTGCCGGATGGCAAGGCCTACTACCAATCGAGAGTTCGCGAGTTCACCACAATTAACGAAGATCCGGCCGCCATCCATGCGTTCGGCGAGGCGGAAGTCGCGCGTCTGCACGCAGAAATGCTTGCTGCCATGAAGGAGACGGGATTCAAAGGCGATTTTCCCGCGTTCCTGGCGTTCCTGCGCAAGGATCCGCAATTCTACGCAAAGACGCCCGAAGAGCTGCTGATGCGAGCGGCGTGGATTGCCAAACGCTTTGACGGCAAGGCTGCGCAGTACTTCGGACTGTTGCCGCGGGCGCGCTTTGCCATCAAACCGGTGCCCGATGATCTCGCGCCCTTCTATACCTCCGGGCGCGGCGGCCCGGGCGCCTACTTGCTCAACACCTATAACCTGCCCGGCCGGCCGCTCTATAACTTGACGGCGCTCACACTGCACGAGTCCGCTCCCGGCCACGCCTTCCAGATGCCCATTGCTCTCGAGCACAAACAGCAACCGGAATTTCGGCAGCACACGTATTTGTCCGCGTATGGCGAAGGCTGGGCGCTGTACTGTGAGACTCTCGGGGTGCAGATGGGCATGTATGACACGCCCTATGATCGCTTCGGCATGTTGAACTATCAGATCTGGCGCGCCGCACGGCTGGTGGTGGATACCGGCATTCATTCTCAAGGGTGGACCCGCGACCGCGCGATCGCCTATTTCCGCGAATACACGGCGCTGCCGCTGCACGAAATCGACACCGAAATCGACCGCTACATCGCGTGGCCGGCCCAGGCGTTGTCCTACTACCTGGGCGAGGACGCGATTTTGAAATCGCGGGCCAAGGCGGAAAAGGCGCTGGGCGACAAGTTCAACATCCGCGCCTTCCATGACGCCGTGCTGGAGTTGGGCTCGGTGCCGATTCCGGTGCTGCAGGCGCGCGTCGATCGCTTCATCGCGGAAGGCGGCAAGGGCCCCTACCCCGAGATGGAATAGCAGTCCGCGTGAACATAGCCAGAAATCTCTTGCTCGGGGCCATCGCGTTGGTGGCGGTGACGTACATTGCGCGATGGTGGCGGCTGGAACGCGCCCGGCCTGCGGATCCTGCACGGCCGCGCAAACCGCGGCTCTCCGACTTTGCGGTGGGATTCGTCACCAACTTTTTCGATACTTTGGGTATCGGGTGCTTCGCGCCTACCACGGCGTACTACAAGCTGAGCTCGCGCATGCCGGATGATGAAATTCCGGGCACGCTGAACACCGGTCACGCGCTGCCGGCGATGACCGAAGCCCTGATTTTCATCCTCATTGTCAGCGTCGACATGACCACGCTGGTGAGCATGATTGTCGCCGCCATACTCGGCGCGTGGCTTGCGGTGGGACTGGTCACGCGCCTGTCGCGGCGGGCGATTCAGATGGGCATGGGCATTGCCCTGATCTGCGGAGCGCTGCTTTTCCTGGCGAAAAATCTCAACTGGGTACCGGGGAATGGCGAGGCATTGGGATTGCACGGCTTCATCTTGTTCGTTGCAATCGCCGGCAATCTGCTGTTGGGCGCCTTGATGATGCTGGGCATCGGCCTATACGCGCCATGCCTCATCATGGTGAGCCTGCTCGGCATGAGCCCTATCGCCGCCTTTCCCATCATGATGGGGTCATGTGCACTGCTGATGCCGGTGGGCGGCGCGCGATTCATCCGCAGCGGCCGCTATAACGTAAGCGCGGCGCTCGGTCTCGCGATCGGCGGCATTCCGGGAGTGCTCCTCGCGGCATTCGTCGTCTGGTCGCTACCCATCGACAAGCTGCGGTGGCTGGTGCTGATCGTGGTGCTGTATGCCGGAGCACAGATGTTGCGGTCGGCGTACAAGGAACGGGCGGCTCAGCGCGCCTCGCCGGGCTGAGAGGCCCCGGCGCTCACAGCGAG
>DATHKV010000051.1:0-18206 GCA_035488895.1 Steroidobacteraceae bacterium
TCCAACGACGCGATGGAAGGCCGCGACACCGGGTCCGCCGCCTACCAGCGTGCTGCCGACTATGTTGCCAACCGCTTCAAGGCGGCGGGGCTTCAACCGGCGGGCGAGAACGGCGGCTACTTTCAGACGGTGCCCATGCACGAGATCGCGGTGTCACCCGAGGGCACGAGTTTCAGCCTCATCAGCCCGAGCGGCGCCGAGACGGCGCTGCCGTTTCTGCAGCAGATCAGCATTACTCCGGCGGATGATCTCGCCCCCAAATTCGAGGCGCCGCTTTCCTTCCGCGGCTACTGCGGCAAGGACGCGATGGCCGACATTGCCGGCAAAGTGGTGGTGTGTTTCGGCACCCAGCGCGAAGGCCTCCCAAGCGCCTCGGTGCGAGCCGCCAATGCCCGCGAGGGAAATGCGACCGGCCTCATCAACGTCGATGATCCTTACTTCACCATCGAACCGCCGCGCTGGCCCTATGCCTATGCGCGCAGCGTCTCGCTGCGGCCGACTCAACCCGCCAAGCCCCATGCCGCGCCGCTCGCCGCCATGCGCCTGAGCGCCGAGGCGTTCGAGACGCTGCTGCGCGGCTCCGGTCAGGATGCGGCAGCCCTCCTCAAAGCGGGCGGTGCGAAGCAGCCGCTGCCGAACTTCGATATTCCGGGCACGCTGCGCGCGCAGCTGCATGTTATGCAGCGCGACATCAGTTCTCCCAATGTCATTGCCAAACTCGGCGGCTCCGACCCGAAGCTGAAGAGCGAATATCTTGTCATTGCCGCGCACCTCGATGGCTATGGCTTCGGCACCCCGGTCAATGGCGATAAACTTTACAACGGCACCCTTGATGATGCGGCGTATGTCGCGCTGCTGATCCAGACTGCCGACGGCATCAAGGCGCGCCGACTGCATGTGCCGAAGCGCAGCATTCTGTTCATCGCGTTCACCGGCGAGGAAAAGGGATTGTTGGGCTCGCACTGGTTTGTCGATCATCCGACCGTGCCCGCAGCGCAGCTGGCCGCGAACGTCAATCTGGATCAGCTGCGGCCGTTGTTCCCCCTGAAGATACTCACGGCGGAAGCACTCAAGGACACGACCCTGGGTGAAACGGCACGCGCCGTTGCCGCGCCCATGCACATCGAAATCCGTCCGGATGCCGAACCGGAACGCAATCTGCTGTATCGCGCCGACCAGTTTCCCTTCCTCGGCATTCATGTGCCCGCCATCAGCTTCATCTTCGGCTACGATCCGAACACCGAGGCGGAGAAGCGCTATCGAGAGTGGTACCAAGTCCGGTATCACCGGCCCCAGGACGATATCACCCAGCCGATGGACTTCGCGGCAGCTGCAAAATTCAATACGTTTTTCTACCGGTTGGTCGAGACCATCGCCGATGAGCCTAAGCGGCCGACGATCTATCCGTCGAGTTCATTTGCCGCGGACAAACACTAAGTCCTCGCCCTCACGCCGGTCGACGAAGTCCACGATTTTCTTGTTGGCGTCGCGCCTGAAGATCTTGCGATCCCGGGGTTTTCCGGGCACGAAGAAAACGTCGGCCGATTCCTGCGACAGCACCACCGCCGGCAATCCTTGGCGGTCGCCGACCAGATGGTCTCCGTCGCGGTGGATGACATAGGCTAAATCCGGCGCAGCACGATATTTTCCTTCATATTCATCGAGCTCGTTCGCAGGTGTCTTGATGGGCGGCGGGTCCTTCGGCACCACGTAGACATGCACCAGGGCCAGGTGCCAATCCGCGCCCTCTTTCAGCCAGGTCTCCGTCATAAGGTAATCGGCCCGCAGTGGGATGCCGTGATAGTTTTCCCGCTCGTCGTCCTTATGGATGACCAACGCGACGTTGCCATGCACGCTGGCCTGGTAGTCGACGATCGAAATGTGTCCGCTGCTGCCCGACGGCAGCGGTTTCAGGGCCGCGAGGAATTGATCGCGGCTCAGAACTGCGCCGTTTTCATCCACATAGACGGCATCCTTGGCCAAGAGGCGCTCCCACACGGCACGGTCGCCCGGTGCGATCGCGTCCAGGAGCGCTTGGTCCGCGGCGCGCAACTGCTTCTGAACGGCCAGTGAATCGGGCTCGACCGAGGCGGACTGAAGGGCGACAAAAACCAATAGCGCAGGCAGCATCCCAAGGATCATACCAGCGGGTTTTGGGGACTTTAGCGGATATTTTCCTCTAAGATGCGCGCAAACGCTGCGGCAAAACATCGCAGCGATTTCGGGAGTCCCATGCCACTGCTGTCCGGGATCAGAGCTCGCGCCGCGCTGTTCGTGGCCGCCTATTTGGCGCTGTGGGCGGCGGCGACCGCCTATCTCGGTGCCAAGGGCGCCGACTGGACGCTGCCGGCCATCTCCCTGGGCGTCTTTGGCGCCGCGTTGCCGCTGCTCAGTCTCGCTCTGACTCGCCGCGCTGCGCCGCCGGCCATCGCAGTGCGCAGGCCGAGGCTCGAACTGTGGGCCCTGCTGGCCTTTCTGATGCTCTATGCGGTGGGCTTTTTGGGATGGGGCATGAGCGCGACGCGCGCGGCTGTTCCCGCAGGTCGCGAGCAGGAGTTGCTGGTATTGGTGGTCAAGCTGGTCGTCCATGTCGGTGCACCGGCCCTGCTGCTCGCCTTGCTCGGCGCCAAGATTGCGCCGCTCTTCAACAGCGGGCTCGGGCGCCCCGGCTTTTGGCTGCCGCTCCTGGTGCTCGGCGCCATCATCCTTGCGTTGATGTGCGTGGTGTCGCCCGCGCTCGATGAGATCAAGGCCCTGCATGCTTCCGTGGCGACGCTGCTCTGGGCGGCGCCGGCGACGTTCATCTGGCTGGCCCTCGAAGCCGGCTTGTGCGAGGAGTTTTTGTTTCGCGCGGTGCTGCAAACGCGGCTGGCAGCCGTGCTCAAGACCGAGGCCGGCGCCGTGGTCACGGGCGCCGTGCTTTTCGCACTGGCTCACGTGCCGGGGCTGTACTTGCGCGGACACTCCGGTGTCGACGGCTACTCAACCGATCCCATTCAAGTGATCGCTTTTACCCTTGGCGTGCTGTCCCCGGTGGCGGTGCTGTTCGGTACGCTTTGGGCGCGAACGCGCAGCCTGTTGCTGATCGTGCTGCTGCATGCCGCGGTCGACGTACTGCCCAACTTGAATGATTTCGTCCGCACCTGGACCGGCTAGGATCTGCCGGTAACTTAGGGTTTCATCTCCGGATCGTAATAATCCAGGAACACGATGAAATCCATGACTTCCGCCATGTCATGGCCCACGAAACGAATTGAATGGGCGTCGGTTCGCTCCACGGAACGCAGGTAGCTGACAATTTCCGCAGTCGTGTAGCTCTTGAACGAGATCTCCAGGGTGAGGGGTGCGGCCAGCACGTAAGGCTTGCGCTGCTCGCGATGGGAAACGGCTGCGAGCGCGCCCTGATAGATGAGATCGCACGAAGCGGCAGGCGTCAGCGTTTCCGCCGAATGAAAACCCAGCGACTTCTTGGTGATCACGGACTGCATTTGCCCTAAGCGCCCCGTGACCTCGCTGATCGCGGCATCATCCCCGGAGACGAACACCACAGGAACGCCCATTGCGCCGGCATAGGCCGCGTTCAGCTCCGCCTCGGTGACGGCTGTTCCGTTCAGCGCCACGCGTGTGAAGTGGGCGCTCGAAATGGTGTGAGCGCGAACGCCTTTCGGATTCGTCGTCGAGGCGTGATAGCCAACGAAGAAAACGGCGGCGAAGCTGGGGTCGAGTCCCGCCATCATTTCGCCATGCCGGGGCCATGAGCGCACAATTCGCACGTCCTTGGGGAACAGCTCGATCATGAGACTCTCGCCGTTGCCGTGGGAATCGCTGACCACGACCTCCGTGGCGCCGGCAGCCTGGGCTCCCCGCACCGCGGCCACGGCCTCATCCGTCATGAAGCGACGGAATCGCTCGTATTCAAAACCGCCGGGAATCAGCTGGTCGCCCGTGACGACGCCCGCGACACCTTCCATATCCACGGAGATATAGACCTTGAGCGGCGTGGCGGAGGGTTTCGGGTTTGCCGCGTTCGCGGCGGGCGGTAGCGCAAGCCCGAAACTCAGGAGCGCGGCAACGGCAACGACTCGATATGCGAACATCCCGGCTCCCCACTTGCTGTTATTGACAGCAGAGTGTCAGCGCCATCGCCAAAAGGCAAACCTGCTTGGATCGCGTTCGAGCTGGCGCGAAAGGGGAAACTCCCGCTTGGCTAATGTTTATCGCTAGTAAACCTACATTTCCATTTTAGGTTGACTATCGATAAGCTCCCTCCAATACTGCCGCTCCCATGAACGCCATCGCGCGCTATGAATCCGCGTTACACGCATTAAGCAGCCAAAATCGCCTGCGCGCTTTGCGGCCGCAATCCGGCATCGACTTCAGTTCCAATGACTACTTGGCGCTCGCGGCATCGCCTCGCTTGCGCATTGCCATCACCGAAGCGATGTCTCGCGGGACAGCCATTGGCGCCGGCGGCTCTCGATTGCTCCGCGGCAACCATCCTGAGCACGAGGAGCTCGAGGCCGGAGCCGCGAGGTTTTTTCACGCCGAACGCACACTCTTCTTCAGCAGCGGCTATGCCGCGAATTCCGCGCTTTTCGCAACCCTCCCGCAGAGCGAAGATCTGGTCATTCTCGATGAACTCATCCATGCCAGCAGCCGCGAGGGCGTGCGCTCAGGGCGAGCCGCGTCGGTTGAGTCTCTGCATAACGACGTCGCATCCGTCGAAGACTCGATTCGCACCTGGCGCGCTGCGGGCGGGCTCGGCCAAATTTGGATTGCGGCCGAAAGTCTCTACAGCATGGATGGCGATCGCGCGCCCCTGAGCGATCTCATGACGCTCGCCGACAAGCACGAAGCCTTTTTAGTGATCGACGAAGCGCATGCCACCGGCGTCTTCGGCCCCGACGGACGCGGCCTCGCCGCGAGCCTCGAAGGCCGCGACAATGTCATCGTGCTGCACACTTGCGGCAAGGCTTTGGGCGGCGCCGGCGCGCTATTGAGCCTGCCGCGAGTCTTAAGCGACTTTCTGGTGAATCGCTGCCGCGCCTTTATTTTCTCGACCGCGCCTTCACCGCTCATGGCGGTCGCCGCGCTCGAAGCACTCATGATCTTGAAAGAGGAACCGCAGCGCCGCGCAGCTCTTGAGTCCCTCGTGGCCTTTGCCGGCCATCAAGCAGAAGGCCACGCACTCCCGGTGAGCGGCTCGCAAATTTTTCCTGTGATCATTGGTGATGACCTTGCCGTGATGCAAATTGCCTCGGGCTTGCGTGAGCGTGGCTTCGACGTACGGGGCGTACGACCGCCTACGGTGCCAAAGGGAACTGCGCGCCTGCGAATTTCAATCACGCTGAATGTCACCGAAGCCGCCATCGCCGGCTTGTTCAATGCGCTCGCGGAGTTGCGAGGGTGACTGCGCGCATCATCGTCACCGGCACCGACACCGGCATCGGCAAGACGGTGTTTGCTGCAGGTCTTACGCGACTGCTCGACGGCTACTACTTCAAGCCCGTGCAGGCAGGCCTCGGAGAGGAAACCGACACCGCCGTGGTGCAGCGTTTATCGGCGCTTCCCGTGCAGCGCATGCTGCCGGAGGTCTGGCGACTCAACACGCCTGCCTCGCCGCATCTCGCCGCCGAGCGCGACGGCGTCATCATCGATCCTACGGCGCTTAACCTTCCCACACTCGACCGCCCGCTCATCGTCGAGGGCGCCGGCGGACTCATGGTGCCGCTGACCCGTAATGAACTCTACATTGACCTGTTCGCAACTTGGCGCGCACCCGTGGTGCTGTGCGCCCGCACCGCACTCGGCACCTTGAATCACACGCTGCTCTCCCTCGAAGCCTTGCAGCGTCGCGGCATCCCGGTCCTCGGAATCGCCTTGATCGGCGATGTACACGCGGACAACGAACGTACTTTAAGAGAAATGGGCCGCGTACCCATCCTAGGAACCCTGCCGCTTCTTAATCCCCTGACGCCGCAGAGTTTGGGAAAGGCATTCTCTGTCGCGTTCGCGCGTGAGTCTTTTACGGCGACCGCCGCGCCATGATCGCGCCGCCCTCACCGATCTGGCATCCCTTCACGCAGCACGCGCTGCGCCCGACGTTGCCCACCGTCGTGCATGCCGAGGGTGCCTATCTCACTTTGAGTGACAGCCAGCGCATTCTCGATGCCATATCCTCGTGGTGGGTGATTACCCACGGCCACCGCCATCCTAAGATCATGGCCGCCATCAAAGCTCAAACTGAAGAACTCGATCAAGTGATCTTCGCCGAATACACCCACGAGCCCGCGGAGCACCTGGCGGCAAGGCTTATCGCTCTTGCTGCCCCTGGCCTTCAGCACGTGTTCTTCTCCGACAGCGGATCGACCAGCGTCGAAGTCGCACTCAAAATGGCCTTGGGCTTCTGGCGCCATACCGGTGATGCCCGCCATCGCATCGTAGTGATGGACGGCAGCTACCACGGCGACACCATCGGCACCATGTCCGTCGGTGCGCGCGGTCCTTTCACCGACAGCTATGAACCGCTGCTCTTTGATGTCGAGCACATTCCGTTTCCTTCGCCCGGGCAGGAATCCGTAACGCTCGAAGTCTTCGATTCGCTCTGTCGTCGCGGGCGCATCGCCGCGCTGCTCGTCGAACCCCTGGTGCTCGGTGCGGGCGGCATGCTGATGTATTCCGCCGATTGCTTAAAACGCCTCAGCGAGATCTGCGCCACGCACGGCGTCCTCTTCATCGCCGATGAAGTCATGACCGGCTGGGGACGCACCGGAACCATGTTCGCCTGCGAGCAAGCCGGCGTCGCGCCTGACATCGCCTGCTATTCCAAGGGACTCACCGGCGGCTCACTGCCTCTCTCCGTCACGCTCTGCCGGCACGAGATCTACCAGGCCCACTACGCCACCGACCGGCGCCGAACTTTTTTCCACTCGAGTTCCTTCACCGCCAATCCAATCGCCTGCGCCGCCGCGGTCGCCAACTTGAAAATCTGGGAAACAGAACCGGTGCGCGAACGCATTGCCACCCTTGTCGCGCTGCAGGGCACGCATTTGGAGCGTTTCCGTGATGACACGCGATTCAAGAATGTCCGTCAAACCGGCACGATCACCGCCATGGATCTGCAAACCTCCGATGCCGGCTATCTGTCGAAGCTTGGCCCCAAGCTTCAGGCCCACTTTCGCGACGCGCGCATTCTGCTACGCCCGCTTGGCAACACTATTTATGTGCTACCACCCTACTGCGTGACCGGCGAGGATCTTGCAGCGGTATATGACTCGATCGAGTCGGCGGCGGCCATCGTCTGATACCGCGAATTGCTCCTGGCTAGGGCCGATCCAATGTACTGTACATACTTGCTAGTTGTCCCGGACTGACCCTTCATTATCTTGAACATGCGATCAAATCTCGAACTCTTCGACACCCACCCTACCAACGAGCGAATTGCCGACGGTGCGGTTCTCCTGCGGGGATTCGCGCTCGAAAACGTTGCGGCGCTCCTCACTGAAATTGCGCACATCGAAACAGCAGCCGCCTTTCGTCACCTGCAAACTCCCGGCGGCTTTCGCATGTCCGTGGCGATGACCAACTGCGGCGCGCTGGGATGGGTGAGCGACCGTAGCGGTTACCGCTACACCACTCATGATCCCTTGAGCGATCAACCATGGCCGCCGATGCCTTTGGTGTTTTCATCGCTCGCCGAGCATGCGGCACGAGCGGCCGGGTTCGAAGACTTCAAACCGGATGCTTGTCTCATCAATCGATACGTGCCCGGTGCGCGACTCACCCTTCATCAAGACAAAGACGAGAGCGATTTTAGCGCACCAATTGTCTCCGTTTCCTTGGGACTTTCCGCCGTTTTCTTATTCGGCGGCAACGCGCGGAAGGACAAACACCGTCGAATACCGCTTCAGCATGGAGACGTCGTGGTCTGGGGCGGACCTGCGCGGCTTTATCACCATGGCGTATTGCCACTGAAGGACGGTAACCACTACGTGTTGGGGCGCCAGCGCGTGAATCTCACTTTTCGGCGAGCACATTCTTCGTCTGGCTATTGAGGGTTCTTGAACTGGCGCATCATATTGGCATGGATCGCGGCTCTCGAAAGCGACGGACCCAGCCCTGTGTTTTTGTAATAGAGCGCCTTCAAGAACGCCAGATCCGCTGCTGTTATTGCTGTTGGCATTTCACGCGTGGCGCAGCTTGCAGACATCAAGTCCAAAATGCTCGGCAATCGGTCGCAATGATCAGGCGATTGCGCCACCGATAAGGTCAACATCGCCAAGTAGTCGGCAATCGCCCCGATGGTGTAGCCCACGACTTTCGTCGTGTCGATGACCAGGATGACGATGCCGATACCACTGCCACTCCCGCTGCCACCGCTTAATCGTGTCCCCAAGCTGCCGCTTCCGATGTACTTCTGGGTGATCTGCGGCCAAACGGGCAGCACATTGAGGCCCACTGATGACACGTCAGCATTCAAGACTACGGAGCCGCCGCTTGTTGTCATGTACCAGCCCTGAATCGCGTGGTCGCTTCTGAAGGCTATCAGGTCCCTCATCCCGCCGGCATACCTGTTGCGAAAGGTAGTCCCAGTCGCCCAATTCATGACCGAATTCATTTCTCCCTGAGGATTGCCCGTGAAGAGAATATGCACGTTGGTTTTGCACTGCGTATCCGACTGTACGGGCGCA
The DNA here is from genome assembly GCA_035488895.1 of Steroidobacteraceae bacterium. GTDB lineage: Bacteria > Pseudomonadota > Gammaproteobacteria > Steroidobacterales > Steroidobacteraceae > Bog-1198. The sequence continues at coordinate 8,691 of DATHKV010000051.1, forward strand.
CCAACGTACGTCGCGAGCGCGCGAAGCCGCGCGGTTACGAAGGCGTTGAATCCCGGGGCAAGACCCTCAGTTAGCGGACAAATGCTCTGCATGCCTCCGCGCCAGCGCGCAAGGTTGCCGGTCGTACTGGTATTTATGTAGTGCGTCGTGGCGTGATGCAGTATGAATTCTTCCAGACTATTTCCCGCCAATTCCTGATCGGTCGGCGGACGAGGTGCAGTCACGGTCACATCGGGGATTTCGGCGGCGGTACTCGCATCATCGCGGGGACGGGACTCCACCGACTCAGGCACGGGCATCGTCGCGGCCGCTCCAGCTCCATTGGTTCGCGCCAGGACTTTAGCTCCGACCGACACGCTGCGAATGGCCACGGTTTGAGTGCCGACGCGTGAGAATTCCAGGCCAGTGCCGTGCAGCAATGCGCGCAAGGCTGCCTGAATCGAATACGTCCCGTTCAACCCGTCCGAATTCAGATTCGCAAGCGTCGCATCGGCGGCGGCCACTCGGATCCCGCTTTGTGTCGAGAATTCAACCAGCGCGTTCGCGAGCGGCGAGGCGGGAATATGGAAGCGCACTCCGCGATCGAGTGCATCATCGGCGCGCACGGGCTCAAGCCATACCGTCGCCACTGCGAGGACCAGCACGGCCCAGCGAAATCCAGATTTACTTCTTGGCGCCTTCTTCAGCGCGCGAGCGGATGAGTGTTCCATTGGTTCCTTGGTCGACCACTTTGACGTCATAAATTTGCTCCAGTGCGCTCAGCCATTCGCGAACATTTTGCGGCGATAGCGTCCCCGTGAATCGCGTCTGCTGAAATGCCTGGGAGACGACGACATGCCGTGAGCTGTAGCGATTAACCACGCTGACGACATCCTCAAGAGGCTCGCCTACAAATTGCAGCGTCCCGTTTCGCCATGACCCGGCGCCTGTTGGATCAATGCTCAGCACGCTGAGCCGCTGCGCGATTTTGGAAAAAGTGACCTGCTGGCCTACGCCGGCACGCAAAGTCGCAAATTCAGCGCTCGAATTGCCGCCACTCTTCGCCGTGCCGGGCGCCACGCTCACCCGACCCTCGCTAACCATCACGACTGTATTGGTAGGGCCCGTTCGCACATCGAATGCCGTGCCCAAGGTGGTGACCGTCAGGTTGGCAACATGCACGACAAAGGGGCGCAGTGAGCTATGCGCGACGGCGAAGAAGGCTTGTCCGCGCTCCAGTTGCACATCGCGTCCTGTCAGGGTGAAGTGCGTCTTGATGCGGGAGTCTGGACCCAAATCAATATGCGATCCGTCGGACAAACTGATATGGCTCAGCTCTCCGATCGACGTGGCAAGTACCTGAACCTCCGGCCGCGCGATGAACCACCCGATAATGCCTACTCCGAGCACGACACTGGCTGCCAGCAAGATCAGTCTACTCGGATGTTTGAGACGATTGCCGGCTGGAGGGGAATGCAATCGTGTGTGCTGCACGACGGGAAATGCATCCCACATGCGCTGCATTTGTTCAAATGCGATTAGATTTTGAGGATCCGAACCGCACCATTGGAGCCATTGATCGGCGATCAATTGCTCGTTTGACTCGTTCAACCGCTGCACCCATTCGCTGGCCTCTTTCAGCCGGCGAACCTCCGGCACTGTCGGGTCTGATAAATTCACAGGGACACCTTCCGTCGTGCTTCATCGACGGTCATTCCGTGCAATCGCAAGTGGCAATAGACCATTGCGTAGGTAACGTAGCGTCGCACCATGCGTTCCGAGAAACCCAGGCGCTCGGCGACAGCGTGTTGTGGCACGCCTTCCAATCGATGAAGGTCGAAAACACGCTGACACTTGATCGGCAGTTCCTGCAGATAGCCGAGGAGCTGTTCAGCTTGCTCGCGCGCCAACAATTGTTCGGCAGGATCACCCCAAGCATCGGGATTAGCGGTCAATTCACCCAATAGAACAGGTTGACTTTCGGCCTGTTGATGGACTTTTCGATGCCGCAAGCGGTCGATTGCAAGGTTGGTTGCGGTCTTAAATAGATAGGCCCGCAACAGACTGGGGGCACCGGGCTGTTGCAACTGCAACAGGCGGGTGAAGGACTCTTGGGCGACCTCCTTTGCCTCCTGCACCGACTGTAGACGGACAGTGAGGTAGCGCACCAGCAGGCGATTGTGTTCGCGAAACAATTGCGAAACAACAGCATGAGTGGATTCAGACGGCATGGAGGCCTTTTCTAAGAGTGCCGCCTGTGGCTGGTCCGCATCTGCCATTGGCCCGCGCACTTCCGGGATTGCTTGCATATATAAGATACGGTTGACACGAGATAAGCGGAACCGCGAGCGGAGCGGACGTCGCTACCGCAATGCATATCCCAAGTCGCTCGCCGCATGCTTCAGAGTATTCAACATCGCATCATCCGCCAATGCCCGATGAAACAGGGGGTGCGCCGGAAACAATGGGCCCGCAAGCGCCCGTTCATTCAACGCCATTGCTGGTCGTCCGCCATGCATCGACGCGGCATATAGGGCGCCTTGAATCTCGGGGTACGCCTCATACAGATCTCGCGCCCAAGCGCGCGCCCTGCCCCGGCTTCCTGAATGAATCCCCATGGATGCACGCATGCGCGTCGCGAAATCACCTGTTAAGTTTAGTAGTTTGAGCTGCGCTTGAGTTTCGAACATCACCAGCCACGGCGCCTGAAATACCCGATCGATACGCCGCGTGACTTGAAATACTTCGGCCAGACAAGTCTTGGCATTCGCCGCCGCGTAATAAATTCCGCGTTCTTGGGCTCGAGGATTTCCGTCGACGTCGGGCACATGGTGATCCCATCGGGAATTCAACGGACCAAAGTAGCGAAACTGGTCCCACGATTGCGGATAGAGGCTGCGGGCATAGTAGACGCGCGCCAGAATGCTGCCCTCGGGAAGAATGTGGATCGCCGGCGCCAGTGCGGAAAGCACGGCAACTCCGGGCGAACTTGGAAACTTCGCCACAGCGTCGTTCGCGCTTTACTCGAGCATTCCTGCCAACGCTACCACCGGCCCCACCGCCTGACCCTGGAGCAACCACTCTCGCGGACTCAACGGAGTCTCTTGCGCGTCAATCTCCAAGTCCGGATTGGGCGACAAGAACCACTCCGCCACATCAATGGGATTTAATTCTTTTGGCAGTGCCGCCAACACCTCCCGCAATCCGGGGATGACGTGCTGACGCTCGAACTGAAAGCGCGGCAAGCGTTTCTCACCGTCGTAATCAATGCCGAACAGGCTGTGTTCCCTAAGCCGCTGGCGCACACGACTCGCGTCCACTTTTAAGTACTTCGCAGCTTGGGCCGTCGAGTAGCTCGTCTCAAGCAGCGCCATGTAATCCGCGATCGACTGCGTGAGCGGATCCCGCTCGAAGCTTTTATCGAAAAGCTCCGTGGCCAATCCCACCGCTTTCAATGCATCGACCTCACCGGCACTCAAAGTGCGAGCAGCGCTTTCCCCCGACTCGCCACGCAACGGCTCGTTCTTGAGCAAGCGCCGCCGCGCCTCCTCGTAAAGGCGGGTCGCCTCATCGATCACGGCTGCGTTCCGCATGAAACTCCCGAATATTACCGTCGATAATTAACGGGAGTATACCTAGAAGACCTGGTATTTGGCAACTCCAGAGGGGCCTAATGATTGAGCCCGTGCATTGGACATAATCCATGCGTGTCGGCTCGCCCTTTAACGAATGCACGTGTGCTATTAAATGCGTGCATGACGAAATCCAATCCTGCGCCGATCTTTGCCGCAGCCGTTTTACTGCTCTCATGCTGGAGTTCCCTGCTCCTAGCTCAAGCACCCTCCCCGCCCCTCGAACTTCTGGTGCTCGGATCGGGCGGTCCGGGGGCTGCGGGGCGAGCGGCGTCGAGCTGTCTCGTTTTTGTCGACGGCGTGGCGCGGATCCTCGTGGATGCCGGGCCTGGATCGTTTGTGCGCCTCGGCGAATCCAAGGCCTCGCTCGCGAATACTGACCTCGTGCTGCTCACCCACTTGCACATCGATCATGTCGGCGAACTCCCCGGTTTGTTCAAGGCACGCGCCGTGTCGGCCTCCGGGCCCGTCGTGTTCAGCGTGTGGGGCCCTGGCGGTTCGCCCGGACAGGGCCAAGACGCATACTTCCCCAGCACGCGGAAATTCATGCAACTGGTATTTGGCCGCAAGGGCGCGTTTGCCTACTTAAGTGATTTCGCCGCACCCGTGAGCATTCACGCCCATGACATTGCCGCGGGTGCCGCCGACGCCGTTCCGGTGCAAATCTTCAAGGAAGGCGACCTGTTGATCCGAGCGGTCGCGGGACACCATGGCGATGCGCCGGCGATGATCTATCGCATCGATCATGGCGGTAAGAGCGTGACCTTCTCCGGGGACATCGATGCCGGTGGTCTGCCGGCATTGCGCGGTATCGCAAAGGATACGAACCTGTTGGTCTTCAACAGCGTTGTGCTCGATCCGCCCGGCTCCCCCGCCATCCTCTACACGCTGCATACGCCGCCGCTCGCCATCGGTGAGCTCGCCAAGGCTGTGGGAGTACGCGAGCTACTGCTGAGCCACCTCTCGCCCGGCGTTGACGAGAACCGAGATGCAGTATTGAAATCCATTCGCCGGAACTACCAGGGCCCTGTGACTTTTGCCGGCGACGGACTGCGAACGAGGCCGTAAGGATTCTTTAGACGCGCGCTTCCTTAAACCCGCACTTCGTGATCGGCCCTTCTGGCAAACGATAGACAGACGGTCCTGGAACGGACCGCTCCGCGGGTTCCACTGCCGCGCAGATGCGGCACGCGCCAAAACACGCGCTGTTCGCGGCGCACCAGATGGCCGCGAACATGGTGCAGGCGCGGTGACTGGCGACCGCTGCCGTCGCCACTCGGCTCGGCCGTGGACACGGCATCGAGCGATGCGTTCACTTCCACATGATCGAGCAGCGGCCCGCGGCCGTTCGCCAGCCGCTTGCGATTGACGGCCGCGCGCGACACCGGCATCAAACGCGTGGCGTCCTTTGCGCTCAGCAAGAGCAGGAACGCGAGAACGAACGGCGCATCCCAGGCGATCGAGTTGATCGACTCGCGGATCAGGCGGGACTTGAAATCCGGATCGCCTGCCGCCTCCCGGTAGTAGCCGGCCCATGACTCATCAAAACGGAATCGCACATGATCAAGCAGCGACGCCGTTGAGGGATTGCCACCGTGGGTGGCATCGAGGAAGCCGCCTGAAAGGACATCTTCGCCGTCTTTGGTATCAGCAAACTCGCCGCGCAAATCGAAGTGAGTTTCCAAAGGGGACAGGGTTACGGCAGAGCATTCATCGCCGGCGGTCGTGTCCGTCCAAAAGGTTCTTCCCACCGCAGTCAATCCGTTGGCGGACGCCCGCAACATGATGCCGACCTTGCGGCCCGCGGACGCCAAATCGTACTCAGCGCTCGATTGCGTGGCATGAATGACCCGCTTGTGGACCTCGTCATTCCACTCGATCCAAAGATGCGGGGCCGGCATCCGCAGCAGATCCAGGCATCCGACCAGGCGCGCCCCGTCCGCAAAGGCCAACTCGGCGCTGGCGTGGGTCAGGTCATCGCCGAGCACGTAGCGCAATGGACAGCTCACCAATTGCGCGGCATAGCAGCTGGGGCCTGCAACCTCGAAAGGGGTCGAGGCGTCGCGGCCCGAGGGCAGCACCAGCGGCGCGCGGCTATGAGCAATGCTATCCAGTAGTCGCATCGGCGCGGTCATCCCCGTGTCGGTTCTAGAGACTCGTGTAATGAGATACGCGCAAGCAGGTCGGCGTTTACGCCGCATTGTCGAGTTCGTCCCGCTCGCCGACGATTTCGTCCCAAGTCCGAAAATTCGCATCCCCACCCGCTCTGCGGCCACGGTAGGGAATGCCTAAAGCGGGAGCAACAAACTGGGCCCGAACGGGATCCGGCTGGGATCAATCGGCGCTTGCGCGGTTCGAGCGGACCCAAAGGACGCGCGCCGGGCGCGTCCGGCATTTGACCGAACCCCTTCGCGGAGCCGCTCGCGCCGCCCGGAGTCCCGTTGGTTCCGCATGGCGTGCGCGAAGTTGGCGCTTGTCGCGCCACCTTCTACACTGCCTGGATGACGACGTCCGAATCCGCAGTCGAAGACAGGGGCGCGGAGCTGTGGCCGATCATCTTGACCGCGGGTGGCTTGTGTTGGCTGGCGATTGCCATCCTCGGACTACTTTGGGCGTGGCCGCTCAGCGGCACGACTTTGAACGGCGACTACATCGTCACCTCCACGGCGCGACTGGTCCATCACGTTCTGCTGTTCCTGTTGTCGGCCTGCGCGTACCGCATCGCCTTGGCTCACGGGTGGCCGCAGGAGCGCATCCGGCAGGTGCGCCTGGTCGCCGTGCAAGTGGTGCTCGCGCTATTGATTACGCGGCTCGCCCCCTTGATCTTGACCATGACCGCGGTGATTACCGACGGAAGGTGGTCGCATCTCGGCGGGGACATGACGCCTTGGCTTCCTTTTCATCCCACCTGGATGCAATGGGTTGGCCTGCTACGATCCTGGATGGTGCCGTACTTGTTGGGGCTTATTGCCGTCGCGCTGGTGTACACCGCCCGGCAATATCATCGCGAGTCGATGCGTCTTGCCAGGCTCTCCACCGAAGTCGCGAATCTGCGCATGGCGATGCTGTCCGCCCAGCTGCACCCGCATTTCTTGTTCAACGCGTTGCACGCGATTTCAGAGCTGATCAGCGAGAGTCCGGCTCAGGCAACGACCATGATTGCTCGGCTGGGAGATTTTCTTCGCATTGCGCTCGAGAGCACGAAGCAGCCGTGGATACGGGTTGAAGCGGAAGTCATCGGCCTGGATGCGTATCTCGCCGTCCAGCAGACTCGATTTCGGGACCGACTGAGCGTCGCGCTGTTGGTCGATCCGGCGGCAATGAACATGCTGATCCCGGCGCTGCTGCTGCAGCCCATCGTTGAAAATGCCATCGAGCACGGCCGCTGCGGCACGGCTGGCTCATTGGCGGTCAGTGTGCGCATTCGACGCGAGGAGGATCGGCTCGTCATCGAAGTCACCAACAGCACACCGCAGCTGCTGGCGCCCCTGCCCCGTAGCGTATTCGGCGATGGTCTGCGCAACGTTGAAGCCAGGTTGCGTGCCGCGTTCGGCGATGATGCCAGCGTGCGGATCGGTCCGGGCGAGCTCAGCGGCACTCGCGCCATGCTCGACATGCCGGCAACCGCGGCGCAGGCGGAACCCGCATGAACCGTCCGCCGCTGTCCGCGATGATTGTCGACGATGAACCCATCGCGCGACAGCGTATTCGCCGGCTGCTGGGCCGCGAATCCGATTTTCACATCATCGGCGATTTTGGATCGGTGGCCGAGTGCGAGTCGGTGGCCGCCAGTGCCGCTCCCGATCTGTTGCTGCTGGATGTGCGCATGCCGGAGCGCAACGGCTTCGAAGTACTGGCATCCTTCGAGGCGCGCGGCGTGCACCCTTTCGTGATTTTCGTGACTGCCTATGCCGAGTACGCAGTCGAGGCGTTCGGCGTGGAAGCGGTGGACTACCTGCTCAAACCCTTCGACGATGATCGCTTTGCAAAGGCGATTGCGCGCGCCAGGATCCTGCTTGTCAATGAGCGCGAAACCGGCGAGGAGTCCCCAAAGACACCCGGCCTCGGCGCAGAACGATCATCCGCGACGCGACTTCGAGATCGCCTCTTGGTCAACGATGGCGGGCGGGTATTGTTCGTGCCGGCGCGCGAAATTGAAATGGTGCAAGCGGCCGGTAAGCACGTGAAGATCTTCGTCAATGGACATTGCTATCTGGCGCGTCAGGCACTGCGCGACGTGGAGGCGCGCCTCGACAACAGCCACTTTGTGCGTGTGCATCGGTCCACGATCATCAATGTCGAGCAGATCACCGAACTGCATCCCTTGTTTCACGGCGACTATGAGATTGTGCTCAAGCGCGGGATTCGCGTGACCCTCAGCCGTCGATTCCGCAGTCGGATTTTGCCGTTCCTGGTCGGCCCGTGGCCGACGTAATTTTACATTGCCCTTGGTGTGGCAGGCGTCTGAATCTGCCCTCGACGTGACTTCGTGACACGTCCTGATACAAAAGCGTCATCTCAGTGTAATTTCTGTCGCCGTAGACCGGAGATGCGCCTTGTCAGTCCCTGATCAACAGAAAATGCTTCGCGGCGTCTGACTTCTCTGTCCGATAGAGCCACACACACCGCAGGCTTCATTCCGAAGTCTGGGTCTCTAAACGGCCACTACCGGTCGTTCTGGGTTCCGAAATGTCCTTCCCGAAGCCGACGCTCGTGCCAACCGGTGGTATCGGTAGTCTATTGAGTGTCAGTTTACGTTTCCATCACCGGCAAAGAACGCAAGCACGGCTTCGTTGAACGCCGACGAATTCTCACGCGGTGAACTGTGTCCGGCGTGGGGGACAGTAACGCTCTTGACGTTCGGAAGGAGGCGGATCAGTTCCTCGTCGACCGCCTTGTGAATCTGGATTGTGTTTTCACCGGTCACGACGAGCGTTGGCACGCGTAGCCGCTTGATGTCTTCCCGGGCGAGCACGGGAAAAGGATCGGATGACAGGGACAGGGCTTCTATCGATTGAGCGTTGCGCATGACGTCCGCACGGGCTTCAGGCGAAAGGCTATCGAACCGATTCTTTGATGCCATTCCGTTTACGAATATTCTCATCGCATGCTGCGCGTCGTCCTTCCTGAAATAGTCCGCAGCTGGGGTCATAACCGTTGCGATGAAGTCCTGATACGCAGCCTCGCCGTCGGCGGTATCGCGAACGAGCTGATGTGCAGGGGGCTCGGAGAGAACGAGGCTGTGGACCATTTCGGGATGCTTCAACGCAAATGCCAACGCGACGAAGGCACCAGCCGATTGGCCGACGATGCGCACGTCGTGAAGACGAAGCTTGCGGAGCAGAGCGACGAGATCCTCCACGTCGGTCCAGGGCGAGTATGTCCGCGGAATAGATAGGTTCTTGTTCGGGTAGCTGAACCGCCGACTATAGGCGATCACTCGAAAGTGGCGCGCGAAGGGATCGAATTGCGGCTGCCACGAGCTATAGTCTCCGATACCCCCGTGTAGAAGGATCACCGGCGCACCATGTCCATGCTCGATGTAGCTCAGGTCTACGCCGTTAACATGAACTCGTATCGGTTCAGCGGTCTGCGCTTCCGCGGAGTTAAGCAGCATTGCCAATACCAGCAGTGCCCATCTGTGCATTGGCTTACGAGGGCTCACCAGAGGGAGTATGCCCTAGGTGCAGCCTCTCGATAGCGACGGCGTTCGCTGCTCTGCTAGAGATCATGCCGACAGCAGCCGCTCACGACCGGCGGCAAGGGGTCGATGACGGACGGATGAGGCCATCGAGAACGAGCTCGACCAAGAAGCCGATCGACGCATTCGATCAAATGAACTGTAGCCGCGTCGAGACTGTGGGAACTGGACGATGAGCTGAGCCGCGTCCTAGGGCAACGTAGG
>DATHKV010000052.1:0-18486 GCA_035488895.1 Steroidobacteraceae bacterium
GCTGAAATTTACCGACGACGCCCGTCTTTTCTTCACGAGTAAGTGGCATTGAAATCAAACCCTCAATCAATAACTTAGGACCTTTTAAGAAGCCGCGCATTGTACGCGTCGCGGCACGTGCCCTCAAGCACGATTCGTCGCCGACGAAATAAGTCGCAGCGGCTTTAACAGCCCGGCCGCCTCGATTTCACCCAAACCCAAAAACCCTAGGCCGTCCGCATAGATACGCACCATTCCGGGGAGTTCGACGGCAACATCGACCGTTTGGCCCTGCCGCAGGGCATTGACCCCCCGGGCGGGCAGGTCAAATCGCCGCCAGGCCTGCAATGCGGCATCAACCGGGAGAAGCGCCTTCTGGCGGTCCTCCAGGCTTAAAGATTCCAACACCTCAAATGACCACTGAGGCTCGGTGCAAAACGGTGCCACGGCGAGCCGGCGCAGAGCCGCCAGGTGGCCGATGGTGCCCAGCTGTGCGGCCAGGTCCTCGGCGAGCACGCGAATGTAGGCCCCTTTCGTGCAACGCACATCAAATGAAATATCCGGTGCCTGCCAATCGAGCATCTGCAACTCGTGAATCGTGATGCTGCGGGCAGCGCGCTCCCGTGTGATGCCGGCACGCGCATATTCGTACAGGGGCTTCCCCTCCTGCTTGAGCGCCGAATGCATGGGGGGAATCTGTTGGTAGTCGCGCGGAAACTCAGCCAGCGCGTGCTGCAATTGCTCGCGCGAAAAGGCGGGCAGCTGGCGCGTTTCAATCACCTCGGACTCGCGATCGGCGCTCGGTGTGCGCTCACCCAGTCGAACCGTCACGCGATAGGTTTTGTCGGCGTCCAACAGCTGGGTACCGAATTTGGTGGCTTCGCCGAAGCAAATCGGCAACAGGCCCGATGCCAGCGGGTCGAGCGCCCCGGTATGTCCCGCCTTGCGGGCATTGAATAAGCGCTTGACGCGCGCCACCGCGCCGGCCGAACTCAAGCCCAGGGGCTTGTCGAGCAATAGAATGCCATGCAGATCGACGGGCAATTCTTAGCCCTCGTCAACGATGTGGTCGTGCTCATCCGTCTCGCCGCCCGGTGCGGCCGTGTCTTTCGACGTCTTCAGAGAATTGATCAGCTGGGTCAATCGCACGCCGTGCTCGATGCTGGTGTCGAGTTCGAACGTCAATGTCGGCGTGTAGCGAATCATCAGCGACTTCGACAAGGCATTGCGCAGGAAACCCGCGGCGCTCGTCAGGCCCTGCTGCACCTTCGGGTCCGCCCCTTCCTTGCCGAACACGAGATAGTAAACCCGCGCGGTGCGCAGATCTCCGCTGACATTGACGGCGGTGATGGTGACATTGCCGATGCGCTCGTCCTTGACGTCGCGCCGCAATAGCTCCGTGAGCTCGCGCTGAATCTGCTCGCCGAGCCGCTTCGCCCGAGGATTATCTTGTTTAGGCATGTAGTCCAACGCTCGCGCCAGCGAGCACTTAAGGACGGGGTCGCCTCGACCCCGTCAACAGTGGCGCGTAGCGCCTTTACAGTGTTCTGGCAACTTCGACTCGTGAGTAGCACTCGATCTGATCGCCTTCGCGCACGTCATTGTAGTTCTTGACGCCGATGCCGCACTCAGTGCCCGCGCGCACCTCGTTGACGTCGTCCTTGAACCGCTTCAGGGACTCCAAAGCACCTTCGAAAATCACGACGTTGTCGCGCAGCACGCGGATCGGGAAATTGCGGCGCACGTAGCCGTCGATGACCATGCAGCCCGCGACCGTGCCGAATTTGCTGGAGCGGAACACGCTCCTGACCTCGGCGAGCCCGACGATCGACTCCTTGACCTCCGGCGACAGCATGCCGGTGAGCACCGCCCTGATGTCATCGATGGCTTCGTAAATGATGCTGTAATAACGCACATCGACGCCATGCTCCTTGATGGCGGCACGCGCCGCGGCATCGCCGCGCACGTTGAACGCAATGATACGGGCCTTCGAAGCCGCGGCCAGGGTGACGTCGGACTCGGTGAGACCGCCGACGCCGGAGGCCACAATATTCACCGCCACCTCGGGGGTGGAGAGGCCGTTCAAGGAATCGCGCAGCGCTTCGGCGCTGCCCTGCACATCGGCCTTCACCAACAGCTGCACCAAGTCAGCCTTGCTCTCGCCCATGGTCGAGAACACGTCCTGCATGTTCGTGGCCTTTTGCGCCAGCTTGACATCGCGGGACTTCGATTGCCGATGCATGGCGACCTCGCGCGCCTTGCGCTCGCTTTCCACGACCAGCAGCTCATCGCCCGCGTTCGGCGCGCCTGACAGTCCCAGCACCACCACCGGTATCGACGGCCCGGCCGAGTCGACCGAGTGTCCAGCCTCGTCGAACAATGCACGCACTCGTCCGAACTCCTGGCCGATGAGCAGCGGATCGCCCAACTTCAGGGTGCCGCGCAGCACCAGCACGGTTGCCACGGCGCCGCGGCCCTTCTCGAGACTCGATTCGATGACGTAGCCGGCGGCAAGACCCGCGGTCGGCGCCTTGAGCTCCAGCACTTCGGCCTGCAGCAGAATGCTGTCGAGCAGCTGATCGACGCCCAGACCGGTGCGCGCCGAGACGGGAACGAAAATATTCTCGCCGCCCCATTCTTCCGGGATGACGCCGTACTTAGTGAGTTCCTGCTTGACCTTCTCCGCGTCGGCCTCGGGCTTATCCATCTTGTTGAGGGCCACCACAATGGGCACCTTCGCCGCCTGAGCGTGCTGAATGGCCTCAATGGTCTGGGGCATGACACCGTCGTCGGCACCGACCACCAGAATGACGATATCCGTGACCTGCGCACCGCGCGCGCGCATCGACGTGAACGCCGCATGGCCGGGTGTATCGAGAAACGTCACCATACCCTTGGCCGTTTCAACGTGGTACGCGCCGATATGCTGGGTAATGCCCCCGGCTTCGCCCGCCGCCACCTTGCTGCGCCGGATGTAGTCCAATAGCGAGGTTTTTCCGTGGTCGACATGCCCCATCACGGTCACGACCGGCGGACGCGGCAATACTTCCAGCGAGGAATCCGTTTCGCCCTGCAGGTCATCCTCGATGATATTTTCTTTGCGCAGCACCGCCGTGTGGCCCATTTCCTCGACCACCAACACCGCCGTGTCTTGCTCGATCATTTGATTGATCGTGGCCATCACGCCCATGTTCATCATTACTTTGATGACTTCGGTGGCCTTGACGGCCATTTTTTGCGCCAACTCGCCCACCGTCATCGCCTCGCCGATGGCCACTTCACGCACGACCCGCGCGGTCGGCATCTCAAAGCCATGCTTGGTGTCGGTCTCACCGACCGAGCGCCGCCGGCCGTCGCGCGACTTCTTCTTTTTATGCCGTGAACTGACATCGCCGACGATGTGCAATTCCTGCCGCCCGTAGCGCGTCGACTTGTCGTCCACCACCTCGCGCGCGGCCTTGCCCGGCTTCGCCGCCGCCGCTTTGCGCTCCCGCTCAGCCACCTCACGTGCCTGAACTTCGGCGGCGCGCCGTGCCTCTTCTTCGGCGGTGCGCTTGCGGTTTTCTTCATCGCTGCGCCGCCGGCTCTCTTCCTCTTGGCGCTCGCGGTCCAGCCGCTCCTTCTCGAGGCGCTCTTTTTCCGCACGCTCCAAGGCGGCCTTGGCCTGCTCCTCGGTCTCGCGCTGCTTGTCGATCTCTTCTTGTTGATGCCGCGCCTGATCTTCCAGCACTTCGCGCTTGACGTAGGTGCGCTTGCTGCGCACCTCCACATTCACGGTGCGCGCGCGTCCTTGGGGACTCGCCAGCTTCAGCTCGGACTGCGACTTGCGGCGCAGCGTGATTTTACGCGGAGCAGCATCCCCTTGGGATTCATCGCGACCATGGCTGCGGCGCAGATGCATCAGCAACTCGTGCTTGGCGTCTTCGCTGATCATGTCTTCGGCGCCGTCGACCTTGATGCCGGCCTGATCGAGCTGCTGCAGCAGCCGATCCACGGGAACCTTCAACACCTCAGCGAACTGAGCAACGGTTACATCTGCCATACGCGCTCCTAGACCTTAGCTTCTTCCGCGAACCAGTGCTTGCGGGCATTCATAATCAGTTCGCCGGCCTTCTTTTCGTCGACGCTGCCCATCTCAACCAGCTCGTCGACCGCCAAGTCGGCCAAATCATCGCGCGTGCGCACACCCTTGCGCGCCAGCGTCTTGCCGAGCGCCTCGCCCGTAATCTCGATCAAGTCCGGCCCCGGCTCCGCGCCGTCCATGGACTCCTCGCTCGCGATGGCCTGAGTCAGCAGCACATCGCGTGCGCGGGTCCGCAGCTCCTTGACGATTTCCTCGTCGAATTCCTCGATGCCGTTCAATTCGCTCGCCGGCACATAGGCGATTTCTTCGATGGTCGAAAAGCCCTCCTGCACCAAAATGCTCGCCACGTCGGCATCGACGTCCAACTGCTTCATGAAGGTTTCGCGCAGCGCCAGAGACTCGGTCTCGCTCTTGGCTTCCGCCTGCGATTCGCTCATGACATTCAGTTCCCAACCGGTCAGCTCACTCGCCAGACGGATATTCTGGCCGCCGCGGCCGATGGCCTGCGACAGCTTGTCTTCAGAAACGGCAATGTCCATCGAATGCGAGTCTTCATCGACAACGATGGAAGTGACCTCGGCGGGCGCCATGGCATTGATCACGAACTGCGCGTTGTTGTCGTCGAACGGAATGATGTCGACGCGTTCGCCGGCAATCTCATTGGAAACCGCTTGCACGCGCGAGCCGCGCATACCGACGCAGGCGCCGACCGGATCGACGCGCGGATCGTTGCTGCGCACGGCAATCTTGGCGCGCACGCCGGCGTCGCGGGCTGCGGCCAGAATGTTGATCAAGCCTTGACCGACCTCGGGGACTTCCAGCTTGAACAATTCGATCAGGAACTCCGGCGCGGTGCGCGACAGGAACAATTGCGGGCCGCGCGGTTCCGTGCGCACCTCTTTTAGAAAGGCCTTGATGCGGTCTTGAGAGCGCACCGGCTCGCGCGGGATCATCTCCTCGCGCGCAATGAATCCTTCGGCATTGGCGCCGAGATCGACGTACACACCGTTGCGATCAACGCGTTTGACGATGCCGCTGACCAGCGTTCCGGCCCGGTCCTTGTAGGCATCGACCACTTGTGCGCGTTCGGCTTCGCGAACCTTCTGCACAATGACCTGCTTGGCGGTTTGCGCCAGGATGCGTCCGAAGGGAACCGATTCCATCGGTTCCTCGACGAAGCCGCCCGGCTCGACGTCTTTGTCGATGTCGCGGGCATCGTCGAGGCGCAATTCACGCTCCGGCACTTCAAGCTCGGTGGAATCGTCCGCGAACACCTTCCAGCGGCGAAATGTGTCGTACCCGCCGGTCTTGCGGTTGATCGAAACGCGTACATCCAACTCCTCGCCGTGCTTCTTGCGAGTGGCGGACGCGAGCGCGGCTTCGAGCGCGTCGAATATAATTTCCTTATCAACGCCCTTCTCGTTGGAAACCGCGTCGACGGCCATCAATATTTCTTTGTTCATAACCTCAAGACTCCTCGCTCACTCCGGCCGCAATCTCGCCTTCTGAATTCGATCGAGCGGCAGCCCGTAGGCCTTGCCGTCGACTTCCACTACAATCGTGTCGCTTGACGCAGACTTCAATAGCCCGACAAATCGCCGCCGCCCGTCCATCGGCAGCTTCAACTCGGCAAAAATCCGCTCACCAACGAATCGCTCAAAATGCGCACGCGTGCGCAAGATCCGATCAAAGCCCGGCGAGGAAACCTCCAGCGAGTAATGCCCCTTGATCGGATCATGGATCTCGAGCACCTCGCTCACGGCGTGACTCACGCTTGCGCAGTCGTCCACCGTCACACCGGCCGCGGAGTCCTCCGCGCGACGATCGATGAAAATCCGCAGCACGCCGCCGCGCCCTTCCCGCGCAACCTCAACATCGACCAACTCAAATCCGAGCGCCTCGATCGGCGGCTCTAACAAGCGGATCAAGGTGTCACGCATTCTTAAAAGGCCATCTTTAAAACTAAAAAGGGGACCATCGGCCCCCTTCCATTCGCTTAACAAAAAGCCCCTAGAAGGGGCCCAATCCAAATCGCGCGCCACTCTGAAGGCAGAAGTGAAAACTCCAGCCCTCGCCGTTCGAGCCCCGCCGAGGGCCGCGATTATAGGCAATGACTCTCCGGGCGTAAACCCTGATTGCGCAATTGCCTTACAGATTTAAAGACAAGGGCCGCATCGCTGCGGCCCTCGTTATCCCTTAAATCTTAAGCCACTGTTACCAGCGCTTCGGACCGCGAGATCCACCACCACCACCACCGCCGCCACCGCCGCCGCCGCCGGTGCGCTCCTGCGCCTCGTTCACCTTCAGCGCTCGCCCGTCGACGTCGTGGCCATTCAAGGCCTGCATAGCACGCGCAGCATCTGCGCTCGCCATTTCAACGAAGCCGAAGCCGCGGGGCCGACCGGTGTCGCGATCATTGATCAACGCAACCGACTGTACCGCGCCATGCTTTTCGAACAGCGCGCGCACTGCGGACTCGTCCATTGAGAACGGGAGATTGCCAACATACATTTTCGTCATGTGAAGAATACCTACTACAAAAGAAACTATCGGCTGATCACGCGTGCTTCGAGTACTGAACCTTATAGCGGAATGCCAGCCACCTGGATCGAAGAAACCTGCTTTGTGGGTTGTGGCCAAGGTGACGCCGGAGCGGCGCGGTGACCAGAAACGGACCAAGTAGAAATCACGAACCGGCGCGGATATTACAGCAATTTGCTGATAAGTACGAATATTCCTCTGTCCCGCACACTATGCTGCGGCGCGTCAATGCCTGGTAACCGACCCCCAAAGGCGGCTATTCTCTCGCCCTGTCGCGTACGCCGAGAATCACCTTCTTAATGATCTCATTCGAATGCCCGTAGCCTACTTTCTGCCCAAGTACTGGATTACATGGGCCGGCTTGGCGGTCATGCGCATGGTGGAATTACTGCCCTTCCCGGCGCAAAGACAGGTCGGCAATGGGATCGGGGCCCTGCTCAGGGCACTACCTTTGGGCTATCTGCGCATCGCGCGGCGAAATATCGCCCTTTGCCTGCCCGAACTGTCGGAACCCGAGCGGGAAAAGCTGCTTGACCGGCATTGCCGCAGCTTGGGGATGGCTCTGTGTGAGACCGCCGATACCTGGTGGAGCAGCGATAGCCGACTCAACAAGCTGGCGGACGTGCAGGGTCTTGATCACTTGAAGGCTGCACTTGCCAAGGGCCGCGGCGCGATTCTGGTGGGGGGGCATTTCACGACCATTGAAATCTCCACCCGCATACTCGGCACGGTGGTGCCCCTGAATGTCGTTTATCGACCCCTGAAAAATGCGCTGCTGTCGCACATCATGTTCAAAAGCTTTTGCCGCCACGGAAATCCGATCGCCAAGGACGACATCCGAAGCATGGTTCGGGCACTGAAAAAGAATGAGGCCGTGTGGTTCGCGCCGGACCAGAGCTACCGCAACAAGGGCGCCGCCATGGTCGAATTCTTCGGCATCCCGGCCGCCAGCAATCCCGCAACTTCGCGGCTGGCGCGCATTTCCGGCGCCGCGGTCATGACGTACTTCGGCGAGCGGCTGCCCGGCAACGCCGGATACCGCGTGGTGATTGGGCCCCCATTCGAGAATTTCCCGGGCACCGACACGGTGGACGACGTCGCGCGCTACAACCGGCTGCTCGAGGCGCAGGTTCGCCTGGTGCCGGAACAATATCTCTGGGTGCACCGGCGCTTCAAGGGCCTGAGCAGCGACTATCCCGATTATTACGGGCGTGATTCGCGCAATCCCACGCAGCAGGGATCTTCCGAATAGTGCAGTGATGACCACTCTCCGTAAGGCCACGCTCGCCGACGTTCCGGCGCTCAACGCTCTGATCGCCCGATCCGCGCGTGGCCTGAGCGCGGCGGATTATCGAGCCGAGCAGATCGAGGGCGCGTTGCGCGGCGCTTTCGGCGTCGACAGCCAATTGCTGGCCGATGAGACCTATTTTGTGGTCGAGGATGCCGGACAGATCGTCGGCTGCGGGGGCTGGAGCTTCCGCGCGACGCTGTTCGGCGGCGACGCCCGTGCGGGACGCGATGCGTCGACCCTCGATCCTAAAACCCAGGCCGCGAAGATCCGGGCCTTCTTTGTCGACCCGGACAACGCGCGCCGCGGCATCGGCTCATTGCTGCTCGATCGCTGCGAGAGGGAAGCGCGCGCCCACGGATATGCCCGCGTAGAGCTCATGGCGACGCTGCCGGGGGTCAAACTGTATGCCGCGCGCGGTTACGTGGGCGGCGCGCAGGTACAGTTCGACGTGGGCTCGGGCGAACGGATCGAATTCATCCCCATGCACAAAGATCTACTCGCGCCATAAACGCTGCCAGCCCGCGTGCCCGAGCGCGCGCAACGTGCGCATGTTTCTCAGGTAGATCTGCGTTGTATCGCCGGTGGCGGCGATGGCGTGCTCCACGCTCGCCTCTCTCAACAGATGCAGCATGGGATAAGGCGAGCGATTCGTGTAGTTCTCGATGTCGTCGGGTTGCGAGTCGGCAAATTGGTATTGCGGGTGAAAGCTTGCGACCTGCAAGCGCCCTTCCAGGCCAAGCTCGACGACCGCGCCGTCGCAAGCCTCGAGGAAGTCGTTGTATTCGATAAAATCGTTGAGCACCCACGGGTGGATGAGCAGCGCGGTCTCGCACTCCAGCGGATCCGCCGCGTCCAGCGACTTGAGCTCGGAATGCAAATCTTCCAGCAACCCCGAGGCGCTGCGCTGCTCGCTGACAGAAAAGCGCACGCGGTTGGCCCGATAAGGATGCTCCGCGAACGGGCACAAGTTGAGGCCGATCACGGATTTTTCCAGCCAGCGCCGCGTCGCGAAAATGATTTCATCCGTATGAATGCGCAATTCTCCTCAAACCCAAAACAGTCTAGAGCAGCGAGTTCGAGTATCCTATTCGCCTTTCACAAGCGAGAACTCTTTTAATGCCGCAAGCGATTCCTGCCACGCTCATCCCCGGAGATGGGATCGGCCCCGAAATCATGGACGCAGTTCTCGCCGCACTGGATGCGCTCGGCGCGCCTTTTGCCTGGGAAAGGCAAATCGCCGGCCTGGAAGGCGTCACCGCAGCGGGCGATCCCCTGCCGCCGAAGACCCTGGAAAGTATCCGCCGTACGCATCTCGCGCTCAAGGGTCCGCTCGAGACTCCCTCCGGCGGCGGCTACCGATCCTCCAATGTTCGGCTGCGGGAGGAATTCAAGCTGTACGCGAATTTGCGGCCCGCGCGAACCCTGATTCCGGGCGGCCGATTCGACAACATCGATCTGGTCGTGGTGCGTGAGAATCTCGAGGGTTTGTACATCGGCCACGAGATCTACATTCCCATTGATGATGATCCGCATGCGCTCGCCATGGCCACGGGCGTGAACACGCGTCAAGGCAGCCGGCGCCTATTGGATTTTGCCTTCGCGCACGCGGTCGCGACCGGCCGCAAGAAGGTCGCCATCGTCCACAAGGCCAACATCATGAAGGCCCTGACCGGGATTTTTCTCGAGACGGGCCTCGAGTTGTACGAACGCAAGTACAAGGGTCAATTCATCCTTGAAACCGTCATCATCGACGCTTGCGCGATGAAGCTGGTCTTAAATCCCTGGCAATTCGACGTGTTGGTGACCACCAATTTGTTTGGCGACATCCTCTCGGATCTGGTTGCCGGCCTGGTGGGAGGGTTGGGCATGACGCCCGGCGCCAATATCGGCGCCGACGCGGCCATATTCGAAGCGGTGCACGGCTCCGCGCCGGACATTGCCGGTAAAGGCATCGCCAATCCGATCGCCCTGCTGTTGGCCGCCGCGATGATGCTCGAGCACTGTCACCTGCCGCACATGGCGGCCCGATTGCGCTCGGCAATCGACCAAACGCTCAACATCGACAAGGTCCGCACCGGCGATCTGGGCGGCAAGGCGAACACCGCGGAATTCACGCGCGCGCTGGTCGCACGTATCGGCCGCTAGGAGCCTGTCTGAGTATTCCGCGTGGCCGCGAGCGTGACGGATTTGCCTTCAGTCGAGGCGGAGCCGACGAAGTTGGGTATGCTCCCAATGAGGAGGCGACAACGATGAATGAAGGCAAATCCGTCCGCTCCCGAAGGGTTGGCTCTGGAAGGGGCGTCTGCGGTGTTGCGCGGCTTGCCCGTGGAGCCCACCACGGGCTGCGCCGCGCGCCTGGCATCCGCTCCCTTGCAGAGCCAACGCGGCTCACGCGCAATACTCAGACAGGCTCCTAGCCCATGCCTGCCGTCATTTCGATCAGCGGCGTCAGTAAATCCTACGCCACCGGCTTTCAGGCTTTGAAGGTCGTCAATCTCGAGATCGAAAAAGGCGAGATCTTCGCACTGCTTGGACCCAACGGCGCCGGCAAGACCACGCTGATCAACATCGTGTGCGGCATTGTAACGGCGAGTTCGGGCAGCGTGACGGCGGATGGTCACGACATCGTGCGCGACTACCGGGCTGCCCGATCGATGATCGGATTGGTGCCGCAGGAACTGAGCACCGATGCGTTTGAATCCGTGTGGGCAACCGTTTCCTTCAGCCGCGGCCTGTTCGGCCGGCCGCCGAATCCGCACTTCATCGAAAACCTGTTGCGCGATTTGTCGCTGCTCGACAAGCGCAACAGCAAGATCATGACGCTGTCCGGCGGCATGAAGCGGCGCGTCATGATCGCCAAAGCCCTGTCGCACGAGCCGCAAATACTATTTTTGGATGAGCCGACCGCCGGCGTGGACGTGGAATTGCGCCGCGACATGTGGGCTTTGGTGCGTGCACTTCGCGACAAGGGCGTGACCATTATTTTGACGACCCACTATATCGAAGAGGCCGAAGAGATGGCCGATCGAATCGGCGTGATCAACAAGGGCACCTTGATGCTGGTCGAGGACAAGCGGGAATTGATGAAGAAACTCGGCAAGAAGCAGTTGACGCTGCATTTGCAGACGCCCCTGGTGCAAATCCCCTCGGAGCTCGAAGGCTGGGCGCTGGAACTCAAGGCCGACGGCAAGGATTTGGTGTACACAGTGGACAGCGCCGACAGCGTCGATATCTCCCTGCTGCTCAAACGCCTGGGCGAACTGTCAATCGTGATCAAGGACCTGCAGACGCATCAGAGTTCTCTGGAAGACATTTTCGTCAATTTGGTGAGCGAGCGCGCATGAGCAATACCGCCGCACCACCCGCCTTCAATCGACACGGCGTATGGGCCATCTACAAATTCGAGATGGCACGGGCATTGCGCACGCTGCTGCAGAGCTTGGTGACCCCGGTCATCACCACCTCCCTGTACTTTGTCGTGTTCGGGGCGGCGATAGGTTCGCGCCTCACGACGCCCAGCGGTGTGAGCTACGGCGCGTTCATCGTGCCGGGGCTCATCATGCTGGCGCTGTTCACGGAAAGCCTGTCGAATGCGTCCTTCGGCATTTATTTCCCGAAGTTCACCGGCACCATCTACGAACTGCTGTCGGCACCGGTATCCTACATGGAGATTGTCATCGCCTACGTCGGCGCCGCGGCTTCAAAGTCGGTGGTGCTGGGCTTGATCATTCTGGCGACAGCTTCGCTGTTTGTACCGATCAAGATCCTGCATCCCTTGTGGATGATTGCCTTCTTGTTGATGACCGCGGCCACGTTCAGCCTGTTCGGATTCATCATCGGTATCTGGGCCAAGGGTTTCGAGCAATTGCAGTTCATTCCAATGCTGATCATCACGCCCCTGACATTCCTGGGCGGTGCGTTTTACTCGATCGACATGTTGCCGCCGGCCTGGCGCACCTTCAGCCTGTTCAATCCCATCGTGTACCTGATCAGCGGCTTTCGCTGGAGCTTTTACGGCGCCGCCGACGTCAGCGTCGGCATCAGCATGGCGATGACGGTGGGATTCTTTCTCATTTGTCTCGGCCTGGTGGCCTGGATATTCAAGACCGGCTACCGCCTGAAGAATTGAGGTTTTGTAACTAGTTAACGATTGTGTTAACATTCTCCGAACTGGTTAATATTTGATTCGGAGGTGCGATATGAAGCCTACCCCCAACGATTGGCCGCGCATGTCGAGCGCGGTGGTCTATCAGGATGCGGCCGCCGCGATCCAATGGCTGTGCGATGCGTTCGGTTTCGAGGTGCGGCTCAAGGTCGAGGGCGACAAGGGTCAGATTGAGCACAGCGAATTGACCTTTGGCGAAGGCTTGATCATGGTCGCCCAGGAGACGGCGGAATCACCGCGGCGATGGAAGGGCGCCATGCGCAGCCCGAAGACATTGAGCGGTGCGACCACCCAATCCATCATGTTTTTCGTCGATGACGCCGATGCGCATTGCGCGCATGCACGGGCACAAGGCGCGCAGATCATCGAAGAGCCTGCCACCCATGACTATGGCGCGGATTACTGGTCGGACCGCAGCTACGGCGCTCTCGATCCGGAAGGCCATCTGTGGTGGGTGACCCAGCGGCTGCGCAACCCGCCCTAAATCGCCCGCTCCCATGGACCGCTCCTCCGAAATCGAATTGAGCGCGGCATTCGGCGCCCTCTCCGACGCCTCCCGGCGTCAAATCATCCGTCTGCTGCTGCAGAAGCCGCGGCGCGCCGGCGAATTGGCGGAAAGCATCGACATGAGTCCGCAGGCGCTCAGCCGCCATTTGCGCGTTCTGCGCAAGGCAGGCCTGGTCTCTGAACAGGGCATCGAGCGCGACGCGCGAGTGCGCATTTATCGCGTACACGAGACCGCCTTTCAGCCCGTGCTGGACTTTATGGCGCAGGTGGAGAATTTGTGGCAGCGCCAGCTGCAGGCCTTCAAGGACTTCGCCGAGAATCCGCGGCGCGCCGGCAGACTCAAGGCATGAGCGGCGATCGGGCGCGCGTCAGCGTCGCGGTCGCGGTTGCGCCGGCGGAGGCGTTCGACATCTTCACCGGCGACATCGATCGCTGGTGGCGGCGCGGCCTGAAGTTTCGCCACTCAGCCTCGCACAGCGGCCTGCTCTGCATCGAACCCAAAGTCGGAGGGCGGTTGTTCGAGTCGTTCGACACGGACGGTACGCCGCACGTCGTCGATATCGGATGTGTCCGCGTCTGGGAACCGCCTCGCTGCCTCAAATTCACCTGGCGCAACATCAATTTCGCGCCGCATGAGCATACGGAAGTGGAAGTTCAGTTCGAGCCCACCGCATCGGGCACGCTGGTCACGGTGACGCACAGCGGGCTGTCCGCGCTGCGCCCCGACCACCCCGCCCGTCACGGATTACAAGATGCCGAATTCTGCCGGATGATGGGCTTATGGTGGGGTGAGCAAATGAGTTCGCTGCGCATGCACTGCGCAGCGCCGCGCTCATAGTCCCAGGACATAGATCTTGCCGTTGACCTTTTGCGTCGGCCAGATTGGCGAGGTCATGCCGGCCGCGACCGCGATCTTCTGCCCCACCCCGGTATCGTAGGTAATGACGCCGCCGCCAATGGCGCCGCCCAAATCCTTGGACCACAGTTTCTTGCCGCTCGCTGAGTCGAACGCGTAGAAATTACCGCCCATATCGCCGAACAGCACCAATCGTCCTGTCGTCGGCGTCACGCCGCCCAACACAGGGAACGGTGCGTGGAACTCCCACTTGCGTTCGCCTGTGTCTGCATTGCTTGCGACCAGCCAGCCCGACCATTTTTTCGGATCGTCTTGCTTGCCGAACCCTTCGGTCGCGCCGCTCCAGGGCTTGCCGGCCGCCGTGCCCGCCAACGCACCGGCAGGAACCGACTGCACCGTCGTGCACCAATCGACCTCCCCGGCGAAAATGAGGTTGTCCGCCGCATCGAAGGCCGGCCCATTCCATTCCGCCCCGCCCTGCGCGCCGGGACAAAACCGCGTGCCTTGGGCAGTCAGCGGCGCTTCGGCATTGGTAATGGTGGTCATGGGCTTTTTGTAGACGAGCTTTCCGGTGTTCAAGTCGATCAGGTAGAGATGCCCGTCCTTCGGCGCCTCCGCCAACATACGATGGCCGTGGTTGCTCAAGAACAGCGCCGGCGGCGAGGATACGTCCCAATCGTGAAAGTCGCGTTTGACCAGCTGAAAGTGCTGTTGGTAAGCGCCGGTCTTGGCGTCCAGCACCAGGACGGAACTCGTGAACAGGTTTTCACCCGGTCGGCTCTCCTTGTTGAAATCGGGCGCGGCGTTGCCGACGGGAATAAACAGCCGTCCGGTCACCGGATCCAGCGAATAAGAAGTCCACGTGGCGCCGCCGGTGATCGGAAATCCCTTGGTCTCCTTCCACGTCGCGGCATACACCGACTTCGGATCCGGAGCGGCAGGCCCGCGGGCAACGTCGCCGGGCCCTTTGGGCACCAGGTAGAACTCCCACACAATGTGTCCATCCTTGTCATCGAGCGCGTACATGCGCCCTTTCACACCCTGGTTGTCGCCGCCGGCATTGCCGATGAACACCAGCCCGTTCCACGCAATCGGCGCCGCAGGCACGGATTCGCCCTTGGTTGCATCCGCGATGGTGGTCGACCACATGCGCTTGCCGTTCTTGGCATCGTAGGCGATCACCTTGCCGTCTGCGGTTCCGCGAAAGACACGTTTATCCAGCCATGCAAGGCCGCGATTGACCTTCAAATCTCCCGACGCGGAGTCTTCATGGCTGCGCCAATTGAGCTTGCAGGTATTCGGATCGATGGAAAAAGTGTCGCGTTCAGTAGTCCCAAAAAGCGCGCCGTCGACCTGCACCAAACCGGATTGAAAAGAGAGTTGCTCGCCGGTATCGAAGCTGCACAGCACCTTGAGGCCGGCGACATTCTTGTTGTCGATCTTTTCCACGGTCGCGTAGCGGTCCGATGTCAGGGTGCGGTTGTAGCTGGGCCAGTCGGTGCCGGCTTGCGCCAGCGATGCGGTACACAGCAGTGCAGCACCCGCGATGGCTATTTCAGAGCGCATTGGCATTTCCTTGTTCTTTGAGACTGATGCCTAATGTGAATCATGCGGCACCCGCAGTCTAGGCTGCGCGGATTGCGCCTGATGTCAGCGCTTGCCTACAAGCGGTTGTCGCCATGGCCACCCAATCAACGGCGAACTTAAGGGGTGCTTGAGCGTATCTTTACGCCTATGGCAAGCCGCGAAACCGAACAGCCCTCGTCCGCCCTGCCCTCGCCCGCGAAGGAAAATCTGGAGATCCTGTCCCAATTCCGGGACGGCGAAGAGGCCAAGATCTCGGGGCTGCAACTCGCGATCGAGCGGATCAGCAGATTGTTCGGCAGCCCCGCATTCTTCGCACTGGCGTTGACATTCATCGTGGTCTGGGTGGGCGTGAACGAGTGGGGAGAGCATCAGCGCTGGCAGCACGTCGACACGCCTCCCTTCTTGTGGCTGCAGGCACTGGTCAGCTTCATCGTGCTGCTGCTGACCGTTGCGGTGCTCATACGCCAAAATCGCATGTCGCAGGTCGCGGAACATCGTGCGCACCTGGATCTGCAGATCAACTTATTGACCGAACAGAAGGTCACCAAAATTCTGCAAATCATCGACGAGTTGAGGCGCGACCTGACGGCGTTGCGCGGCCGGCCGGATGCCGAAGTGACGGAGATGACGAAGCCCGCCGACACTCATGCCCTGATGCACGCCATCAAGAAGCATCAAGAAGACAAGTAGTTAGGAGTCTGTCTGGGCATTCCCCTGCTGGTACAGGTGCCGCCGGGTCAGCGGCAAGTCGGGCATTCCGACCGCGCGCTTGCTGGCCAACACCTGATAAATGCCGATCTCTCCTGATTCGAACTGCAGCGCGCAGGCCGCCATGTAAAGCCGCCACACCCGGTACGTCGCTTCGTTTACGTATTGCAGCGCAAGCGCGCGATTGCCCTCGAGGCGCGCGACCCAATGGCGCAGCGTCATAGCATAATGCGGACGCAACGCTTCAACGTCGGCGATCTCAAACTTCGAGCGTTCCATGACCCGCTGCACGTTGCTGATCGTGTCGAGCTGCCCGTCCGGAAACACATAGCGATTGATGAATTCGGTGGATACCGACGGTTCCCAGCCTTCCGAATCATGCGTGATGCCATGGTTGAGGAACAGGCCGCCGGATTTGAGCAGGCGATGCACGGTTGAAAAATAGACCGGCAGATTCTTGAGGCCGACGTGCTCGAACATACCCACGCTGGCAACCTTGTCGTACGACGCCTCCCCTGGCAGATCCCGATAGTCCAGCAGCTCAACGCTGACGCGACCGCCAAGTCCCGCGCGCGCGATCCGCTCGCGCGCGACGTTCAGCTGCTGCGGACTCAAGGTGACGCCGTGCGCGTGCACTCCGTAGTGGTGTGCCGCGTGGATCACCAATGCGCCCCAGCCGCAGCCGATGTCCAGAAACTTCTCTCCTGGTTTTAGCGATAATTTGCGGCAGATATGCTCGAGCTTGGCAGCTTGAGCGGAGTCGAGGTCCACGTCGGGGGTTTCGAAATATGCGCACGAGTAGACCATCGCGCGATCCAGCCAGAGCGCATAAAAATCATTCGAAACATCGTAATGAAAATGGATGGCCTCGCGATTTTCCGCTTTGGAATGCGCTTTGATCCGCGGCGCATCGGACGGTGCGAATAACCGGCCGGAATGGTGCGCGGCGGCGTTCACCAGGCGCAGGCGCAACGCTGTGGCTGCGGCCAGAAGTTTCTCGCCGCGCGGCATTTGCAGGACATCCAAATGATCTTTGATGCTCAAGGCGGCGAAGAAGTCCCCTTCTATATCCAACTCGCCCCGGAAGTAGGCATCGGCAAGGGCCAGTGGATCGCTTCCCAAGACCGTGGACCAGACCGCCTCGGGAGTGCGAAACACCAGCGTGAAGGGGGACTGGGATGCGTTGCCGCTGCCGGCGATGATGGTCGTGCCGTCCCACAATCGCAGAGTCAGGCGCTGCGGGTAACGGCGAAACAAGCGCATCAACAAGCCCGCGGCTTGTTGGCTGCCGCGAAATTCCGCGGCGGGGTTAAGAGCATTCGCCGCACCACCTGTCTTTCCACCAGGCGATGCGGATCTTAGTGCGGTTTCAGTGTGCATTTGATTGTTCATATAAACACTCCTGCATTCGCATACGAAGCGAGCAATTTGCTGAACTTATTACATAGTCACTCCAAAACTTTCAGGAAACCGGCGGCTACTTGGTGCCGCCGTTCTTGGTTTTTTCGATAAAGGCGGCGACATTGGCATGCAGCGCCTTCAGGTCCGGCTCGTGCGCGTACACCATGTGACCGGACGTATAAAAATGCATCTCGATATTGGCCCGCAGGCTGTCCTCGATCGGCAACTGACGCAGTTCGTACTCGGCCGCGAAATACGGCGTGGCCAAATCATAGTAGCCGCCGTTCAACTGCACCTTGAGGTTCGGATTCTGCTTCATCGCGACGGCAAGATCCGGCATGACGTTCACGGCACCCGGCACTTTGCCGGGCGCGCCGGGAGGCTGATGCAGGAATTCCCAACGGTTGCCCACTTCAAAGTAAACGGCTTTGTAGATTTTCTTGTTGCCGAATTTCAGCGTGGTCCTCACATAGTCGTTGAATGCCGAGACATAGGCGGAGGAAATGGCGGCGGACTGCGGATCATATTCCGCTTCCTTGCTCATGGGATCGAGAGTGGGACCCGCGAATCGCGTATCCAGCCGGCCGGCCGTGATTTCAGCGCCCAGCAGCGTTTTCTCGAACTCGCCGCCGTTGACGCGCAAGTTCGCGCGCTCGATGTAGTCGACCGGCAGTCCGGTGTAGCTGTGCAGTTTGGCGGCGATCTCGGACTTGCGCTGCGCCGTCAGGGTCGAACCCGCGGCCAGTGCCTGCAGGTAATCGGTCATGGCAAAGGTTTCCACCTCGTGCAGAAAGGGCTCGATCGCGGCGGGCTGATTTTCCAGCTTGTGGTGGTACCACGCAGTGGCCGCGTACGTGGGCAACGCCAGCGCATAGGGCAGGTCCATGCCCGGATTGAACTGCGGACCGTCGGGGCTGTTGTCGAAATTCAATATCTGCGACAACAAAATCACGCCGTTCAAGTCCAATGACTTTTCGTTCTGCAGAAGGTAGGCCAGGGCCGCGGAGCGCGTCGTGCCGTAGCTCTCGCCGAACAGGTATTTCGGCGAATTCCAACGATTGTGGCGCGACAGGAACTCCACGATGAAATTGGCAAAGGCGTGCGCATCTTGATCGATGCCGAAGAACGCCTTTTCCTTGTCTGCTCCGCGCATATGGCCGAAACCGGTTCCGGGCGCGTCGATGAACACCAGATCGCTGGCATCGAGCAGCGTGAATTCATTGTCAATGACGCGGTATGGCGCGGCGGGGCTGTGGGTGTCATCGGGGGTCACCACACGCTTCGGCCCGAAGGCACCCATGTGCAGCCAGACGGTGGAGGAACCCGGGCCCCCGTTATAGATGAAGGTGATGGGCCGACGACCATCT
>DATHKV010000053.1:0-18464 GCA_035488895.1 Steroidobacteraceae bacterium
TTCGGAGGTAAACAGCGGCGGATTACGCCGCAGCATCGGCCAGCGCTCGGTGCGCAGCACGCGGTGCAGATAGCCCAGATTGCGTTCGATGGCTTCAAGATAGGGATTCTTGCCGCCGAACAAACACTCGACATAGCGGTACGCATGTTCGAACTCGCCTTCGAGGCGCGCCACGAAGGTTTCGCGTACGAACTCGGGAGTCTGGCGCAACAGGTCGAGGCCGGAGCTGTAGCGGACGCGCAGCGATCCGTCGACTGCGGTCGTGGCGGCGACGCCGCCCAGAACGAATTCCGGATAGAGCCGGTCGCGGCATTTCTCGAGGTAGCAGCGATCCGCCATTTGCGCGATCAAATCCGCGGTGCCGAGCAAATGCCCCAGCTTTCGATCCTTCGGATCGGCCAGCTGAATCATGTTGAGCTTGATCTCGTAGCCGGTGAAATGAACGATGCGCGTGGCAACGGGCACCCAGGTTTCCATGCCGATGCTCGGCAGGTAGCGCGCGAGGAAACGCGCACTGCGCGTCACGTGGTACAACGTGAATTCCGCGCCGTTGCTGTGCTGGCGATCGTCGAATTCGCGGATGTAGCCGGCGTCATGGAACAGCGAAGTCACCAGCGCCATGCTCGCGCGTTCGCCGCCGAAGCGCTGCCGATTCTCGACGCTGCGTTCATGGCCCACCAACAGGCGCGCCATGGCGAGGGTCATGTCGAGAGAATGCTGGCGATCGTGATACAGCGTATCGACGCCGTGATAGCCCGGCATGCGGCCGGTGAAGAGCTTGTCGAAATCCTCAAACGCGAGCGCGACCTTGTCGAAATACTCCGCGGGCCACGCAGATGTAAAAAGTTCACGGACCGCGGCAGTCACCGCCGCGGTGGAGCTGACCTGAACGGAATTCGCGACGTCGTAATCGTTACGCCTGAGGTCGTACATCTCGGCGAGTTTAGGCTCTAAGGGCCTAAGGCGCTACGTGCCTGCGTCTCCTTTGGACGTAGCTCACAGTATTAAGTCAACCGGCTATGCCGAATCCCGGGATTTAGTAAACTTTAAGACCGCCGAATTTATGCCTTATGCGCCGCGCCAGGGTGGCGTACCCAAGCCAAAAGCCGCACCCCAGTCCGACAGCAGCGCCGATGCCGGCCAATACGGGCCACCATGGCGCCGCGGCCGCCTGGATGGCCGCCAGCGCGCCCGTCTCTGCCGGAACGGCGGCAGCCGCAGAGGGTCCCCGCGCCGCGTCCAGCTCAGCTTGCTTGGCGGCCAGCTCCAGCTTGAGACGTTCGACTTCGCTGCGGGCCGCAGCTGCCGCCAGCGCGGGGGTCGTGGCCCGGCTGCGATCCAATTCTTCCTCGAGCCGCTTGACCCGAACGACAGCGGGCTCGTTGGCGGTCAGGAAGGACGATTTCACCCAACCCGTTGTTCCATCGCTCAAACGCACCTGGGTAAACTCGCCGTTTTGAGCCAGCGTCTCCACCTGGGTTCCCGAATGCAGGGTGGCCAATCGCTGGCCCTGACTGTTCTCTTCGGCATAGACGCCGAGCACCAGCTCGTCGCTGACGTAGGCGGTGGCAGCCATGCTCTTGATCGCCAGCAGCGCCAGGGGCAGCGCGGCCAGCCAGTTCACGCCGCGATTCCGGTCTGCTTGAGCAGCGGCCGCACGTCGGGCTGACGTCCCCGAAAGCGCACGAACGCGTCCATGGCATCGATGCTGCCGCCGCGGGCCAGGATGGATTCGCGGAAGCGCGCCGCCGTTTTGGCGTCGAATACACCGGCTTCCTCGAAGGCCTCGAAGGCATCGGCGGCCAGCACCTCGGCCCACTTGTAGCTGTAATAGCCGGCGGCATAGCCGCCGGCAAAAATGTGCGCGAAGCTGGCGGGCATGCGGTTGAAAGGCGCGGGCGGCACGACGGCAACCCGCTTGCGCACGGCCGCGAGGGTGGCGTCGACATTCGCGCCGAGTTTGGGATCGAAGTTGGCGTGCAGTTCGAAGTCGAACGTGGCGAGCTCGATCTGCCGCAGGGTATCGAGCGCGGCATTGAACGTGCGCGTGCCGAGCAGCCGCTGCAGCACGTCGACCGGAAGCGGCTCGCCGGTGTCGATGTGCGCCGAAATCAGCGGCAGCACCTCGGCGCGCCAGACAAAGTTTTCCATGAACTGACTGGGCAGTTCGACGGCATCCCAGGCAACGCCATTGATGCCGGCGATGCTGGGATAGGCCACGCGTGTCAGCATGTGGTGCAGTCCGTGCCCGAATTCATGAAACAGCGTGATCACCTCGTCGTGCGTCAGCTGGGACGGCCGCGGAGCCACCGGAGCGGTGAAGTTGCATACCAGCTGCGCCACGGGCAGTGCGGTGCCGGAGGGCAGGGCCTTGGCCACGACGCATTCGTCCATCCACGCGCCGCTGCGCTTCTCGCTGCGCGAATAAGGATCGAGAAAGAAGCCGGCCACCACGCGCTGGTCCTTGTCGAGCAAATCGTAGAAACGCACGCTGGGATGCCAGACGTTGACGTTGGGGCGTTCGCGGACGCTGATGCCGTACAGGCGGCGCGTCAGCGCAAACAACCCTTCCAGTACCTTGGGGAGGGGAAAATAAGGACGCAGAGCTTCCTGCGATACCTTGAAGCGGCTTTCCTGCAGCCGCTCGCTGTAATAGGCCATGTCCCAGGCGTTGAGCTTGCGGCCCGCAAACTCTTCCAGCCCCAGGAATTCCTCGCGCGCCGCCGGCCGGCAACGCCGCGCCAGGTCATCCAGGAAGGTCAGCACTTGCTTGCTGCTCTTGGCCATGCGGGTGGCGAGCGCATAGTCGGCGAAGTTCTGAAAACCGAGCAGCTTCGCGAGCTCATCCCGCAGCGGCAGGATCTCCTCGATGATGAGGTAGTTGTTGAAGCGTCCGCCGCTCGGACCCAAGTCCGAGGCGCGCGTGATCCAGGCTTCGTAGATATCGCGGCGCAGCTGCTCGCTTTCGGCGCTGGCCATGATGGTCATGTAAGTGGGTTGATCGAGCTTGAACAGCCAACCGGGCTGGTTGGCCTCGCGCGCATCGGCCGCGGCGCGGTCGATCGCGTTGCTCGGCAGGCCGTCAAGTTCTGCGCTGTTGGTAACACTGCGCGTGTAGGCTTTGCCCGCATCGAGCACGTTCTCGGAAAACTTGGTGGCGAGGTGCGCCAGCCGCTGGGCGACTTCGCGATAGCGGGTCTTTTGATCGGCGTGCAGGTCGACTCCGGCCAGGCGGAAATCCCTCAGCGCATTTTCCAAAAGCTTGCGCTGTGCCGGGTCGAGCGTTGCGCCCTCGGTCTTCAGCACATGGGCATATGCGGCCTGCAGCGCCGTGTTTTGACCGAGCTCCGAGGAATATTCCGTGAGCAGCGGCACGCATTCGTTGTAGGCCTCGCGCATTTCCGTGGAATTCGCAACGGCGTTGAGATGCGATATGGGGCTGAACACGCGGCTCAACCGGTAGCTCAGCTCCTCGACCGGCACCACCAGGGAGGCGAAGGTCGGTTCGGTCTGCGTGGTCAGTTCCGCGAGGCGCGCGCGATTCTCCGCCAGCACCTTTTCCAGTGCCGGGCGCGCATGGCGCGCTTCGATTTGCCCGAAGTCAGGCAGTGCGCCGAGTTCCAATAGCGGGTTGCTCATCCCCCAATTCTAGCAGACGCGCGCCGCCGTCCGGCCATGGGCGATCCTGCCAGCGAACACGTATCATTGGGGGCTTGCACGACCAACAGGATGAAAGGCGACCCGTGTCCAGCCAAGTATTCGATCTCATCAGCGTCGGCGGCGGCAGCGGCGGCCTGGCTTGCGCGCAGCGCGCTGCTGAGTACGGCGCCAAGACCGCCGTCATTGAGCCGCATCGCCTGGGCGGGACCTGCGTGAACGTCGGCTGCGTCCCGAAGAAAGTCATGTGGAACGCAGCCGGGGTTGCCTTGAGCCTGCATGACGCCCGCGACTATGGTTTCGACGTCAACGCGGGGACGAGCGATTGGGCCGAATTGAAGCGCAAACGCGACGCCTATGTGCTGCGTCTGAACGGCATCTATGAACGCAATCTTGGCGCAAAGGGCGTGGCGTACGTCCGTGGCGCCGCGCGTTTCCTGGATGCCCGTACCGTCGAGGTGAACGGCCGGCGATTCAGCGCGCGGCACATGGTTGTTGCAACCGGCGGCAAACCGATGCTGCCGCGGATTCCCGGTGCAGAGTTGGGCATCAGCTCGGACGGCTTTTTTGACCTCGAGGCGAGGCCGCAACGGGTCGCGGTCGTCGGCAGCGGCTACATTGCCTGCGAATTGGCGGCATCCTTTCAGGAGCTCGGCAGCGAGGTGCAGCAGTTCGTCCGCAAGGATCGCCTGCTCTCGAACTTCGACGTGATGCTGGGAAAATCCCTGATGCGGGAAGTTCGCGCCCGGGGAATGATCGTTCAAGAGGGCGTGGTGCCGGCCGCGGTGCGGGACGTGTCCGGCAAGAAGACCTTGGCGGCGGCGGACGGGCGCGAGTTTGCGGGATTCGATTGCGTGCTGTGGGCGATCGGGCGCGAAGCCAATGTTGCGGGTTTGGATCTGGACAAGGCCGGGGTGGCGCTCGATGACAGCAACTACGTGATCACCGACGGCTTTCAAAATACCAATGTGAGCGGCGTGTATGCGATCGGCGATGTCACCGGTCGGGCGGCCCTGACGCCGGTGGCGATCGCCGCCGGCAGACGCTTGAGCGATCGGCTATTCGGCGGCAAGCCCGATCGGCATCTGGACTACAACATGATTCCGACGGTGATTTTCACGCACCCACCAATCGGCACGGTCGGCGCCAGCGAAGCGGAGGCGCGCGCCCAATATGGCGACGCGGTCAAAGTGTATATCGCCGACTTCGCGCCGATGTACCACGCCCTGACCACGCGAAAAACTCACACGGACATGAAGCTGGTGTGCGTGGGTCCGGAGCAACGGATCGTGGGCTGCCACATTTTGGGTACCGGTGCCGATGAAATGCTGCAGGGGTTTGCGGTGGCGATCCGCATGGGCGCCACCAAGGCTGATTTCGACGATACCGTGGCCATCCATCCGACCAGCGCTGAAGAACTAGTTACGATGCGCTAGCGCTTGCCAGGAGGGGTAAGAAGAATCAAGGCACCAAAGCAGCAGTGCCTTGATTCTTCTTACCCTTCCTGACAAGAACTGGTGGCCTGTCGAAACTAGTCGCCCAGCGCCGTGAGATTGAGCGTCGGGCGTCATAGGCCTGGAGGAATTAGGAAGCTTCGAGGCACTGCTCTCTTCCGTGCCTCGAAGCTTCCTATCCCCCCCAGATCAGGCGTGCTGGGCCAACGCCTCGAGCGCAGAGCCGGTGTCCGGCCGGATGCCGCGCCAGAGCAAGAACGACTCGGCCGCCTGTTCGACCAGCATGCCCCAGCCCTTGGTGGTGCGGGCCGCATGTAGGGATTTCGCCCACAAGGTAAACGGGGTATGCCCTCGGCCATAGGCCATGTCGTAACAGATGCTTTCTTCGCCCACGAGGCCCACGGGCATTACCGGCATCTCCCCTTGCAAGCTCGCGGACGTCGCATTGATGATGAGGTCGTAGGGCGGCCCCTCGACCTCGGCGAATCCGCAGCCGGATATTTCGCCCAAGTCGGCAAATTCCGCGGCGAGCTTGTGGGCCCGCTCCGGCGTGCGGTTGGCAATGACCACCTGCTTGAGTTCGCGCTCCATCAAGGAACCGAGTACGCCGCGAACCGCGCCGCCGGCGCCGAGAATGAGCACGCGCTTGCCGGCGAGAGCGATTCCTAAATTGTTCTCCAGATCCGCCATCAGCCCCAAGCCGTCGGTGTTGTCGCCGAGCAGCGATGTTTGCTCAAAAAAGGCGATGGTGTTGACGGCCTTGGCGCGTTCCGCGCGCGGCGTCAGCTCATTGACCAGTTCCGCGGCCGCTTGCTTGTGAGGCAGGGTGACGTTCAAGCCCTTGAGTCCTCCGGCAAACAAGCGCAACGCTTCACCGCGAAAATTCTCCGGCCGGATGTCGAACAAGCGGTAGACGAGATTTTGCGCGGTGGCTTTGGCGAACATCCCATGGATAAAAGGCGACCAGCTGTGGGAGATGGGATGACCCGCAACCCCGTATTGATCAGGCGTCTCCGACACACTGGAATTCACGTCGCGAGCCACTCCGCCGCGCGCTTCGCGAAATAGGTCAAGATGCCGTCGGCCCCCGCGCGCTTGATGCAGGTCAATGCCTCCAATGCGACGGCGCGTTCGTTCAGCCACCCGTTGCCGGCGGCGGCCATGATCATCGAATACTCCCCGCTGACCTGGTAGACCAGCGTCGGCATGCCGAACCGATCCTTCACCCGCCGCACGATGTCGAGATAGGGCAGCCCGGGCTTGACCATGATCATATCGGCACCTTCGCTGATGTCGAGCGCCACTTCGCGCAGGGCCTCGTCGGAGTTTCCAACGTCCATCTGGTAAGTGTGCTTGCCGCCGCCGCCCAATTGCGCCGCTGAGCCCACGGCATCGCGGAAGGGACTGTAGAAGCTGGACGCGTACTTGGAGGCGTAGGCGAGAATGCGCGTATGCACCAAACCCGCGGCTTCGAAGGCGTTGCGGATCGCGCCGATGCGTCCGTCCATCATGTCGGATGGTGCGACGATGTCGGCGCCGGCGTCGGCATGCGAGCGGGCCTGGCGCACCAGCGACTCGACGGTGACGTCGTTCATCACATATCCACGCTCATCGACGATGCCGTCCTGTCCGTGCGTGGTGAAGGGATCGAGCGCCACATCGGTGATCACGCCCAAATCCGGAAATTCTTTTTTGACGGCTCTGACCGCCGCCTGCGCAATGCCCTCGGGATTCCAGGCCTCGCGCGCGTCGAGAGTTTTCTTCGCCTCGGGCGTCACCGGAAACAAAGCGATCGCCGGGATCTTGAGCCTCACCAAGCTCTCGCATTCACGCACCAGCTGATCGACCGACAGCCGCTCGATGCCGGGCATGGAGGCCACGGGCTGACGATCGGCGCGGCCCTCGACGACGAAAATCGGATAGATGAGCGAGTCCACGCTCAGGTGCGTTTCACGCATTAAACGGCGCGAAAACTCGTCGCGGCGCATGCGGCGCATGCGGGTGCTTGGAAATGAATTGTGGACGATTCCGGTCATCTACAGTGTGACTCCTAGCAACCAGTCTGCCGCCGCAAATCGCCCCAGTCCGTGCCCAGTCGGCATATTTGACCGTCGGCGCCGCCCCTTGAACGCGGTAATATCGGGGGAACGATATCTTAAGTTGCGTGCTGATTCATCCATGAACGATCAGGTTGGCGGAAAACAGAGACGCGCGCGCTTCCAGGCGCTGTGCCAGTCCCTGCGCCCCGACCTGCTGCGCTTCGCCTTCTGGCTCTCCCGCGACCGTGCCTTGGCCGAGGACGTCGTGCAGGAAAGCATGTTGCGCGCCTGGAAAGCGCAGGATTCGCTGTTGAATGAGGCCGCCGCCAAACCTTGGCTGCTGACCATCGTGCGCCGCGAATACGCGCGCACTTTCGAGCGCAAGCGGTTCACGACCGTGGACGTGGACGAACTGATTGCCAAAGAGGAGCCGACACTGGCCGCCGCAGAGGAGCAGGACATCGCGGATGTACGCGCGGCCATCATGAAATTGCCCGATGAATACCGCGAGCCGCTGGTTCTGCAGGTTCTGATGGGATATTCGACCGCCGAAATCGCGCGCGAACTCGACCTGTCGGGCGCGGCGGTGCTGACGCGTCTATACCGCGCGCGGCGGCAATTGCGCGCCGCCTGCGGCGAAGATACCGCGCTGGACCCGCAAGAATGATGGATCACACGAGCTATCGTTCAGCGATCATGGCCGATCCGCGCGATGCGGATGCGGAATTGCGCGCGCATCGGGAAGCGTGTGCCGAGTGCCGCGCCTATACCGAGCAGCTGCTCAAATTCGAGGCGCGCATCGAACGAGCCTTGCGCGTCGACATGCCCGGCGGGACGGAAGTACTGCCGTTTGCGCGCAAGTCCCGATCGTTCACGGGCGCGCGCCGCTGGCTGGCGATTGCGGCCAGCGTGCTCCTGGGGACGGCGATTGTCGGCGGCATCTGGCTGACCCTGCCACAGCGAAGTCTCGCCGCCGCGGTGGTTGCGCATATGGCGGGGGAGCCGGATGCATGGCAGCGCACCGACATTGCAGTGGATGCGCCTGCGTTGCAGGACGTGCTGAAGAACTCGAATCTGCGCCTGAAGCCTAAGGCCGGCATCGTCAGTTACGCCAGCAGCTGCTCATTCCGCGGACACATGGTGCCGCATCTGGTGGTGCAAACGCCCAAGGGTCCCGTGACCGTCATGGTGCTGGTGCACGAGCCGCTGCGAAAATCCATGCAGTTCGAGGAACAGGGCTATCGCGGAACCCTCGTGCCGGTGCCCGGCCACGGCAGCCTCGCCGTGCTCATGCAGGATTCAGGCGTCAGCTCCGCGGAAATCGCGCGCATTGCGGCGCAAGTGGACGATTCGATCGTCTGGACGCACTGACCACGCGGAATACTCAGACAGGCTCCTAAATACCCACCTCGCTCAGCAGGTCGACCAGCTGCCGTGCGCTCGCCGCCAGCGTCGGGTGATCGGCTTCGAACTGCACCGCCACTCGTTCGAGGCGATCGGACAACGTTTTGACCTGGGGCTCGGCAGCTAAAGTTCCGGGCTGATCGACTATGCGTTTGACGTCCGGAAGAATCTCACCCAACGACTGCCGCGTTGCAGGACTCTCCTGATGTGCGTTGGACAATTCCGCATGCAGCTTGGCGAGCCGCTCGCGCAAAGTTTTCTGATCCATAAGCGTCCCCGGTAAAAAAACCTATTGTGCCATTCGTTCGGGCGTGAGACGGGCCACTTCGACGTAGCCTGCGCCGGCCGCGGCAATCACCCGATGAATCGCGGTGTAGGCGTCGCGAAGAAACTGGTCTGCGCCGTAGGGCGGATTCACAATCAACAAACCGCTGCCCGCGAGCCCCAGCCCCGCGTCATCCGGATGAATCGCGAGGTCCGCCACCAGCATTTTGGGAATTTCCAGGGCCTCGAAGCGGGCATGCACCAGGCTGCGCTGCGTCGCGCTGCGAATCGGGTACCACATCAAATAGATTCCGTTGGGCCAGCGCCGATACGCCTCCGCGAACGCCTGCAGCATCATCTTGAGTTCATCGAGACTCTCGTAGGGCGGATCGATCAGCACCAAGCCGCGGCGTTCGTCCGGCGGCAGGAAAGCCTTGAGCGCCGCGTAGCCGTCGCTGATTTCCACGCGAACCCGCCCCGATGAATCGATCTCGCGTTCCGCGGCGCGCGCTTCCGCCGGCATCAGTTCGACGAACAGGGCGCGGTCCTGCGGCCGCAGCGCGTGCGCGATCAATGCGGGCGAGCCGGGATAGCGCGGCAGCCGCTTGCCGCGCCGCGCGCGTATCGCCGTGAAGTAATCGCTCAAGGCTTCATCGCCCAGCGCTTCGACGATCAGGCGCTGCACGCCGCGTTCCGCTTCGGCGGATTTCTGCGCCTCGGGCGCCTGCAAATCATAAAATCCGCGCCCGGCATGACTGTCCAGTGCGAAGAACGCCGCATCCTTGCGCTTCAATGCCTTCAGGCAGTACAGCAGCGCGACGTGCTTTGCAATGTCGGCAAAATTGCCTGCGTGGTAGATGTGCCTGTAATTCATGCCGTATTGTGCCAGGCTTGAGGGCAACGAAGTTTGCAGGGCGAGCCATGAAAAGCGGAACATTTGAGTTTGACGGCGTCGACTATCCCGACGCCGACGCTTCGGAGCCGGCGGCGTTGGGGTGGATGCAGGGCTCGCCGCCGCCGTCTGACAAGCTGATCCGCTTCCAAGACGACCGATTCCTGGAATTTCCACAAATCCGCTGGACTCTATCGCATATGCGCGAACTGGCGCCGACCGCCGCCGTGTGGCGCGGCCGCGCTGCGTCGAGCGATCTGGGCCTCGCGCCCCAAGGGCTCGAAGCCTCGATCGATGCACTCAGCTTTGTCGATTTGTTCGGCCGCAAGCTCAGCTGGGCGCAATCGCTCAAGCACACCTACACGGACGGCATCGTGGTCCTGCATCGCGGCCGGCGAATCTACGAACGCTACTTCGGCGCTCTTGCGGAGCATCGGCCGCACTCCTGCTTTTCGATCACCAAGTCCTACGCCGCCACCCTCGCCGCCGCACTGGTCCACGAACGCGTCCTGGACGAAGCGAAAACCGTGTCGCACTACCTGCCCGAGATGCGCGGCACCGCCTATGAGGATGCGACGCTGCGGCAGGTGCTCGACATGCAGATCGGCGTGGAATATTCCGAACTGTATGCGGATCCCAAGGCGCATATCTGGGATTACGCCCGCGCGGGGGGCCTGCGTCCCCGCGGTCCGGATTACACCGGTCCCGGTAATTTCTACGACTATCTGCGTACCCTGCGCAAGGAAGGCGCGCACGGCGCCGCGTTCGTCTACAAAACCGTCAACACCGAAGTGTTGTGCTGGGTCATGAAGCGGGTCACCGGCATTGCACTTCAGGACATGCTGAGCGAGCGGGTCTGGTCGCAGATCGGTTGCGAGGAAGACGGCTATCTGACCGTGGATACCGTCGGTGTGGCCATGGGCGGCGGAGGATTGAGCGCCACGCTGCGCGATTTGTGCCGGTTCGGCGAACTCATGCGTTGCGAGGGCGCCTGGCACGGCAAGCAGATCCTCCCGGCGGAGGTCATTGCCGACATTCGGCGCGGATCCGATCCGGCCAAATTCGTCATGGCGGGATACTCGCTGCTGCCGGGATACTCCTACCGCAACATGTGGTGGGTGTCGCACAATTCGCTGGGGGTATTCGAGGGGCGCGGCATTCACGGCCAACGTTTGTACATTGCGCCGAAAGCCGAGCTGGTGATCGCACGCTTTTGCTCGCATCCGGTCGCATCCAGCGCCGCCAATGATCCGGTCACGCTCCCCGCGTTCGCGGCCATGAGCCAACTGGTGATGGCGGGCTGAAAGGGCGGCCGG
This sequence comes from Steroidobacteraceae bacterium, assembly GCA_035488895.1. Lineage (GTDB taxonomy): Bacteria > Pseudomonadota > Gammaproteobacteria > Steroidobacterales > Steroidobacteraceae > Bog-1198. The sequence goes on from DATHKV010000053.1 coordinate 11,027, forward strand.
CATTTAACATGTTGCAGCCGCGATGCTTGGTTTCGCGCGGCAGTTCACAGTTGCGGCCCTCGTTGCTGCGCGGCATCGGCTACCATTTCATGCGTATCAGTCGAGAACCGGAGAGCGCATGAGCACGAATGCCGCGGAGGGCTTGATCGAGGCGCACGAGTATTGCGGCGACGAACTGGTCCGGCGCGCAACGCTCGAGCGCCGCAATTACGAACGAAAGTCCGTCGCGATTCATGCCAAAGTCACGGTGCCGGGGATGTCCGTGCTGCCGGGACATACCGTCGACATGTCGCGCGCCGGCGCCAGCCTGACGATGCCATTCGAGCTCGCCCACGGGCAGCAATGCCACATTGATTTGGAGCTGGAAGCGTGCGGCGAGAGGCGCGAATTTCACATCCAGGCCGAGGTGCGCTACTGCGTGCCGATGAGCGACGGCCGATTTCGCGCCGGTGTGCGATTCGGCGATACCGATGCAGCGACCTCCGCGTTCATCGCGGCGATCCTAAAAGCTCCCGTCTGAATTCAGCAGATCGCGCGCCGCGGCGTCGTCATTTCCCCAATGCGGAAATGCGCCCAAGGCATCCACGTAGTTATGGATGACGTCGGTGTGGGCGTCCTCCTGCCAACCGCCCGGCTGCCCGCTCTGCGGCAAATCACGAGGCCTTCCCTGTTCATCGATGGAGTACAGCGTGAAATTCAGCGCCTGGCGCGCCTCGCCCGCGAGCTCCGGCGACTCGACCGCCTTCGCATACAGCGCGAGGACCGCGCCGTAGGTTGAATTCACGCCTCCCCATGCCTGCTTGTCCTCATCCTGTTCGTGGCAGACGAGCACGCCAAACTCGCGGTGCGTAAAGTTCGCGCGCACGAAATCGATCAGCGACCTGCAGTGGCCGCGCCAATCCTGATCGACCAGGTCCTTTTTCTCGAGCAGGTAGCGCGCGAGATTCAATGGCGCCCAGGCGCTGCGATTGGTGGGCGTGTCGTGATCCTCGAAAAATTGCGCGAACAGCGCGCCGTCGGCGGCGGCGTTGGGGATTTGGAAGCGCATGATCCATTCCCACAGCGATTGGCGCGGCGCCGAAAACTCCGCATAGCCATGCTCCGCCAGCGTTTCGTAAAGGCGCAATATATAAGTCATGTTGCCCGAGATGGGGCCGCGTCCTTCGCCGCTGCGATAATCCACGCGAAAAGGCCAGGGCGAATGAGTCCCGCCGCCGTCCTGCTGATTCGCGGCGAGCACGCGCGCGTTCTGCAGGGCTTGCAGCAGATATTTTGAATCGCCGGTGGCCTCGAACAGCAAGGCCAGCGCGTAGCCCGCGATCCCGCCCTTGTCGGGCTGCACTTCGTAGGGCCGATCCGACTGCGAGCCGCAATCGGCCGGCTGCGGAAATTGCGCCCGTTTGCCCGTTGAACGGGTAAACGCCGGATATTTACCCGAGTCGGGCGTGAGCGCTTCCTTGAGCAGGTAGTCGCCGAGCAGGCGTGCAGTCGCCAGCCACGCAGGCTGCTGCTCGCCGCGCATCCCATGGAACTTGAGGTAGGACAGTATGCCCATGCCATTTTGCGTCGAGGGAATGATGTCGGTGCGCTCCGTGCTCGGCGTCCAGCTGGCATCGAGAAACGTTTCGCAGGCAAAACGCGGATAGCCATGATCCATCGGACAGTGCTGGTAGAAATTCATCTCCCGATCCAAAGCAGCGGTCCAGGAAGTCCAGGGCATCAATTGTCCCGACGCGTCATAGCGGATCGCGTGCCCGGCGATGGTCAGCGGCGCGGTCATGAACTCACCGTCCGTTTGACAGCGTGCGGTAAAAAAACGTGGTGTTGCACAGGCCGCCGCCCGGCAGCAGCGCATAGCCGGGGATAACCCCGCAACGCTGCCAGCCAAGCCTGGCATACAGGCGTTCCGCATCATCGCTGGCCGTGTCCAGCACCAGCACTGTTCTGCCGGCGTTCAGCGCGGCGCTTTCCGCCGCCGCCAGCAACGCGGCGCCCACGCCGTGCTTGCGCGCGCGCCGGTGCACCAGCATTTTGGCGATATCGGCGCGGTGCGGCTGATTCTCTGCCTCGGCAAAAACAATTTGCACGGTGCCCACGATGCGACCCGCCGAGTCCTCGGCGACCAACAGAATTCGTTCACCCCGCGCGACGCCTTGGCCCACGTTCCGCCAAAACGCATCGGCCGTGCCTCGCGTAATGGGCAGCATGAAACTCACCGATGCTCCGCCCTCGACGCAGTCGATGAGCACCTCGCTCAGTTCTCGAATTTCGTTGTCGCCCGGCGCCGACAGAGTTCGAACTTGAATGCCTTCCGTCATCCACCCATCACAAAATACCGCGCTGCGTTTGTCAATTCGCCCGCTAGAATGGGTGCAGCAGGAGGTGCGATGAGCTTGCTAGAGCTGTTCGGTGTGGAGTTCCCGGTGGTTCAGGCGCCGATGGCAGGCTTTCAAGGCAGCGAGCTGGCGATCGCGGTATCCGAGGCCGGCGGATTGGGTTCGCTGCCCTGCGCTCTTTTGTCGCTGGACGCCATGCGGGCGGAGTTGACGGCCATTCGCGCGCGCACCGACAAGCCCTACAACGTGAATTTCTTTTGTCACGCCGCTCCCGAACCGGACCTCGAGCGGGAAGCAGCATGGCGCAAGCTGTTGTCGCCCTACTTCCAGGAGTACGGAATCGATGCCTCCGAAGCAGCGGCGCCGGCGTCGCGGACTGCCTTTAGCACGGCGGCGGCGGATGTGTTGGAGCCCTTCAAGCCGCCGGTCGTCAGCTTTCATTTCGGCCTGCCCCCTGAGGATCTGCTCGCGCGGGTTAAATCCTGGGGTTCGAAGGTGCTGTCTTCGGCGACCACCGTCGAGGAGGCGCGATGGTTGGAGGCACGAGGCGTCGATGCCGTCATCGCGCAGGGCGCGGAAGCCGGCGGCCATCGCGGAATATTCCTATCCGAGGACTTGAGCACGCAAGCCGGGACGTTTGCGCTGTTGCCGCAGATCGTCAAAGCGGTGCGGGTGCCGGTCATCGCCGCGGGCGGCATCGCCGATGCAAAAGGTGTGGCCGCGGCGATGTTGCTGGGCGCGGCCGGCGTGCAACCCGGCACTGCCTACCTGCTTTGCCCCGAGGCAAAAATCAGCGCGGTGCATCGCGCGGCGCTCAAGGGCCCGCACGCCGGCCATACCGCGCTGACCAATTTGTTCACCGGTCGTCCCGCGCGCGGCATCATGAACCGGATCATGCGGGATTTGGGTCCGATCAACGCCGCCGCGCCGGCCTTTCCCCTGGCGAGCGGTGCACTGGCGCCGCTGCGCAAGAAAGCGGAGAGCATGGGGCGCGGCGACTTCTCGCCGCTCTGGGCCGGCCAGAATGTCAGCGGCTGCCGGGAGATATCGGCGGCGGCGCTCACCCGCGCCTTCATCTAGGCGCTTGCGCGCGGAGGATCAGCCGAGTTCCGCCAGGTAGTTTCGCGGACGAAGAAAATCCGCATACAGCCTGGCCTCAGGCGATCCCTGCATCGGATGCCAGTCGTATTCCCAACGCACCAACGGCGGTAGGGACATGAGGATCGATTCCGTGCGGCCGCGGGACTGCAGGCCGAACAGCGTGCCTCGATCGTAGACCAGATTGAACTCGACATAGCGGCCGCGGCGGTACAGTTGGAATTGGCGCTCGCGATCGCCGTACGGCAGATCCTTGCGCCGTTGCAGGATCGGCGCGAAGGCCGGCAGAAAGTGATCGCCGATGCTGCGTTGAAACGCAAAGCAGCGCTTGAAGCCGCCGGCGTTCAAATCGTCGAAGAACAATCCGCCGACGCCGCGCGTTTCATTTCGATGCGGCAGAAAGAAATAGCGGTCGCACCAATCCTTATATTCAGCGTAGACATCCGGGCCGAACGGTTGGCAGGCGTCCTGCGCAGTCCGGTGCCAATGCAGGACGTCCTCGTCGTAGGGGTAATAGGGCGTCAGGTCGAAACCGCCGCCGAACCACCAAACTTCCGGTCCGGCGGCGGGCCGCGCCACGAGGAAGCGCACGTTGCAATGCGTGGTGGGAACATGCGGATTGCGCGGATGAAACACCAGCGACAATCCCATCGCCTCGAAGGGTGCACCGGCAATTTCCGGCCGCAGATTCGATGCGGACGGCGGCAGCTTGTCGCCGAAGACATGCGAGACCGAGACACCCGCACGCTCGAACACCGCGCCGTCGCTCAGGATGCGGCTCTCGCCCCCGCCGCCCTCCGGCCGCTGCCACGCATCGCGCTTGAATTTGACCGGGTCGATTTCCTCCACCGCCGCAGTGATGCGGTCCTGCAGCTCGATCAGGTAACTCTTGACCGCGGACGCGTCTGCCGCTTCGGATGTTGGCATGGGCTAGGCTCCTGCTACGCCTTCTTTTTTGCGGGCCTCTTCTTGGCCGCAGCCTTCTTCTTGGCCGGGGCCGGCGGTTTCGTCACGGGCGCCTGTTTGTTTACGGCCGCTTTCTTGCCCTTGGCGGCAAGTTTTACCGGAACCGGGGCGTCGGGCGATGCGGCTGCGTCTTTGGCCTTGGCGCTCTTGGCTGCCGCCTTCGGCGCGAACCTCGAACCCTTCGCCCCCTTGCGGCCCCACTTGCCCCGCTCCGGAGCCGCCGCGAGCAGGGTTTTGCATTCTTCCAAAGTCAGGCTCTTCGGCTCCTTGTCCTTCGGGATCTTGGCGTTGCGAGCCTTGTCGGTGATGTAAGGGCCGTAGCGGCCGTTCAGCACTTGGATTCCCGCGTCGGGGAAATCCAGGATCAGCCGATTGGCATCGGCAATCTCTTTTTCACGAATGACTTCGAGCGCGCGTTCCGGCGTGATTTCGTACGGATCATCGGTCTTGAGCGACACGTACTTGGCGCCGTATTTCACGTAGGGACCAAAGCGCCCGACGTTGGTCGTTATTTCATCGCCGGCTGCGGTGGTGCCGAGCTTGCGCGGCAGCTTGAACAGCTCCATGGCCTGTTCATGCGTGATCTGGTCCATCTTTTGTCCGGGGCGCAGGCCCGCGAAGCGGGGTTTGTCCTCGTCATCCTTGGTGCCGATCTGCACGAAGGGACCGAAGCGTCCCATGCGCACACTCATCGGCTTGCCGCTGACCGGATCCACGCCCAAATCGCGCGCCTGAGCGACTTCTTCGCGGCTGACCGATTTCTCGGTGTGCTTCACGAGATCGATGAAGGGTTTCCAGAATTTCTCCAGCAGCGGCACCCATTCCTGCTCGCCGCTGGCAACGGCGTCCAGCGAATCTTCCATCTTTGCGGTGAAGTCGTAGTCCACGTAAGTCGTGAAATACAGGGTCAAGAATCGACTGACGATCTTGCCGATATCCGTGGCGGTAAAGCGCCGGCTTTCTATGTCGACGTATTGGCGATCGCGCAGCGTGGAAATGATCGAGGCGTAGGTCGAGGGCCGGCCGATGCCGTATTCCTCCAGCGCCTTGACCAGCGAGGCTTCGGAGAAGCGCGGCGGCGGTTCGGTGAAATGCTGGCTCGGCAGGATGCCGACCAGTTTGACCTTGTCGCCCTCCGTCATGGGCGGCAGCACATGATCCGAATCGTCTTGAACGGCGTCGTCCATGCCCTCTTGATACACGGATATGTATCCGGGCTTGACCAAGGTCGAGCCATTGGCACGCAGGACGGTGCGCTCCGGGCCTTCGGCGCCGGCGCGCATTTCGACGGTCACGGTGTCGAAAATCGCCGGGGCCATCTGGCACGCAACCGTGCGCTTCCAGATCAACGAGTACAGCCGAAACTGATCGGATTCGAGCTTGTTCTCGATGTCGCCCGGCAACACGCTGACCGTGGTCGGACGAATCGCCTCGTGCGCTTCTTGTGCGTTCTTCGATTTGGTCTTGAATATCCTCGGTTCTTCGGCAAGGCCGGCCTGGCCATACAGCTGCACAATCACATCTCGGATCTGGCCGATGGCTTCCTGCGCCAGGTTGAGCGAGTCGGTGCGCATGTAGGTGATGAGGCCCACCTGGCCCTCGCCGATGTCGACGCCTTCGTAGAGCTGCTGGGCGACACGCATGGTCTTCTGCGCGCTGAAGCCCAACTTGCGCGCCGCTTCCTGCTGCAGGGTGGAGGTGGTAAACGGCGGCGCCGGATTGCGCTTGCGCTGTTTGCGGTCGACCGACAGGACCGTGAGCTCGCCCTTGGCGGCGTCATTCAGCTCGCGCTCCACTTCCCGGGCACTTGCCTCGTTGGTGAAGCTGAATTGTTCAACCTTCGTGCCCTGGAACTCGACCAGCTTGCCGGGGAATTTCTGATCCGAGTGCTCGAGTTCGGAATCGATGCTCCAGTACTCGCGCGCCACGAACGCGGCGATCTCATCCTCGCGTTCGCAGATCATGCGCAGCGCCGGGCTTTGCACCCGCCCGGCAGACAGGCCCGGACGCACTTTCTTCCACAGCAACGGCGATAAATTGAATCCCACCAGAAAATCCAGCGCGCGGCGCGCCTGCTGGGCGTTCACCAGATCCACGGACAGCTCGCGAGGGCTTGCCATGGCTTCGCGCACCGAGTTCTTGGTGATCTCGTAGAAAACGACGCGGCTGACTTCTTTGCCCTTGAGTTCACCCTGCGCCTTCAAAAGCTCGTACAGATGCCAGGAAATGGCTTCGCCTTCGCGATCGGGGTCGGTCGCCAGATACAGCGTCTTGGCCTTCTTGAGCGCCCGGGATATGGCATCGACATGCTTCTGATTGCGCTCGACCACCTGGTACTTCATGGCGAAGTGGTGCTTCGGATCGACGGCGCCTTCCTTCGGCACGAGGTCGCGCACGTGGCCATAGGAGGCCAGTACTTCGAAGTCCTTGCCGAGATACTTCTTGATGGTCTTCGCCTTGGCAGGCGATTCCACGATGACGAGATTGCTGCTCAAAGTCGTCTAATGCAGCGCGTCGGTGCGCTCTTCGAAGACCAGGTCTTCCATTTGAGCGTAAGCGGACTCTTGGCCGGGCTGGCTGAACAGCACCATCAGCACGACCCATTTCACCTGTTCGATGTCGATTTCATCGGCTTCGAGCGCCATCAAGCGGTCGATCACCAACTCGCGTTCCGTGCCCGAGAGAATCCGCACATTTTCCAAATACATCAAATAACCCCGCACGTCCGTGTCGAGCCGCATCAACTCCTGGCTGCTGAAAACCCGCACAGCCCTGGCCGTCGCTTCGGCGACCTTGCCGAGCTGTTCGCCCGAGAGGCCGTCCAGCCATTCCAGAGCCCGTTCGATGTCGGGTTCCGCGAATCCGGCCTTGTCCAACTCGAGCTTCAAGGTATTTCTATCCGGACGCGGCTCATCGTCGGCACTCATATAATTCTCGAAGAGATAGATGAGTAGATCGAGAACGTTATCTTTCACCTCCGGCTCCTAACGACTCGGGAGTAACGGCCCCCGGGGGCGGCCTGAACGTGGCCTTCTAGC
>DATHKV010000054.1:0-10678 GCA_035488895.1 Steroidobacteraceae bacterium
GGGCATGCTCTTTCCCGACATGCCGTGGATGATTTCCAACGATCCGGCCACGGTGCCGATTCGCGACGGCGTGCGAGCGGCTTGGCCGGCCCGCACGGCGCGTCGCGACCGCTTCTACGCCTTTGGTTTCGATGCGTATCGACTGGTGCCGGGCTTGCGCTCCAGCAGTCCGGCGGCCGCCAGCGAGATTGCCGGGGTGAGCGGCAAGCTGCACCTCGATGTGCAGAATAAGGTTCGCCGCGATCTGGATTGGGCGCAGATAAAAGGCGGCGTGCCGAATGTTTTATAGGACGACCGGCGTCCTTCGCGCCGCCGATCTCCATCCGCGACACGCACATTCTCAAGACCTGGCTGGGCGGGGTGGAGATCTTTGACGCGGGACCGCCCAAGTAAGGTTGGCGAATCTGCGCGAACGCGCCCGATTGAGCGGCAGTTGGAGCACCCGCGCCGCGGCATCATGGCGCATGGATCAAATGCACCTGCAGCGAGGTCTGGCCGCCGAACAGCTGGCCGCAGAATATCTGCAGGTTCGCGGCGTCAAAATTCTCGGGCGTAACTTGCGCTGCAAGGCGGGCGAGCTCGATCTCGTGTGTCTCGATGACGGCGTTCTCGCGGTGGTGGAGGTACGCCAGCGCGGCCACGCCGACTATGGCGGCGCCTTGGCGTCGGTGACCTGGGCCAAGCAGCGCAAAATCATTCGCGCGACCCAATTTTTTCTGCGCGAGAAGAATTGGAGCCATGTGCCGTTGCGCTTCGACGTCGTGGCGATCGAAGGGCTGCCGGAAGGCGCGCATCGGGTCGAATGGATCAAGGACGCGTTCCGCGCGCGGATTACTTGACCACTTGCAGCTTCGGACGCTTCGCGGCTGTGCTGGCTTTCCCCGTGTTGGGAGCCGCCGGCGGCGTGTCGGTGGGATCGGGATCCGCGTCGCCCTCCGGAAAGATCATCCCCTGTCCGGTCTCGCGCGCATAGATGCCGAGGATGGCCCGCACCGGAACCTGGACCGCAAAACCCACGCCGCCAAAACGAGCCTCGAAGCTGACGAAATCATTGCCCAGCTTCAGCATTTGGGTGGCGGAAAAGCTGACGTTGAGAACGATCTTGCCGTCCTTCACGTACTGACGCGGAACGGTCACGCCCTCGGCGGCCGCATCCACCACGATGTGCGGCGTTTCACCACTGTCGGAGATCCATTCGTGCAGCGCGCGCAGCAGGTATGGACGCCGCGGCTTCAATGGCGCATCTCCTTTTCCGCCTCGGTCAAGCAGGCGCGGAAGGTGGAGCGGGCAAAGATGGAATTCATGTACTTCGTGATCGGCTGCGCCTGGGCCGGGAGTTCGATGCCATACACCCGCAGGCGCCACAGGATCGGCGCAATGCTTGCATCGACCAGCGAGAATTCATCGCTGAGGAAAAACGGCTTCGCCTTGAAGACCTCGGCGCTGGCGCAAATCGCTTCGCCCAATACCTTGCGGCTGTGCTCCGCCGTCTTGCTGCCCGGATCGAGTTCGATGTCGTGCGCCAGGGCGTACCAATCGCGCTCGACGCGGTATAACGCGACGCGAAACTGCGCGCGGGTCACAGGATCGATCGGCATCAGCGGCGGATGCGGAAAGCGCTCGTCCAGGTACTCGATGATCACCCGCGAGTCGTACAGCACCAAATCCCGATCCACCAGCGTGGGCACGCTGTGATACGGATTGAGGTCAATGAGATCCTCGGGCAGCGCGTTGGGATCGACATTGACCAGCTCAATGGCAATGCCCTTTTCGGCCAGTACCAGACGGGTGCGATGACTCCACGGGTCCGCCGGTGCTGAAAACAGGGTCATCACCGAACGACGTGCCACTAGACGGACCTCCTTGCGATTTTCAACGGGCGGCGCCCGCCTAAAGTCAGTGGACGTCCTTCCAATATTCTTTCTTCAGCAAGTACGCGAATACAAAGAAAACCAACAAGAACAGCATCACGAAAATACCCATCGTTTCGCGGGTTTCCTTGATGGGTTCGGCGGCATAGTCCAGGAAGTTGACGATGTCCCGAACGTATTGATCATACTCCTCCGGCTTCATGGAACCCGGAATCATTGGCTCAACGCCCGCCAACACCATCTTGGCGTTGCCGTTGCCGTCTTTTTCATTCTTGTAGACCGGCTTTTGCAAGCCTTGCCGGTAGAAAAGGACGTGCGGCATCGCCGTGCTCGCCAGATACAGATTGTTCACGCCCCAGGGCCGTGTCTTGTCGGCGTAAAAGCCATGCAAGTATGAATACAGATAGTTCGTGCCGCGCTCACGCGCCATCAACGACAGGTCCGGCGGCGGCTTGCCGAACCAGTCCGCGGAATCCGCCGGCATCGCCGTGTTGATTTCTTCGAAGATCTTCGCCGAGTTGAAGATCAGGTTCTTGGACAGCTCCGCCTCGGGGATCTTCAAATCCGCGGCCATGCGGTTGAAGCGCAGGTACTTGAGCGAATGGCAGCCCGAGCAGTCGTTCATGAAATTGCGCGCACCGCGCTGCAGGGAATCGGTGTTCCCGATGTCCGTCTCCGCGTGCAACAGCGGGATTTCCCCCTCTTCCGCGAGCGCAGTGCCGGCGGAAAGAAGTCCCAGCGCGATTAAAACGGTGGCTTTAAGCATGTCCAGTAACCCTTTCCGGCTCCGGCTTCACGCTGTCCATCCGCGTGTACCAGGGCATTAGCAAGAAGAACGCAAAATAAATGGCGGTGCAGATTCGCGCCAGGATCGGATAAATGCCCGACGGGGGCTTCATGCCGCAAACCGCCAGGCAGATGAAGGAGATGGAAAACAGCGCCAGCATCACCTTGTAGATCGGTCCCTTGTAGCGTATCGACCGTACCGGCGAGCGATCCAGCCACGGCACGAAAAACAGCACGAACACCGCCGCGCCCATCACCATCACGCCCCACACCTGCGTGCCGAACGCCGAAGGGATGGCGCGCAACATCGCGTAGAAAGGCGTGAAGTACCACACCGGCGTGATGTCGGGCGGCGTTTGCAGCGGGTTCGCCGGCTCAAAATTGGGCGATTCCAAAAACAGCCCGAAGAAATTCGGCGCGAAGAAAATAACGGCTGCAAATATCAGCAAAAAGCCGGCCGTGCCCAGCAAGTCCTTGACGGTGTAATAAGGGTGAAAAGGGATGCCGTCGAGCGGATGCCCGTCGGCATCCTTGTGTTTTTTGATGTCGATGCCATCCGGATTGTTCGAACCGACTTCGTGCAACGCCATGATGTGCGCGATCACCAGGAACACCAGCGCCAGGGGCAGCGCCGCCACGTGCAATGCGAAGAACCGGTTCAGCGTGGGGTCCGCGATGTTGTAGTCGCCGCGGATCCATTCGACCAAGGTGCTGCCGATGACCGGCAGGCTGCTGAACAACGAGACGATAACCTGGGCACCCCAATAGCTCATATTGCCCCAGGGCAGCACATAGCCCATGAAGGCTTCAGCCATCAGCAACAGGAAAATCAGGCAACCGAAGATCCAGACCAGTTCGCGCGGCTTGCGGTGCGAACCGTACAGAAGCGCGCGAAACATGTGCAGGTAAACCACGATGAAAAAGGCGGACGCACCGGTGGTGTGCATATAGCGGATCAGCCAGCCCCATTCGACGTCGCGCATGATGTATTCGACCGAGGCGAAGGCTTCGGCCGCGGACGGCTTGTAGCTCATCGTCAGGAAAATACCGGTCACGAGTTGGTTTACGAGCACCAGCAAGGACAGCGCCCCAAAGAAATACCAGAAGTTGAAATTCTTCGGTGCGTAATACTCTGCAACGTGATCCTTCCAGAGTTTGGTCAGCGGAAATCGCTGATCTATCCAGCCGATAAATCCTTTGCCGGTGCCGGCGGACTCGGGTGCTGCGGCCATCGCTTACCTCTTGCTTTACGAAACGGGTTTGGAAGCGTCGTCGACGCCGATGACAATGCGCGTGCTGGCCCCGATTGCGTACGGCGGCACGGTCAGGTTCTTGGGCGCGGGCATGCTCTTGAACACCCGGCCCGACAGGTCGTACTTGGAGCCGTGGCAGGGGCAATAAAAGCCGCCCGGCCAATTCGCGCCCAGGTCCGCTCCCGCGACTTGAAAAGAATCGTTCGGTACGAATGCGCCCAAGGGCGAGCAACCCAGGTGCGTGCACACCGCGAGACCGACCCAGTAGTCGGGATTGCGCGCCCGGATCGCGCCGCTGGCCTTGATGTAGTCCGGCTGCGTCGAATCCTCGGACTTCGGATCCGCCAGCATGTCATCGTGGCCGCTCAATTGATCGACTGTTGCCTTGGCCCGGCGGACCACGAATACAGCCTGCCCGCGCCAAACGACTTTCAACATTTGGCCGGCTTCGAGTTTCGAGGCATCGACTTCGACCGGTGCGCCCAAGGCTTTCGCGCGGGCGCTGGGCTTCCACGAGGCGATAAAGGGAATTGCGGCGAACGCCGCGCCGATGACGCCCGTGCCGACGGTGGCCGCGGTCAGCAAGCGGCGACGGCTATGATCTACCTCGTCACTCATGCATCGCCCTCGAAAATAGTTGACAATTCTTCACGCAAACCCCTATGGCGGCAGTGTTTCCCAAGGAATAATGGGAGCGCATTATACACAGTTACGCGGGCCCTCCTTAAGGCTCGGGGAGCGATTTTAATTGCGGAACATTCGCGTCCTCGTGGGGTTCCTGATCAGAGCCGTCGTACTCGGCCTCGCCGTGGCATTTCTCGTGGTTTGGTGGAAGCCCACGCTGTTGGGCGCACACACGGCGTCGGCTCCGCCCCCGGTCGGCACAGTCCCCATTACGCGCGACGTTGCGGCAATCCTGCCGCCGGCGGCGGTGGCAAGCTTTGCGGACTCCGTGGCGCGGGCGGCACCGGCCGTGGTCAATATCTACACTGCACGCGTGGTGCGGGAGCGCAGCCAATTGGCGCCCTTGAATCAGTTGTTCGGCGACTACTGGCCGAGTTACCGGCAGCGCGTCGAGCGCAGCTTGGGCTCGGGCGTGATCGTCGATGCGATGGGCACCATCGTGACCAACCAACACGTCATCGCGGGCGCCGATTCCATCCGCGTGGTGCTCGCCGACGGGCGCAACGCCGATGCGACGGTCGTGGGTCAGGATCCGGACACGGACATTGCCATACTCGATCTTGAGATCGGCGATCTGCCCATCATGCCCATTGGCCGCTCCGATACTTTGCGGGTGGGGGACATCGTGCTGGCCATCGGCAACCCCTATGGCCTGAGTCAAACGGTAACGCAGGGCATCGTGAGCGCCACCGGGCGAGGTCAGCTCGGGCTCGCCACATTTGAAAATTTCATACAGACGGATGCGGCGATCAATCTCGGCAACTCCGGCGGCGCCCTCATCGACGCGCATGGCGACCTGGTCGGCATCAACACCGCCGTACTCAATCGGACCTACGGAGGACCCGAAGGCATCGGCTTCGCGATCCCGGTCAATCTGGTGCGCGGTGTGATGGAGCAAATCCTCAAGAACGGCCATGTGGTGCGCGGCTGGCTCGGTTTCATGCCCCAAGACCTGACCGATGAACAATCCGCGCAAATCGGAACCGCGGGCGGCGGCGTGACCGTGGTGAACATCATGGTCAAGAGTCCGGCATATGAAGCGGGGATGCGCCCCGGCGATCTCATCACGGGCCTCGCCGGCGACCCGGTGCACAACGCTCAAGACCTGGTCGCGCGGGTCTCCGCGCTGAAACCCGGCGCCTCGGTGGAACTCGAGGGCCGACATGCGCAGCAGCCCTACAAAATCAAATTGACCGTTTTGGAGCGCCCTACCCGGCCCGTCCAACAGCGCTGACGTCGCAACGCGGGCGACCGGCGCCTCTTGGGTTACGGCGTGCGGCGGATTTTCGCCCCGAGTTGCTGCAGCTTCTCCTCGATCGCCGCATAGCCGCGATCGATGTGATAGATGCGCTCGATGTCGGTGCGGCCGTCCGCCACCAGGGCCGCCAGCACCAGGCTCGCGGAGGCGCGCAAATCCGTCGCCATCACCGGTGCCGCCGTGAGGCGTTCCACTCCCTTGATGATGGCGGTATTGCCCTCCAGGCGAATCTCCGCGCCCATGCGCCGCATCTCCAGCATGTGCATGAAGCGATTCTCGAAAATCGTTTCGATGATGGTGCCGACGCCGTTGGCCACGGTATTGAGCGCCGCGAACTGCGCCTGCATGTCGGTGGGAAAGGCCGGATACGGCGCCGTTCGAATGTCGATGGCGGTGGGCCTTTTCCCGCGCATATCGACTTCGATCCAGGAATCGCCCGTCTCCACGGAGGCGCCGGCTTCCTTGAGCTTGTCGATCACGGCGTCCAGGTGATCGGGGCGGGTATTCTTCACGCGAATGTGGCCGCCGGTGATGGCGCCCGCCACCAGATAAGTGCCCGTTTCAATTCTGTCGGGCAACACTTCGTAGGCCGTGCCGCTCAGGCGCTTGACACCCTCGATGACGATTCGGTCGGTGCCCGCACCCTTGATCTTGGCGCCCATGGCAATCAAGAAATTTGCCAGATCCACCACTTCGGGCTCGCGTGCGGCATTCTCGAGAACGGTCTCGCCATCGGCGAGGGTCGCGGCCATCATGAGATTTTCCGTGCCGGTCACGGTGACCGTTTCCAGCACCAGGCGCGCTCCCTTGAGGCGGCTGGCGCGGGCCTTGATATAGCCATTCTCGATATGGATGTCCGCGCCCATGGCCTGCAGTCCGGCCACGTGGATATTCACCGGACGCGCGCCGATTGCACAGCCGCCGGGCAGGGACACGTCCGCCGCACCGAACCGCGCCAGCAAGGGTCCCAAGACCAGGATCGAGGCGCGCATGGTCTTCACCAGCTGGTAGGGAGCGAAGTATTCCTTGATGGTGGACGCGTCGACCTCGATGTGCATTTTTTCATCGATGGTCACCGATACCCCCATGCGCCCGAGCAGCTCGATCATAGTGGTGACGTCCTGCAAGTGCGGGACATTCGACACGGTGACCGGACCATCCGCCAACAGACAGCCGGCGAGAATCGGCAGCGTCGCATTCTTGGCGCCCGAGATGCGGATTTCGCCCTCGAGCGCGATGCCGCCATGAATTTGCAGTTTATCCACGGCCCTGCCTTGCGTATTCGTCCGGCGTGAACACCTCCAGGGTCAGGGCATGAATCTCGTTGCCCACCGCCGCGCCGAGCGTGGAGTACACCATCTGGTGCCGTTGAATCGGCTTCTTGCCGACGAATGCGGGCGCGATCACGATGGCCTCGAAATGCACATTATCCCCGCTGGTCACCATCGCATGGCTGCCGCCCAACCCGTCCTCGATCAGCTGCGCCACCTGTTGTGGATTCATGCCGCCTCCTCAAAATTAACCAAGCTTACCTGTATCATTCGCCGATGAATGCCGACTTCACCGACGCGGGCCTGATCGAACTCGGCCGCCAGGCGCTCAGCGTTGAAATCGACGGGCTGCGGGCGCAATTGCCCCGCCTCGGGACGGATTTTGCACGTGCCTGCCGCATTTGTCTTAACTGCCGGGGCCGCGTCGTCGTCACCGGCATGGGCAAGTCCGGGCATATCGGCGGAAAAATCGCCGCCACCCTGGCAAGCACCGGCACGCCGTCGTTCTTCGTGCATCCCGGCGAGGCCAGCCACGGCGATGTCGGCATGATCACCCGCGACGATGTGGTGCTGGCGCTGTCCAATTCCGGCGAAACCGCGGAAATTCTGACCATCCTGCCGGTCATCAAGCGGCTCGGGGTCCCCCTGATCGCGTTCACCGGAAATTCCGAATCGGCACTGGCGCGCATCGCCACGGTCCATTTGGACATCAGCGTGCCGGCGGAGGCCTGTCCGTTGAATCTCGCGCCCACGGCCAGCACCACGGCGGCGCTGGCGGTCGGCGATGCGCTGGCGGTCGCGCTGCTCAAAGCCCGCGGCTTCACCGAAGAGGACTTTGCGCGTTCGCATCCGGCCGGCGCCCTGGGGCGCCGCCTCTTGTTCGTTAAGGACGTGATGCGCGCCGGCACGCATGTCCCGACGGTTCGCGCGGACACCACGCTGGCCGATGGCTTGCTTGAAGTGACTTCCAAGGGTCTGGGCATGACGGCGATCGTCGACGACTCGATGCACGTGCTCGGGGTGTTCACGGACGGCGACTTGCGGCGCGCGCTGGATCGCCAGGCGGACCTGCGCACCACCCGCATGGACCAGGTAATGACGGTGGGACCGAAGTTCGTGCTGCCTTCGACGCTGGCGGCAGAAGCGGTGCATCTCATGGAGACGCATCGCATTACCTCGTTGATCGTGCTCGACAAAGATCGCAAAATCGTCGGCGCGCTCAACGTGCACGACTTGCTGCGCGCGGGCGTGTTTTGAAAGCGCGCAAGGCCACGCCGCTTGCGCAAATCCAGCTCCTGATTTTGGATGTCGACGGCGTACTGACGGATGGACGTCTGTACTTCGGCGCCAAGGGAGAGGCGCTCAAGGTCTTTCACGTCCGCGACGGCCACGGCATCAAGCTGATCATGGCGGCGGGCGTGCGCGTGGCGGCCTTCAGCGGCCGTCGTTCCGCGGCCACCACCGCCCGCTTGGGCGAACTGGGCGTGCCGACGGTGGTCCAAGGATGCACCGATAAGTTGCTTGCATTGCACCGGTTGACGAGGCGTCTGAAGATCGACCCCTTGAACTGCGCCTGCATCGTGGATGACACTCCCGACCTGCCGTTGATGTCCGCGGTGGGACTCGCAGCCGCGGTCGCGGATGCCCATCCGCTGGTGGTGTCCGCCGCGCACTGGGTCGCAGGTTTGCCCGGAGGCTTGGGCGCGGTGCGCGAGTTCTGCGATGCTCTGTTGCGCGCGCGCGCCGGGCGTGGCTGATGGCTTTCCGGATCTTTACCGTGCTTGCCGTCGCCGCTCTGATCATCAGCACCTGGATTTTGAGTTCGCCCGCACACCGTCCATCGACGCAAAGCCCCGGCAAGCAGTCGGAGCTGCCGGGCTATTATCTGAAAAACGCCATCCTCACCGACTACGATGCCGCGGGCGCGCCCAGCATTCGCGTCGAGGCCGAGCGCATCGACCAGGTCGATCACGGCAACGAAGTGGCGCTTTACAACGTGCGCGTCAACTACGATGCCCCAAACGGCCAGAATTGGATCATGGTCGGCGACACGGCGCATGTGCAGCCCGGCGGCAAGATCATCGACGTCGCCGGCAATGTGCGGCTCCAGGGCGAGAATCCCGGTACGGCGGGTACGGCGGTGATCCGAACCGACCTGATGAGTTATAACGTTCCGGATTCCACCGCCAGCACCAAGAGCGATGTGCGCATCGAGTACGGCGGCCATATGCTCACCGCCCGCGGCCTGAGCGCGAATTTAAAAGAGCGCACGATACGCCTAGAATCGAAGGTCAATGGCCGCTTCCTCCCTTAAGAGCCTGGCAATCTGTGCGCTGCTGATGCCCCTCGCACGCGCGAACGCCGCAGCGCCGGTCACGCTCAAGCACGATCGTCAGGCGACCATACTGCTCGACTCTCAATCCGTATCGATCGACCTGAAAACCAATAGCGCGGTCTTCAGCAAAGTGCGCATCACTCAGGGCACCATGTCGATCACCGCCGATCAAGGCCAGGCGAGCCAGCAGCGCTCCGCGGACCTGTACTTCGAAAACAATGTCTGGAACTTCAAGGGCAACGTGAAGATCACCATGGACCAAGGCCAGCTCACCTCGGATGATGCGCAGATCACCTTCGTGAACAGCCTGCTGAGCAAGGCCATCGTCAACGGCAAACCGGCGGCGTTCGAGCAAACCGTGACGAAGACGGGCAAGCTGGCCAAGGGCCGCGCCGATTCCATCGACTATGATGCGAACAAGCATGTGGTGCGATTCCTGAGGGATGCCTATCTGAACTATGGCGACAACGAACTGCGCGGCCAGGCGCTCAAGTACGACGTGCTGTCGCAAAAGGTGATCGCCGAGGAGGCCGAGCAGAATTCGCAGCGCGTGCACATCACCATCACGCCGCCGCCGCCAAAAAACCCGCCGCCTCCCAAGTCCAATCCATGAGCGTATTGCGGGCGCTGGAACTCGCCAAAAGCTACAAATCACGGCAGGTGCTGCGGGATTTGTCCCTGGAAGTGGAGAGCGGCGAGGTGGTGGGGTTGTTGGGCCCCAACGGCGCCGGCAAGACCACGGCTTTTTACATGATCGTGGGCCTCACCCGTTGCGAGCATGGCGAGATTTTTCTCGACAATAAGGATATCAGCCGCCTGCCAATGCACCGGCGCGCCCAGCTGGGCTTGGGCTACCTGCCGCAAGAACCTTCGATTTTCCGCAAGCTATCGGTCGCGGACAACATCCTGGCCATCCTGGAGACGCGCCCGGGTCTGGATGACGCCGGCCGGACCGCCCGGCTCAAGGAGCTCCTGGGCGAGCTGCACATCGGCCATGTGCGCGACAGTCTCGGGATGAGCCTGTCGGGCGGCGAACGCCGCCGGGTGGAAATTGCCAGGGCGCTGGCCGCGGATCCGCAATTTATCCTGCTGGATGAACCCTTTGCGGGCGTCGACCCGCTCTCCGTGGCCGATATCCAACGAATAATCAAGCACTTGTCCGACAAAGGTATCGGCGTACTGATTACGGATCATAATGTGCGGGAGACCTTGGGTATTTG
>DATHKV010000055.1:0-92469 GCA_035488895.1 Steroidobacteraceae bacterium
GATCCCTTCAGGCTGGTGGAACTCGCGCCCGGTGTGACGGCGGAGGAAGTTCGCCGTAAAACGACGGCGAATTATCGGGAATAGCGCTTAGACGACTGCGGCTCGCAGCGCCGCGCGCCGCGACTGTTCTTCGCGAACCTCGGCATCGGTCAGGCCCGTATTGGCCGCGATGATCTCCACCAGACGATGCGCGGAGTCCCGCGGCAGCGTGACTTCGTGAATGCGCTCCCAGATGCGAATGCGCTCTTCAGCGGTCTTCAAGCGCGAGGATTGCTCCGCCAGATCCAGCCGACGCCGTTCCGCAGCCTCAGCCTGCTGGTGAACGAGCCGAGCCCTGAAGTCCATCATGGGATCCTCGGGTGAGGAGGCGGACGGTCGTCCTAGGGCGGGGCTTGGCTTGTATGGATTCACGATCTCTCCCTGGGGGCTGGCCCATCAAGGTATCACTGTATTGAGCACGATGAACCAGTTTCGAGCTTGGCAGGGTCCTCACTGGAGATGATGCGATGCAATAATTTCTGGGGTCGGGTCCGTGGGTTATGCCGGAGGATATTGCGCGCCGCGGTGTATTCGTGTATTTAAAGCGCCTTGCGTGGCGGCGGGATCGTTACGGGATGAATCACTTATTCGTTGACTGCAGCACAGTTTCCGTGCGGCGGTTGTTTATGCTACCCACTTAAGTTTTAATTTCGACGGCAATCAATCGAATGTCGCTTCCCTACGTACTAGATGATTATGACCTGGATGCCTTCGTATCCATTGCCCGTTCGTTCGTGCCGGATCGCTACGGCTATGTGGTTACGCCCAACGTAGATCACTTCATCCGCTATCACGACGATCCGGCGTTTCGTGCCCGGTATGCCGACGCGGATTTCATCCTGCTCGATAGTCGCTTTCTGTCGCACCTGTTTGGAGTGGTCAAGAGCCGACGCATCGGCGTTTGCACCGGCAGCGACTTGACGGCGCAACTATTCGAACGTGTTATCGAGCCGAACGATCAGATCGTTCTGATCGGCGGCAGCGACCACCAGGCGCGGATATTGGCGGAGCGATATCAGCTAAACAGCATCAAACATTACAATCCACCGATGAATTTCGTCCGCAACCCGGCAGAGGTGGAAGCGTGTGTGGAGTTTGTCGAGGCGCACAGCCCGTTTCGTTACTGCTTTCTGGCCGTCGGTGCACCCCAACAAGAGCTGTTGGCTCAACTGCTGAAATCGCGAGGCAAGGCCAGGGGCATGGCGCTGTGCATCGGCGCCTCGATCGATTTTCTGACCGGCAAGGAAACGCGCGCCCCGGTATGGATGCAAAAAATCGGATTCGAATGGCTGTTTCGCCTGCTCAGTAATCCGAAGCGGCTGGGTAGGCGCTACCTGCTGCGAGGCCCTCGTGTCTTCTCGTTGCTGTGGGTGACGAAGTTGCGGGTCAGGCCGAGGCCGATTGTCCATGCCGCCCCCGCGCTGACGACAACCGTCTCACTGGAAGTCGGAGGATAAGCCCAGTCCACCGAGTGAGCGCCCGCGCCGAAGTCCTTACGCGGCCAAGGTGCCGCCGGCTTGATTGGCAATCACCACGAAATTTCGCGCTCGACGAATCACGTGCAGATTCTCGAGTCCGCTGAACACGCCGCCAACCTCCGTAACGTTTCGAACGTTGGTGTAAATCAAGAGGATTGGCCGATCCTGTTCCGAGGCTGCGCCCCGGTCCAACTTATTCAGCAGCTCTCGCATGATCTCCTTGGCGAGCGCATTGAAGACGAACAGGAGAAGCGGGCCGCCGGGCAATTCGTACTCCAATGCATCCGCATGCACCGTCTCGATGGCATTGCATTTTTGGGTTTTGGAGCGGTAGGCCGCAACATTTCTGACCGCCGTCTCGTGCAACCGACTTGCGTATTCAATTCCCACGATACGTTTGAAGGGATGGTCTGCGGCCAGGAATAGAACTTTGCCTTTCCCCGAGCCGATGTCGACAAATGTAAATTTCGCGGCATCGATCCCAATCGATGCGATTGCGGCGCGAAACAGTTTTTCGGTGAGCGGGCGATAGACTCCATTGCCTCGTGCGACGTCTGCCAGGGGCACGCCGGCGGTCTCCAAGGGAAGTTCTTCCGCCGTTTCGACGCCATGTTCACGATCGAACACGAAATTCAGCCGTGACTGCCTCTTATGCCGAAAGGTGAAATAGCGCCACTTGACCTGATCCAACATCCAGGAAGCCTTCCCCTCGGCCTGTTGGAACTCCGACAATTTCCGCTGCAGTTTTTTGATCATTGCAATAGTCAGTCCCTGGTGGCGGCAGTTTGCCGTATATGGTCTAACGGCGCATAGAGCCGGTCCGTTTAGCGCATATAATCAGCAATGTAGAGCCTATTATGTATCTAGTTTGACAGATAAATCGGGGGCCGGTGAACGGCGCTTGGCCAGCTAGACTTGCACCCGTATGCGCAGCGTTTTGCCATTGTGATGCAATTCACAGACCTGCCATTCGCTCGGCGGCGCCCTGCAATAAGTGGCTGCGCTGGTTGACCGCCGTGTCAGCGGTGGATATTGTCATTGCGGAGGTCGCATGCCGTACGATGCGGCAGGCTGGAGCGCGCTCATTTCCTTTCTATCCGACGTTGCAATTATCGGTGCCCGTGTAAGCGGCGTGTCGATCCCTGCTCCGCACGTCCCAATGTCGCCATGATGCAGAGGGTCCCGGTCGCAATATTCGACAACTTCTGGTCGACGACCCTCGCCTTTGCCAGGTCGTTGGGTCGGCAGGGAGTTCCGTTGCATTTCTTCGGCAACGGCGCCGGTCGTTGGTCACGTTATTGCACGCGACGATTCCGATGTCCGCCGGCCGAAAGTATCGAATTTCAACCCTGGCTACGCGACAAAATTCGCAGTGGGGAAATTTCGAGGGTCGCGCCCACGACGGATTTGATCGCCTATCACGTCTCGGTGTTACGTGGTGAATTCACCCCTGAGGTGCAACGCACAATTGCGCCTCTGGTGGAAATCGAAAATTGCCTGATCAAGACTCGATTCGCCGTGACCAGTGCGCTTGCAGGCTGTGCCACGCTCTCCACGCTCGCGCCTGACTCTCTGGAGAGGGCAATCGCCGCAGGCTCCGAGTTGGGATACCCCCTCGTGATGAAGCCCAAATCGCACTTGGCGGTGGGTGTGGACCGCGGGCGTTTGCTCGTCGATGAAGCCGATCTTGTCGCTCACTTTCGGCGCTACCGTATCGCGCCTGATCAGGAAGAGATTGCCGTAAAATACCCGGAGCTCTACTGGCCGCTGCTGCAGCGATACGTGCCGTCCGCCCGAACCCGGGTTTACAGCGTGAGCGGCATCAAAGATGCGGACGGCGGCGTGCTGACCGCCTGCGTGTCGTACAAAGCTGAACAATGGCCCCCCGATGTCGGTGTGAGCACCATCCAAGTCGCCCACAACGATAAGCTCATTCTCGAATTCGGACTCAATGTACTGAACCAAACCCTTTCTCGGGGTATCTTTGAAGTGGAGGTTTTGGTTGACGGCGAGGCGCTTTACGCCATCGATTTGAACCCACGGGCCTTTGGATTTCTTGAGCTCGACCTGGCACGGGGTTCGGATCTGCCCTTGTTATGGTACAAATCGACCCTGGAGGCTCAAGCCCCGGCCCCGCCGTCAGTTCCTGACGTGCCGATCCAGGCGCGACACTGGCTGCTGCATCTCTTGAAGTCCCTGGCGCGACGACTTGCCCCTGGCGCCGAGCAGCCGGAATCGGCAATGAGTCAAATGATCTCGGTCTCGATGCTTGGCCATCGCAGCGATCCGCTGCCGATGATCATCAGTAATTTACACTTGCTGCGCCATCCGCGCAGTCTGATCCGGGCACAGCTCGCGTCGGCGCGCGCCCCTCACGAAGACAAGGTATAGTCGTCACGAATTTGGGAGTGACGTCGTCGAGTCTGAAGACACGTCGACAATAGTGGGGAACCCACCGAAAGCCATGTTTATCGCGAATCATCATACTGGTCGCAACAGCCACTATTCCGTGGCCTACGGTTGGCTGTTGTTCGCTGCGCTCGGTCTGCCAATCGCGGCGCATGCGCAATTCTACGGCAAGGCGTCCGCAACCACGCAGTATGAGAGCAATTCGAACGTAGTTGCCTTGCAATCGGGATTCTCAAACACCGGCCCCGGCTTCAACGGTGGCCGGCGGTCGGACACTGATTATTCCTACGGCGGGGAATTGGACGGCACGTATCTGTGGGGCCGTCAGGAGTTGTATGCAATCGGGACCGCTCGCCAATACAACTATCAACACTTCACCGATCTGGACCACAACGAATACACCATCGATGTCGGCATGAATTGGAAGGCGGCCGAAATTTTCGATGGAAAGTTGGACGTGCTTCGAACGCGCACCATGGTACCGCTCTACGATCTTACCGGCTCTACGCTCGCGCTGGCGCTCAACACGACACAGCAAGAAACGGCTTCACTCGGCGTCAAGGTGGCTGGTGATTGGAAATTGCAGGGGTCAGTCAGCCATAGCAAGGGTGAAGAACCCCTTCCCGGCGCGCCGGAATTGCAGCTAACTCAAACCACGTATACGGGATGGGTCAACTACGGTGGTTTCGGCGATGTGTCTCTCGGTTTTGGAGAAACCTACGTGGTGGGTGACTACGGGGGTGGTTCCAGTGCCACAGGGAACCCGTCCTATCGTCAAGGCACCTTGGGATTTCAGGCAAGCTACAAGGCCAACCCGCGCACGACCTTTGATGGTTCAGTCGGCTATAGCCGCAGGGTGTCGGACGACGGAACGGACAATAGCGCCGGGATCACGGGAGCAGTCGACGTCACCCGGCAGCTGACGCCCAAAACGAGTGTCAGCCTCAAGATCGATCGGGCGATCAATAGCTACTATCTCAACACGGGTTCGGAAGTCGATACGGAGGTTGTGGGAGGCGTCAACTGGCAGGCGACCTACAAGCTAGCCGTATCGGCCGGCTACCAGTTCACCTACCGGGATTTTCCGAGCCAGAACAACGACCCAACGAGGTCCAATCGAATCGACCGACAGCAGTTCGCGACTCTCTCGCTCAGCTACCAGCCGCGGCGCTGGCTTACGATCAGGGGCTACGGCAACTATCAGACGCGCAGTTCGAATTTTGAGGGCGGCGACTACAATGCGTCGATAATTGGGATTTCCGTGACGGTCTCCAGTCCGGATCGCAGGCCGAAACGCTAATAGATATCGGCAGTGGTCACGCTCATCGCCGGCAGGGTCAACGTAACCGAGGATCCTGAGACCGGTTGAACTCCGGCGGCGACGGGTTGCACCGTAGATTGCTTCGCCGCTGTTGCGGCGCTCATCTGAAACAAGTGGGCTTGACCGGTGACTGGCTGGCCGTTGATGGCCGCCACTTGCTCCGACGTGGAGCGATTGATCGCCACCATGACGACCCGGCCGGCGCGGGCGCTGTCCGTGCTCACGTAAACGGCGACGTTGGCCACGTTGCTCGAGTTCGCCGCGACCGAGGTGTCGCCGAAATGGTGGTGCGCCCCGTCGAAATCCCGAAACGCGCGAAAGCCCGCGAAAGTGTACGGTGCCTTGCCCGAGAGCAGCCAGAGGTTTGCGGCAAACAAATTGTGCGCGCCGAATATCCCCAGATTATCAGCCTGCGCGAGCGTGCCGGCGATGTGCTGGCCGCCGCCGTTGTCGTATTCGGTAAGAGCGAGCTTCATACCGGGATTCTCAGCATCGATTTTGCTCTGCAGTCTGCCCAGCAGGTCGATGGGTTGACCGATCACATCCTTGGTAATCCAAGACTTCTCTTTATAGGTTTTGTCCCAAAGGCTTCTGGGGCTTTGCACGATCGCTTGCACCTGGTCGTCGTTCAAAGCGGCGCTCGCCAGAGTTGTGACGCGGGCACCGGCGCTGTCCGTTGCTTCCGGATACCAGTGGAAGTCATAGACATCAACGAGCGGCTTGCCGAAAGCGGCTGAAGCTGTTTTCAGTGCGGTCAGGTATTTGTCGGTAAACCAGTTGTTCCCGCCGGCCGAGGCGCCCAGTGCGTTATTCCAGCTGTAAATGCCCATGAAACCGTAGTGCGCAGGGCCAAAAATCACCAACTCCGGAAACTGTTTCTTCAGGGCCGTGGCCAGGCTCACCGTCCTGGCAATGTAGCTGTCGGGCGTGATGCCCGTCTTGCCTTCGATTTCCAGGTGAGTGGTCTTCCAGAGCTCCGGCTCGTTGTCCAACGAGACGAACACGTGTTGCGTCGAGGGCTTGGCGCCGAAAATGTTCTGACCCGAAAACTTGTGGTCGAGCGCCCAAACGAACTCATCCATATAGACATAGTCATCGGAGGCCGAAGGCTTGATGGTGAACGGCTCGTTGGTCACCGTTTTCTTCTCATAGAAGACTTTCTTGAAACGTTTCTTGTCGGGGGGGTCTGCGACGTTGACCGGACCGTCCTCATCGCCCGCCACCAAGCCCTGCAATTGCACGGTGACCATCGTCGCCATGCCTTTTTTCTGGTCTCCCGCGATCAGGGTCGTCAGCGCGGCAGCGGGTTCCTTGCTGGTGCTGAGTAAATTGTCGTTCTGGTACTGATAGTCGCTGCCGGCATTGGAGGCATTGGTTTCCCAGTTATAAGCGGTCCAACGATTGCCTCCGGAGCGGTGAAAAGTAAGGTCGCGCGGAACACCGTCGACGTCGTAACCGAAGTTGGTTCCGTAAATGTAAGGCGAGATGGGATGCGTGCTGGACGGATTCACGGTCACGGTGACCGTGGGCTGCGCCTTGGCGCTGTCGGCGGCTTCCGCGCCGATGCCGGCGCACAACAACATCCACGCACTATGACAAATCAGCGAAGGTCCATGAAACCGCATTGAAACCTCTTTTCGCCACGACTGTGCGAACAAACACAACACTATGATCCCGAATGAGAATACAGCCACGTCTGCCGAAGCGCCAGTGAGGGGCAATCCCAGGGCGGGGCCCGAATGCAGCGCTGCAACAGGGCGTGCACGCGCGTAGAATTCCGCGACCTTTCCGGAGCCACGGTATTGAATAGCGGTAGGACATATTGATGCGGGCGCTGCCATGAAGCTTCTCGCGAATCGTGGGGCATTCGCGCGGATGTTCGGAGGCGCGGTTGTCAGCCAGGGCCTGCTCTCGATCATCAATCTCTTGTCGGGACTCATTTTGATCCGGCGCGCGCCGCAAGCCCAATACGGCTACTACGTCCTCGTTGTCGCCGCTGCCCCATTGCTGGCTCAACTCGAGAATCAGCTCGTCACGCCGCTGCTGACATCTCGTATCAATATTGCAAGCGCGGACGACAGGACGAGCTACATCGGGGCGCTGATCCGCGAACAGCGTCACCTGCTTGCAATTGCTTCGATCATCGCCCTGACCGGCGCCTGCGTCGTCTGGGCCGGTGCGGGGTTGCCGCTCGCAACGGCCGCGATTCTCTTTGCCGGCGTTCTGGCGGCGCTCGCGACGTTGTTTCGCGAATTCCAACGCCTGGTGTTGATCTCCTACCGCCGGCCCTACGACATACTCCGGGCAGATGTGGTGTATGCCATCGTGCTGGTCGGCGGGATATGGCTCTCGACGCTGACAAGTGCTCCGGCGGCGCTGTCCGCCCTTTCATTGAGCGGTGCGGCAGTGATAGGAGGGTGGCTGCTGACGCGCGCCCTCTGGCGCCACGATCCCTGGAACAAGCAGGCGCCCTCGGGCGCCTTCGCCAAATCGATTCGGCTCGGTGCGTGGTCGGCGACCGGAGCAGTCATTCATTGGGCGTTCACCCAAGGCTACACCTACATTGTTGCGGGCGCGCTGGATGTCAGCGCAGTGGCCGCGATCGCCGCCACCCGGCTGCTGTTGAGTCCGCTCGGCGTGTTTTCCCTCGGGATCAGCAGCATCATGTTTGCGACGGCGACGGTGTGGTTGAAGCACCACGGTTCGCGGGGTTTGGTGCGCCGGCTGCTGTTGTTCACGCTCGGGATGGCAATCGCCACCATCGGCTATATCGCGGTCATGTGGACGGTGCGTGATTGGATCTTCGCCAATATTTTGAAGCGCGATTTCGCGCAGCGTGATCTAATCCTGGGCATGTGGTCGGCGGTGTTTTTTTGTACGGTCATCCGGGACCAGGTGATTTTCGTGCTTACCGCAAAGGGTCACTTCAAGCGCCTGGCGGGTCTCACGCTATTCTGCGCTGTGCTGGGAATTTCTGTGACCTTCGTCGCAATCCACCATTTCGGTGCGCCGGGAGGTTTGCTGGGTCTCCTGGTCGGTGAGATCGCGCACGTCATTGGGGTCATAATCATGACATTGCTGGATATGCGCAGCAGCGTCGAGAAGCCCTTGGATGCCGGAGTGGGAATGAATTGACCGTCACGAATCAACCGGCACCGGATAGCTTGTATATCCCGTCGTTGGACGGCATTCGGGCGATTTCATTTTTTCTGGTCTTTTTCTCGCATATCGGTCTGGGCGGTGTCGTTCCAGGCGGCTTCGGCGTCAGCATCTTTTTCCTGCTCAGCGGCTTCCTGATCACCACGCTGTTGCGTGCCGAATTCGCCCGCTATCAGCGCATCAGTCTGAGCAGTTTCTACCTGCGCCGGGTGCTTAGAATTCTGCCGCCGCTCTATGTGACCCTGGCGCTCGCCGCGCTGCTCTGGTATCCCGACATTCCGTTTGCAGGAACACTCGCGCAGGCATTGCAGGTCTCCAACTACTACGAGATTTTCGCCTCAGACCCCAGATCGATGAAAGGCAGCGCAGTGCTCTGGTCGCTTGCCGTCGAGGAGCACTTTTACCTCATATTTCCGCTCCTCTATGTCTGGATGTGCAGTCGTTTTTCATTCCGACGCCAGGCGCTGATATTGCTGGCCCTGTGCGGGGCTGCGCTGGCCTGGCGATGCGTGCTGCATTTCTACTTTCACGCGGCATTTGTGCATACCTACTATGCGAGCGATACGCGCTTCGATTCGATTTTATTCGGCTGTCTCTTCGCCGTCATCGCCAATCCGGTATTCAACGATCCAGCCCACGCCAGGCTTCTTCGTTGGATGGGCTGGCTCTTGCCGCTGTGCCTGGTCGTGCTGCTGGGGACATTCCTGGTGCGCGGCGAGAGCTTTCGAGAAACACTGCGCTACAGCCTGCAGGGGCTGGCACTGATCCCAATTTTTATCGCCGCCATCCACTACCAAAAATCATGGCCGGTGCGATTCCTAAATCTCCGACCTGTGCGCTTTCTCGGCGTCCTCTCCTATTCCCTGTATCTGTGTCACTACATTATTTTGGAAAAGCTCGCGAGCTTTTGGACCGGCAACGACTTGCTGAGATTCACGCTCGGGCTCGCATGCGCCTTATGCTTTGCCGCCCTCGTTCATTACTGGGTGGAGCGGCCGGCGGCGAAGCTGCGCAAGCGTCTGTCGAAGGCGCGGAAGGCGGTGCAGGTCGGCACGCCCTCCGCACGCACGGTTGGACCATAGATGACGGCGGCGGCGACGGCACCTGAGGGGCGGGTATTCCACACGCTCGACGCGTTGCGCGGCATTGCCGCCATCGGCGTCGTGGCCTATCACATGCGAGGTGCGTTCGTTCCGTTCGCCACGCCCGGCGGCTATCTTGCTGTGGATCTATTTTTCATGATGAGCGGCGTCGTACTCAGCCACGCCTACGAAGCCCGGTTTCGATCGGGTATGGGTGTCCTGGGCTTCATGCGGGTGCGGTTCATCCGGCTGTATCCTCTTTATCTCGTTGGCACGCTGCTCGGGATTGCAGTGACGGTGGCCAGCATGTTCGGCCGAAATAGTCAGAACTGGGATCGATCGGCCTTTCTGCAGGCAGCCGTGCTGGCGCTGTTCTTTCTTCCCAATTTTTCCGGCAGACCGGTAAACCAGATGTTTCCCCTGAACATCCCGTGCTGGTCGTTGTTTCTGGAGATCCTCGTCAATCTATTGTTCGTTATTTTCTGGCCGCTGCTCAGCACGCGCAGGCTCATCGCCGTCTGTCTTTTAACCGGGGGAGGGGTGCTTTTTGCGACCCTGCAACAGGGAAACATCGATCAGGGTTCAATGGGTTCGAGCCTGGTCGTAGGCTTGGCCCGCACCCTGTTCGGATTTGCGGTGGGCATCCTCATCGCACGACAGGTTGGTCGCAAGCCCCGCAACGAGAGCAATCTGAAAGTCATTGCCATCGTAGCTGGCTTCGGCATCGCGATCATCGGCTGGCCCGAAGGTCAGCTGCGTGCGATCTGGGACGCCATGTGTGTGCTGGTGGTGTTTCCTCTCCTTGTTTATTGCGGCACGCTCTTCGACCCGGGCTCGCGGTTGCAGAGAATCGCAACTTTCCTCGGCGTTACCTCCTATGCGGTATATGTGTTGCACAGTCCTCTGTCGTCCATCTTGGGTTCGGCAACGCGGCATTTTGCCCGCGGCGGCAATCCGGATGCCGGCGCCCCGTACCTCGGCATCGCGGTATTGACGGTGCTATTGACCGGATGCTGGCTCGTGGACAGATACTTTGACATGCCGATCCGCCGTTATCTCGGCCGCGTCGTGCCCAAAATGCCGAACATCAAAAGAGGTCATAACGTATGAATATGGGGACGTACACCGAACAGAGAAGGGACGCGATTTATCGCGCGATCATTGCCGCTGCCGCGATTGCCGCGTCGTTGGCGATGGTTTTTCTGGTATTTCGCAACCAAAGTCTCGTCGCGAATTCAGGTGACCCCTACACCTACGGGGAAATAGCGCGGGGCTTCGTCCAGCATGGCTTCACCACGTTGACCCGCCGGGCCGCGTCGCTCTATCCGGAACTGATTGCAGTCGTCTATCGGCTGGGCGGCGGAAACCTTGCCGTGGTGCTCTTGCAATGTTTGATGCACGCGGGAACCTGTTTGCTGGTGTTTTCGCTGGGGCGGCGATTGTTCAACGCTCGGACAGGTTTGCTTGCCGGACTATTCTGCGCACTGCATCCGATGCTTCTGCGGTATGTGCCGGATCTCCACATGGAGACGATGCTGACCTTGCTCTGCATGCTGACGCTTTGGTTATGCGTGCGCTTTCACGACCGGCCGACCTTGATCAATGGCGTCCTGCTCGGCGCCGTGGGTATGGTGACGGTCCTGACCAAGGGTGTGATTCTGCCGTTTCTGGTTCTGTTCGGCGCCATCAGCGGAGTTCTGGCGTTGCGCCGAAGGTCTGCGAAGGAGGTCGCCGCGGTAGCGGCCATGTTCGTCACCATGGCGCTTGTTCTGGCACCTTGGACCTACAGAAACTATCAGGTGACCCATGGCCGCTTTGTGCTCATCACCCCCGGAGCCAGCGACTCGTTTCTGCGCGGTTATGTGTTCACGCGCTGGGAATTTGCCACCCTGCAGAAACCGCCGTACACGGACGCGGAAAACGAAGTCAACGCGTGGTTTCGCAAGATAGCCCAGGATGCAGGGACAAAATGGGAAGCCGACGAGGTCGTCGACGAGGCGAACAACGCCCGGGTCGCCAAGCAGTTGATCGTCACCCATCCCCTCGACACGGTCCGCAAGGTGTTCGTCGGCCTGTTCACGTTCTGGTACGAAATGACCAGCTTGAGAAATTCTCTGATCCCCGCCGTGCTCGCCCTTGGGGGCCTTGCGTTCGCGATCGTCGGTCTGAAGAGGGCGCATCGGGAGCGGCGACCGGCCTGGCTAATATGGCTTCCAATCGTGGTGATGAACGTATTCGTGGCGACCTTGATTCCCTTGGGCCGGTATTCCGTGCCGATTCTCCCTTGCCTGATGATCTTGGCGGCGTTCGGCATCGACACACTGCTAAGCCGCCGCACGGCGCCGCCCGTCGCTAGCTGAAATAGCGCGCAAGCCTTGGGGATGCCACTTGCGCTCCGCTGACGAAGCGAAACAGGGGGCCAAAGCACATGAACGAAAGCGGGCCGACGAAATGGAGGCCGGGAACGGAAGACTCGAAATTAATGCTGAGTTCAGGAGCCGTCTCGATTCGACGGATGCGACGAACTATCTCCGGATCGAGAAATGCCAGGCGGGCAACGTCCACTGTGTAACCCGTACCAGAGATGACAAAATCGAACTCGACTTCCTTGACGCGACCTTCGCCGTCCCGGAACTTCAGAAGGGCGCCATCGCCCGATGCGCGTGCCTCGAGCAGCTCGTGCTGCATGTGAATGCGTACATGCTCGAGGCGGTCCTGAATCCACCACGGGGAGGCAGGGCCCAGATGAGTCTTCACGAAACGGGTGCGACGCTCCCGCGGCATCCGGTACACCGCCAGCGGTAGATGTTGCAGGACCCAGCCGCTGCGGCTTGTGCCGAGCCACGTGGTGGGTGCCTTGATCCTCTTCCAAAGAGGTCGTTCGCGCGGTTCGCGGCCATGGAACACCAGCTCTCCGCATCGGGCAAAGACCTCGCCGGTTCCGCCCGCCTCGTGCACCAAGGCGCCGGCCTCGATGGCCGAGGCGCCGGCTCCAATGACGGCAACTTTCTTATTCCGAAACCTGCTGTAGTCCGAAAGATGGAACGTATGACGCACGCGGTTCGGACCCAGGCCTTGCAGGACCTCGGGAACGTATTCCATGCCCGAGAGACCCGTACATACGACGACCCGACGCGACGCGAAGCGTTGCCCGGAGGCTAAAGTGACCTCGAACATCTTGTCGCGCATTTCCACCTTTGTGACCTGCACTTCCTCGAGGTCAGGCACAAACCGCTGCTGCATCTCGACGCCGTACGCGGCGAAGCTTTGCATCGTGCAGGGCTCGTAGTCTTCGAGGCCGTGGTCCAGACACCACTGTGGGTAGGTGTTACCGCGCTCAGGCAGGGCAATGTCGCTGGCAAATGCCAGGGATTTGAGGTTCACCCCGATGGGCATGTCGCGCCAGAAACGCATGGATTCACCGAAAATCCGATACTTCACGCCCCGTGCGCGCAGGTGTGCGGCGAGCCCCACGCCATAGGGGCCGGATCCTACAATCGTCACGTCAGTATCTTGCGCCATCGTTTCCTCAGTATTAAGGCATCAGAATTATTGCAACGCGGGGGCCGCCGTGTTCGCATCGATCTTTGCAAGGTCGCGAAGGGCGGCGTATTCCTCATCCCGCAGCGGAGGGGCCTGAACGAAACGCAGGTTGTCGCGCAGATGGTTTTCGACGCGCATACCCAGCAAAGTCACGCTGACGGCCGGCGTGCTGCGGCAGAATTGATAGGCATTCTCCAGCACACCTCGCCCGGCCTTGTTGCTGAGCGCGCGCAGGGCGAGGATGCGTTGCCATTTGGTCGTGATCGACTTCAATTCCGTTTCGTCAAGACCATCCTTCAATAGACCGCCGCCGAAGCATCCGCGCGCGATGATCGCGAGACCTCTGGCGCCGGCGGCTGCCAGCGTCCCTTGGTCCAGAGCATCTGGATCGAGCAGCCCAAAACCCAGCTGCACCGATGAAATGTTCGGAGCTGACAAACAAAAAGGCACATCCGCCGGTTCTTCGGTCGCGACTCCGTAAAAACGAAGCTTTCCCTGCGCCTTGAGCTTCTCGAGCGTGAGCAGCGCCTCGCCGAAAGCGTCGGTCTGCATGAATGACGCGCCCGGACTGTGCAGCTGATACAGGTCGACGTAGTCGGTTTGCAGGCGCCTAAGACTGCCCTCCAAGGCCTGCGTGAGGTATGGCGGCGAGAAGTCCTGGGACAGCGTGCCCGATGCTCCCGCCGGCAATCTGGCGCGCTTCAAGCGCAGTGCCCGGACGAAGGGACGCACAAATGGCTTGATCCGCGTGATGAGTTTGCGGCGCGCCGGCAGACAATAGCCGCCCTTGGTCGCGAGGATAACCTGATCGCGGCGTCGGCCAAACGCAGTTCCCATCAGGGACTCGCTTTCCCCTTGAGCGTACATGTCCGCGGTGTCATAGAAGGTGATTCCGGCATCGAGCGCCTTACTCAAGACATTCAACGCCTCTTTACTGCTGCTGTCTTTGCCGGCAAAAAATCCGCCGATACGCGAGCCGCCGAAGCCGATTTCTGAAACGCGCATCCCGGTCTTGCCGAACTGATTGAATTTCATGGGAGGCAATCAGCCGTGTTTGAGATCATGAGCCAGCCGCGCTGCAGCGCGCGCTGCAATCGCCATGACGGTCAGCGTCGGATTCTTCTCAGCGGCCGTGGTGAAACAGGCAGCATCGCAAACAAGCACGTTTGATGCGTCATGGATGCGATTCCAGGCATCAACCACCCCGAACTGCGGCTTCGTGTGCATGCGGGCGGTCCCTCCGTAGTGGGCCACCGTTCCAGGGTAGAGGCTGGGATAGATGTCTCCCATCGTTGCACGGCAACCGGTGTCCTCCATCAGATTCATCAGGTGCTGACGCGCACGAACGACGTTGTCGATCTCGGCGTCGCTGTAACGAATGCAAACATCAAGAACGGGAAATCCGAACTCATCTTTCTTGGTTGTAGATGGCTTTGCGACGCACTGCTCGGTAGGGACCATCGTTCCGATTATTTGTACGCCTACCGTCGTTCCTTTCAGGCCGAAGCGGCTCAAAATTCGATCCCGGGTGCTGGCTGTACCTAAAGTCCAGGAATTCGCCAGCAACGGGGGTGATGAATCGTAGGGTTGGCGCGTTAAATGTGCTGATGGCGACAGCAACGTTCTCGGCCGGTCCATTTCGAAGCTCCACCATTCGCGCGGGTGGTCGTGCAGGAATCGTCCGAGCAATCCTTGGGAGTTTCCCAAGCCATGGGGAAAGGTTGCGGAAACTGAATTGTGCAGCAGCTTGGCCGACCCGAGGGGACCGCATGCAACCACGACGGCACTTGCTGCAATTCGCTCAGTGCGGCCGGTTTGTCGACTGTGGTAGAGCACCGCGTCGATGTTTCCTTTGGTTGGCGACCACTCGAGCTGCAGCGCCTGCGCGCCGGTCTGCAATCGAAAGTTAGGCAGCCTGAGCAGTGGGCGCACGATAGCCGAATAGCTGTTGAAGGCCGTTCCGCGGCGCACGAGCATGTTCGGCGGCCCATCCACCAACGGATACAGCGTGAATCCCTGGCCGAGGTTGGTCGCGGCGCGCTCCACATCCTGCCAGTCGCTCGGGATGCGGTGGGGATAGGAAACCTGTCCGCCGGGCAACTGTGGGACATCGCGCGGGTCGGCGGTAATCTTCAGGCCACGCTCGATCTTTTCGTAATACGGCTTGAGGTCTGAGTACGAAATGGGCCAACGAAATCGCTCGTGCAGCCTTTCGCCTTCCGTAAAGTCTTCTGGGGCGAAGCGCGGCACCGCCCCGGTCCAGTTGTTGGAAAGGCCGCCGAGTGCAAGTTTGGCGTAGCACACCGTCCGCGGGTCGCCCGATATGGAGTGGCCGCCTTCCTCCTGCAGCGGCGGAGTTCGCCGATAAAGATTCTTCGCCCCGACGCGGACCAGGAGTCCCGGTTGGAAGCCGGATCCAGCCTCCAACATGGTCACGGCAATTCCACTTTCGGAGAGTTCGCGGGCGGCTGCCGCACCGGCAGGACCGCT
The DNA here is from genome assembly GCA_035488895.1 of Steroidobacteraceae bacterium. GTDB lineage: Bacteria > Pseudomonadota > Gammaproteobacteria > Steroidobacterales > Steroidobacteraceae > Bog-1198. Next base: position 15,522 of record DATHKV010000055.1, read on the forward strand.
GCCGATGATCACGACTTGGCGCTCATCCTGCATATCGAAATCAATACTCGCGGTCTAGGAGCGAACGGGCAAATCGCAGAGCGGAGTAGGTGAGGGGAACTTTCACAAACAAACGCTCGCGGAGCCGTCCGATGCGAGTCGGCTTGAACCAGTTCGGCAGGAACCGAATCTCGCCACCGCCGGCGGTAAACGGATCCGCCTCTTCGGAGCCGCCGTCCTCCCAGGTGAAAGCAAGCATCGGACGGGGAGCGTTCGTTCGATTTGTCATCCCGCGATGCCAAAGATTTGAGGATCGGATGAGCACGTCCCCTTGGTTCAAGGGAAGACGCATGGCATGGCGCTGACAGCGCTCCAGAACGAACTGTGTGTACTTGTAGAATCGTTTGTGAGAGCCGGGAATCACATCGATAGCACCGTTCTCAATGACGGTATCGACGACCGCGACGTTGGCGATCATGAAGTCACGCGTAAAAGGGCGGTCGATGTGATAGTGCTGCGTATGGCTGCCTGGCAGATTGAAATTGAGACCGAGGAAGGGCATGCGCAGCACCTTCGGATGCAGCTCCTTCATCAGATCGATGATGCCGCGTTCCTGCAGAGTGTCATATGCAAATCGCGCCCCGGTGCCCGGAAAACAATTGAGGTGGCCGCTCACAAGTCCTCCGCCGGAGAACAAGGCTCCCGAGCGTGAGGCCGCGTCGAATTTTTCCTTGAGCGCGTTGTGCAAAGCAGTCAGACCGTCGCGGGGGACAATGCTGCGCAGGACGACGTAGCCATTGATGCCAAATTCCTGCTTCGCGTTCTCGAGTTCCGTTCCAGTTAGCCTTTGCGTCGCTGACACAGCTTTTTCTCACTCATTCCTATCAACCTAGAACAAATTCGCGGCGCGCCGCGGGTCGGCAGAGCGCTTTAGACCCGACAGGAGCCAATGTTGCAGCGCATCATCAGCAGAGGGTCCACAGTTTAATGAACTGAGGTTGGGTCGGTCTTGGGCGCAATCTTACCCCAAGACGGCCGGACAGCAGGGTATCTAGCGCACGCCTTTCAACGTCGACCTCCATGCACCCGTTGAACCACAGGAAAAGGCTCGCCAATATTTGACATAGCCGCTACGGGATTGTGAATCAGGGCGCAGCGATCAAGCTGGTGTAGCGCCGCATTACGGCGGCGCTTTGTAGTTGAGGTGTAAAGCGAGAGCGAACCGTTTCCCGCGCCCGGTCACCCATTTGCCGGCACAGTTCAGCGTCATTCAGCAAGACCGTCAGTCCCGCGGCAACCGCGTCCACGGAACGCTCCTCGACCAGCCAGCCGTCCCTGCCGTGAGTGATGATCTCCGGAACGCCTCCCGTGTTGCAGGCGATGACCGGCCTTCGCATCGACATCGCCTCTGCAATCGCCAGGCCGAACGGTTCTCCATATGAGGGCAGGGCGAACAGATCAAATTCGTGGAGAAAGGGCCGCACATCCTTCTGGTAGCCGCCGAAATGAATCCGATCCGCGATGCCCCCCTCACGTGCCCTTCTCTCATATTCCGCCCGAAATTCGGGCACGTTGGCGCCGAGTATCATCACGTGCAGATCGGCAAACCTCTCGCGCAGCTGAGAGACCGCACCAATCAGTTCATACTGGCCTTTCCAAGGGTTCATTCGCGCTGCGATGCCGACGAGTCGCGCGCTCTTGGGGATGCCGAATGTTTCGCGAATCGAGGGTTGGATGTCCGCCTGCTTGTCGGGATCGAAGTGATCGGCGTCGACAGCGTTGTGTATTGTGAAAATCTTGTCCGCCTGCAGTCCCATGGCAATGAGACCGCGGCGTATGAATTCCGACACTGCGAATATCGCAGTGGCATTGCGCATGCCCCAAATCGTAGGGCGGGTCAGCTCGCTCGGCGGCGCATGCATGTGGACCACCGCGCAAGTTCCGGTCAAACGTCCGAGGAGGCTTGCGTAACTGGCGTCGCGCGGCCGGTCGGTGGCATGAATGAGTTGTATGCGATTCTTTCGCACAAATGCCGCAATCCGTGCCAACGATGCGAGGCTCGGTGCATACGCGATCGCTCTGCTCAACTTGTTCCGTCCTGCCAGCTTCGCGGCCGGCTGCCCGAGCGGCACAAATTTGGCGGTGACGTGGGGCAGTTCTGCCAGATGCGCCCGCATGATGTCGGCCTCGGTCGCCTCGCTATTTGACATCACGAACACCTCGACCCTCTCTGCTGCAAAGTGCTTCATGAGCGTGAGATGCACCGCGACATCCGCGCCACAGTCATCGCGGGTATTCAGGAAAAGCAACCGGATCGGCATATGAACGTAGTCCTCAAAATCCTCTCGCCACTTCTAACATGAATCGGTTTAAAGGTATGATCAATGCGGATGACGGCGGCGCAAACTTCTACTTGGGCGTCTGGGTGAATTGATTGAATGATGCTCGATGTTGGCTTCGACAAGAGGTGCGATCCTTCCGCGCCGTCACTTCCATCGCCTACCCATGGTCAGCTAAACGATTGATATTCCGAGAAAAGCTTGGGAATGCATAGAATTGCACTTGCGATCACGCGGGGCGCAAACGCAGGGATCAATTTTCCGCGCGATCCGAGTGGTGATTCAGCTCCGCGCTCCTTCGTCTTCGAGGAGGCATTCGCGCCCATTTGGGACGAATCAATCCTTGAAGGTACCGATTCCTGGGACGCCATCCCCAAGTGGTGGCGAATGGCGCGAGAACTGCAGTATCACGACGCCGAGTACGACGCGATCGTTTCATGGGGTGAAAAGCTCTCGCTGGCCATGATGATGCGGCATCGGCGTTCGAGTTCCGAGAGACCGCACATCGCGATGATGTATCAGTTTGAGAAGCCAAACATCCGGGTGCCACTAAACATCTGCAAGAAGAACCTTCACGCAGTGGTGACGTGGAGTTCGGTGCAACGGAATGCGCTGATCCAGCGGATACGATTCCCGCGTGAGCGCGTTTATCTGGTGCGGCACTACGTCGATCAACTCTTCTACCGGCCGCGGGGAGCGATTGAAGAGGACATGTTCTGTGCGGTTGGGGCGGAGATGCGTGACTACGCGACGCTTCTCGACGCCACTCGCGGCGCCGGCTATCGGTGCCACATTGCAACGGACCACGTGCGCATCCCGGGCCGGTTGCGGCTTCTGGCGGATCGACGTGTCCCAATAGAATCGCTGAATGCACAGGCAGACCCGCAGATCACGGCAGGCCGAATGTCCTTGGAGGAACTTCGCCATCTTTATGCTCGCTCAAAATTCGTCGTGGTGCCGCTTTTGCCGTCTGATACGGACAATGGCATCACTTGCATTCTCGAAGCAATGGCAATGGGCAAGCCCGTCATCTGCTCTCGTACCCGGGGGCAGGTTGACGCGGTTCAGGAAGGGGTGACCGGTCTGTACGTCCCTATCGGGGACGCGGCGGCGTTGCGGAGAGCAATTTCGTCGCTTTGGAACGAACCGGCACGGGCTCGTGAAATGGGAAAGAACGCGAGGGACTACATCGAGAAGCATCACTCATTGGAGGGGTTCACCTCCGCCGTAAGGTCGGCGGTAGAGGCGTCCCTGGATGGCCGCCCGGCTCCCGATACGTGGTGGGGACAATAGGCGCGGCATGACATATGGCCGGAGGATATGTGAAGGATTTGGCTGGCAACTGATGACGACTAGGGTTAAGGTTGCGGGGTTCCTGGCCAATCCGGTTTTGCGTCAGTGATATGACAACACATCGCCAGGAGAAGCAAATGGAAGCCGGCTCGACGAACGCCCTCGACCCAACACGCGAGAAGCCAACTGGCACTTTGCGCGATTATCTCGCGCTGGCGCGCTTCGATCACTCCACCAAACATATCTTCATTGTGCCGGGCATCGTGCTTGCTTACCTGCTGCGGGGCGGCCCGCCGCATTTCCCAATCGTGCAAGTCGTCCTCGGCCTGATCACCGCAATCTGCATCGCCTCAGCCAACTACGTCATCAACGAATATCTGGACCGTGATTTCGACAAGCACCACCCGACGAAATCAAAGCGTCGGGCTGTGGAGACGGCGCTTCGCGGCGGCTTCGTCAAGGCAGAATGGCTGACATTCATCATCATCGGTCTCGGTTGCGCATGGTTGGGAAGCACAACGTTATTCGTGACCGCGTGCATCTTTGCTTTGCAGGGCATTTTCTACAACGTTCAGCCGCTGCGTACCAAGGACAAACCCTATTTGGACGTCATTTCCGAATCCATCAACAATCCACTCCGGCTGACCATTGGGTGGGTGATGATCGATCCGACCACGTTGCCGCCCTCATCGATCATATTGGCGTATTGGTTTGGCGGCGCTTTCCTGATGGCCGCCAAGCGCTATTCGGAATACCGCGAAATCGTCGGCTCGCACGGCGCCGCGTTGCTGATCCGCTACCGCGCCAGTTTTGCAGGATATTCGGAGGTCTCGCTCAGCATTTCGTGTTTCGTGTACGGGCTGCTGTCGACGTTCTTTCTCGCTATTTTCCTCATCAAGTATCGGGTCGAGTATCTGCTGCTGGTTCCGGTAATTATTTGCCTGTTTGGCTACTACCTGGCGCTCGCCACACAGCCCGCTTCGTCGGCACAGAATCCCGAAAAGCTGTTCCGTGAACCCAAGTTGATTGCGCTGGTCGCCTCGCTCGCTGTCCTGTTCATCATCGCCACATATATCGACATGCCGGCGCTTTCTGTATTTACCGGGCAGCGATACATCACACTGCCGTAATTCGCGTGCATTCAAAGGCTCGCATTCACCTGCGCGCGGATTCACCTGCGACCAGCTCATCCAGGCCGCCCGTTCCAATGAATACATTCCACAAGCTGCTGCGATACTTCCTGACGGCAGGCACCGCCGCCATCGTCGATGTCGGCGGTTTTGCCTTGCTCTGCCTGACGCAGATCCCCGTCGCGATCTCAGCCGTTGCGAGCTTCAGCTTGGCGACGGTGGTCAACTACGTGCTGACGAGTCGTTTTGTGTTCAAAGACGCTCCCACCATTCGGGGGTATGGGTTGTTCTTCTTGGCCGCGGTGGGCGGCCTGATCGTAAACGTCTCGATGACCTTGGTCGGCAGCCTGTATCTGGACCTTGCGCCCGTACTGGCAAAGGTCATCGGTGTTGGGATCGCATTCCTCGTGAACTTCTGGCTCAATCTGCGGGTCGTTTTTCGCAAGCCCGCCCCGGACAGAAACTAAAGCTCAGGGCTCGACGTATCTCCAAACGCCCGCAGCCATCATGGCACCCAGCAAAATATTGCTCGTACCGTCATTCACGACGGCAACCTGCGTGACCTGCGTGATGGCGGCCGGGGTGCCGGGGAAGACCCAGGCGCCGGTACCGGGCTGAGAGGCGACTTCAAAGAGGGGGTTGTCGCCGCCAACACCCATGGAGTAGACATTCTTGGGCGATCCGAATACCAGGTTCTGAGTGCCCGTCGCGCCTTCATGTGTCCAAGTCTGACCGTAGTCGGCGCTTCTCAATACGCCAAAACCCAGATCCGAGTAGGCGCCCGCCATGTAAAGGACGCCGTTGTTATCGGGCTGGTAAATTTGGGCAGAGCCCAGCAGATGTTCGTTTTTCTCGACCTGCACCCAATTCGTGCCGCTGTTCGTCGTGCGCCAAGTGCCATTGGTTCCGCCGCTCTGTTCACCGAGCCATAGCCACGTCACGCGCGTGCTGGAGGCGGTGCCGGTATTGAGAAAGAAAATGAACCCGGTTCGGCCATTGGAGAGCATTCCGCCCTCAATGTGCACGGCGGTCCATGTCTGCCCGCCGTCAATGCTCTCAACGACCGAATCAAATTCGTGAGCCGTCATCAGCAGATGGTTTGAGTCATAGGGATCAACAGCGGGAGGGTAGTAGTCCTGGCGAAGTCCGCCGGGAGCGACGCTGTACTGATTCCAATTCACGCCGCCATCGACGGATTTCCAAAATCCAATCGCGCCGCCGCGAATACAAGACTGATACAGGATCGGGGTACCCGCCGTACCGCTCGGAGCGACCGAAATTCCGCCGGCGCAATCACTCACGGCCACACCGTTGGTTCCGGTATTGATGGGGCCCGTCCAGGTGACGCCGTAGTCCGTCGACTTCCAAATTCCCAGGCAACTGAACTGGACATAGACATTCGACGGATTGGAAGGCTCCGCACCGACCGTCGAGGTTCCCACGCAGGGATTGGTGAGATCAACGTTGGATGGCGTCACGTTCACCCAGGTCCCAAACGCGGTGGGAGGCGGATTTGCCACCGTGGGAACGGCCACGGCTTGGTTCGAATTCGGGCTTTCGCCGGCGGAATTGACCGCGGAGACGACGTAGTAATAGTTCAAGTTGTTCGTGAGCGAGCTGTCGACATAAGTAGTCGAAGCCTGTGTGGCGATCACCGTATACGGACCACCGTTGGTCGTCGCACGTTTCAAGTGATAACTGCTTGCGCCGGTGCTCGCCGACCAGGTCAGAGTCGCCTGCGCATTGCCGGCCGCCGCTGAGAGACCGGTTGGTGCTGCGGGAATGGTTGGAATCGCGGGAGTCGCCGAGGCTTCCGCGGAATTTGCACTCTCGCCCACAACGTTGACCGCCGACACGACGTAGTAGTACTTCACGCCATTGGTGACGGAGGTATCCGCGTAAGTGGTGACGTTCGCAGTGCCGATTTGTGTGTAAGGTCCACCGGCCGTCAGCGAGCGTTTTACGTTATAGGTCGAGGCCCCGCTGGCTCCGGTCCATGTCAGGGTCACCAGGACGTTGTCGGGAATCGCGACCAGAGCGGTTGGCACCGCGGGAAGCGCCGGCTGGGGCGTTGCCGCTACTTGCGCTGAGTTACCACTCTCGGCTGAACCCTTGAGCGAGGACACGACGTAGTAGTAGGTCGTGCCATTGGTCACTGCCGTATCCACATAGTTGGTCGTACCGAGCGAGGCGATGACCGTATACGGGCCCCCGCTGGCGGTCGCACGCCTCAGGTTGTAGCCGGTCGCACCGTTGCTGGCGTTCCAGCTCACGGCAATTGAGGCATCGCCTGCGGTTGCCGCGAGATTCGTCGGTATGGGTGCCGTTGCCGGAGTGCGGGCGCTGGGCAGGCAGCCGGCAAGCAGCACGAGGCACGCCGCCACCAAGAAGCCGCAAACCGCAGCCGATCGGGGATGGCGTTCGCCCATCCCCGTATTTTCATTAGATTGCCCAGGAGTGCGCATAACCAACATATTATGACGCGGAAATCCAGTCGAAATGCTAATCGTGTCGCTAAACGCTGAAATTTTGTCGATTTGGAGCGGCGAACGGATATCGGCCACACCACCGAGAGGCCCTGGTTGGCCCGACCGTGGCCAAAAAACGCTGCGGCGGTGATGCCCACCACCGCAGCGTTATTGTCCGTTTTACTTGATAACCATGCGCGCCACGCCGCCCGAGAACAACGATGCATAGAGGATGCCGTGTGCGTCGTCGTACGCCATGAACGGTATGCCGCCGTCGGTACCCTGGCTGATCTGCGGCGGGGCAGGAAGAGTGGTCCACACCTGATCGTTATCCAGGCTCGCCCACTTCAAGGTAGCGTGCCACTGGTCCGCGGCGAAGACCTTCTTCGAGCCCTGAGCGATCATTACCATCAGTCCGCTCGTTCCCGGAACGGTTTCCCATGACTGTCCGTCGGAGCTTCGCAGTACGCCGTTGCGGCTGCCCAGGTAGTACTTGCCGTTGCTTGCCGTGACGAAGTTGCGGATGGTGTACTCGGCTTCACAGGTACCGCCGCCGGCGAGCGCATTGCTCGACCAGGAGGCGCCGCTGTTCGTCGTCACCATCATCTTGGTGCCGCACCATACCCAGACGCCGCCCTTCACGATGATCAAGCCGCCGCCTTCGGTCCATGTTTCCGGAGCCGTCATCACTTTCCAGGTGCTGCCACCGTTTGTCGACTCTGCGATGCAGTTCGGTGCATACGGTGCGGCACAGGTTCCGTGCGTCGACACCACCACGTGCAGGTGATTGGTCGGATCGAGCGAAACGTTGTTCACGAATCGGTACGCTGCAACGCTGTTGTACACCGAGCCGGCGAGCACATCGGTCCAGCTCGTACCGCCGTCCGACGTCTTCCACAAGCTCTCGGCGCCGTAGCCGGAGGTTGCATAAATGACGCCGGCGGACACCGGATCGACCTGCATGCTCCACTGTGCGCCATCGCCGACGCCGCCGGTGGAGACGCCGTTGCCTGCGCCGCCCGCACCCGTGCTCGCTTTCGTCCAGGTCGACCCGCAATCATCGGATCGCCAGATGCCCTTGGAGTCGGTTCCCAACCACACCCGCGTCGAGTCGAAAGGATCGACAACGATGGCAGCGCCGGAGAGACCTGCGGCTGGCGTCACGTTCTCCCAGCTTCCCGCTGCAGGCAGATTGTCACAAGTCCCGACAACCGGAGGAGCAGCCGGGGGTGCGGGAGGTGCGGGAGGTGCGGGAGGTGCGGGAGGCGCGGGAGGTGCGGGAGGTGCGGGAGGCGCGGGAGGTGCGGGAGGCGCCGCAGGGGGAATCGGAACAGCACTTGCTTGGCCGGAATTGGCACTCTCGCCGGCGGAGTCGAGCGCCGAGACCACGTAGTAGTACTTGGTCCCGTTGGCAAGCCCGGAGTCTGCGTAGGCTGCCGAGGTCGGTGCGCCGATCTGAGCGTACGGACCCCCGCTGGTGGTGGCGCGTTTCACGTGATAACTGGTCGCGCCGGAGGGCGTTGACCACGTCAGAGACACCTGTGAGTTGCCGGCACTCGGCACGAGTGCTGTGGGCGCTGCGGGGATGGCGGGTTTGGAGGCGGCGAGCGAGGCGCTGCAGCTTGCCGTCGTACCACCGTTGCTGCCCGCGCATTGCCACGTCCAGGGACCACTGCCGCTCAGCGCAGAGGCTTTTCCAGCAGAGCACAGATTGATTGTCGGAGCACTGCTCTGCGCTTGGCCATTCGCTGATCCACAAAGACCGTTGGTTGCCGCTGTGGTGGCGGCAGACAACGAGAACGTGGCGGCAGAGTTATCCCAGAGGACAAGGGAAGACCACGCCGGGCTGAACACTCCGACTTTGAACGTGTATTTGCCGCTGGCCGCGGTCACGGGCAAAGCATAATTCCAGTTGTAGTGAGCGATCTGGCCGGCTCTGAAGGTCTGGTTGCCGGAAAAAAGTTGGCCGACTTTCGCGCCGGCCGCGTTGTACAGCTCAAGATCGACAATCATGTTCCATGCATAGGAGCTCGATTGCACCTGCGCCGAGAGCGAGACAACCTGACCCTTCGACACGGTTGACGGACTGGCCGTAGAAGCTGTGACTTTAAATCCCGCAAACGCCGGCACGGCAAACAGCACAAATGCCGACACCGAGAGTAGCTGCTTCCAATTCGTCCGTCCGTAAATCATAACGTCTCACTCCTGCGACATTTTTTCAGTCGCATGTAAATTGATGGTTGGAGTTTTTTTTGGCGTCCCGATTCGGGCGCGATGCTCTTGACGGTGAGTTAACCCGTCATCAAAAATCACTGCAACATGTCGCGGCTACCAGACGTCAGGTAATTTCCCCGTCGTTTCGCAGTCCGCTGCCGATAGTCACGTTGAGGTCCGTTGCTTGCCGCTGCATTAGGCTTGAAGCGAATCACGGCGTCGGTGCGCTGACGCATCTTGAGCCTGGTAAGCGATTCAGAATCTAAAGTGGCAACGCTCGCACGATTGCAAAAATTACCTGCATGTCGCGCACGGTGAAGCGATTGCTGCTCGATCCGATCGGCGCGGCTACGCGATGTGCTCGGCTGCCGCTCGTGAGACGATACTCAAGAGCGGCGAGCCTATGAAAAGCGTCCAGCGTTCCAGCACTAGGGTTCGTTATTCTCCGGTCCCCGGCTGGTGTGCACGAAGCAGGTGGCGGGATTGAAGTCGCTCGGGGCAGACACGTTCTCTTCGAAGCCCATGTTGTCCCATTCACGCTGATCGAGCCACGGAGAGTTGTAGCGGTAGTGGTAAGCCGCTCCCTGATCCGGGCTCAGGAAACGCTCTACGAACTCGGCATCCGAGTGATAGAGCACCTGATGGAAGCCGACCGCTGCGTCGGCGATGTTCAGCTTCGTGGTGGGCGTCGTGAAATCGTTACAAAGCGCCGGCTTGCCGTTCACGTACATGATCAGCCGGTTGTTACGGATGTACAGGTCATATTTGGTCCGCGGCGAGACCAACTGTTGGTCGTCCAGAATCGGGGAAACCGGGTTACCGTTGGCATCCACCTTGTAGAACCACGCCACTTCTCCCGCCGGGTTGTCGAGCTGCAGCGGTGAGACATTCACCGGGCTGGTCACGGCGGACTGCACCACCTGTTCGTTGTTACCGCCCACCTCCGGCAGATTGGCTGCAGGGATCGGCTTGTTGATCAATACGACCACGTCGCTCTCCGGATGAACCGTGTACGCGGCAACCTTCGAAGGATCCGTGATGCTCTGGACTGTGTTGTAGATGTAGTCTTTGACGTCGTACAGACCGTTGTTGGCTGGAACCGAAGGCCGGCTGCCATCGAGCTTGTGCATGTTCTCGAAGGTTGAGAAAGCGTACGAATTTCCGTACCTGTTCAAGACTTGCACGCAGTTCCAGCCCGCGGTGCTCGGGCTCATGCCGGTGCTGTCGTAGAAGAAGGTCGAGTGAACGATCTGCTCCTTGATCACCCCGTTGCTGTCCATGGTCTCGCCAGGTGTGCTGGAACCGCACAGTGAGAAGATCCAGTACCTGCGGTTGGTGGCAAACGAGTTCACCTCGTAGGTTACATGTAGATAGTTGGTGGAATTCAGGTGCGCGGCCTTGCGCGGAATCATGCTGACTTCCGAGAATACGCCCTGGGCCCAGTCGCCGAGTGTTGTACGGAGCGCACCATTGTCGATGAATGCATCGGCGAAGCCCGTGCCGATATTTCCGGTGGTCGCCGAACAGCAGGTGAAGCCATTGCCGTAGACGGTCCACTTGGAGTTTTGCAACACGAGCTGACCGGCATTGGTGTAGCGGGGGTACTTCCAATTTGGTATCGGCAGAGCCTTGAAGGTGTCATTCGCATTGGAGAAATCATCGAAGAACGCCGACGGCGTCGCAGGCGAGGACGAGAGCGGCGAAATGGTGATCGCGGCTCTCGCGAGCACCTTCGGCGGATTCGGTGCGGCCTGTTGGGCGAACGGCGGGTTCAAGGGAGGATTGGCCTGCACATTGGGGCCTCCTGCCCATCCCTGACCGTTGATGATCAGACTGCCGTACTTGGCGATCACCTCTTGTTTGGTGACCACGGGGAAGGTGGCGATGTAGGAGGCATCGATCCACGGATTGTCAGGATGCTGCACCCAGGGCCCCGGCGAAAGCTGAATGTCGGCGTGCTGTGAGGCGATGGGACCGGGAAACGGGCACAGCCGGTCGATGGCTTCGACCGTCACGGTCATTGATGCAGTGACGTTGGTGACCTCAATCTGTAGGTTCGGGGGCGTGTCCAGATCGAACCAACCCCAGGGAGTGGGTGGCGTTGAATAAAAGTTCGGCGGCTGCGCCTCGGCGGCAGGGCTCGAGCCGCCGGTGTTCGTGTAAAAGAAATACGGATACAGGCTGGCCTTGTCGGCAATGTAATGCGCGCGCGACTGATGCTGGCGTACGCCGGCACAGAATTGCGTTCCGCCGCTCACCGATTCGGTGCCGTTGGAGTTGCCTGCGACTGCCGTCGGCTGCACCAAGACGCGGAAATCCCGTGCATTCGCGACCGCGGGCACCTGTACGATGACGCTATCGCGGTTCTGAATCATCGTCACTCCGCTCAAGGTTGGCGCAGGGGTAAAATTTAGACCTTGAGGCGGAGGGCTGACCGGCGGCGCAGCAGGAGTGGCGCTTACCTGCGGGGAGTTTGCACTCTCACCGGCGGAGTTCAGCGCCGAAACCACGTAGTAGTACTTGGTCCCGTTGGCGAGCCCGGAGTCCGCGTAGGTTGCCGAGGTCGGTGAGCCGATCTGCGCGTACGGACCCCCGCTGGTGGCGGCGCGTTTCATGTGATAACTGGTGGCGCCGGAAGTCGTTGACCAGGTCAAAGACACCTGCGAGTTGCCGGCACTCGGCACGAGTCCCGCCGGCGCTGCGGGGATGGGGGGTTTGGGGGCGGCGAGCAAGGCGCTGCAGCTGGCTGTCGTGCCGCCGTTGCTACCCGCGCATTGCCAGGTCCAGGGACCGGTGCCGCTAAGTTTCGAGGCCGTTCCTGCCGAGCACAGATTGGTTGTCGGCGCAGCGCTCAGCGATTGGCCATTCGCTGACCCGCAAAGTCCGTTGGTTGGCGTTGCGGCGGGGGCGGACACTGAGAAAGTGGCGGCAGAGTTATTCCAAAGGACAAGGGACCACGTCGGGTTGAACACGCCGACCTTGAACGTATATTTACCGTTGGCCGCGGTCGCGGGCAAAGAGTAGTTCCAGTTGTAGTGAGCGATCTGGCCGGCTCTGAAGGTCTGCTTGTCGGAAAATAGTTGGCCGACCTTCGCGCCGGCCGCGTTGTACAGCTCGAGGTCGACAATCATGTTCCATGCATAGGACATCGATTGCACCTGCGCCGAGAATGCGACAGTCTGACCCTTCGACACGGTTGACGGACTGGCCGAAGCTGTGACTTTAAATCCCGCAAACGCCGGCACCGCAAATAGTGCAAAAGCGGATCCCCACAACAGCTGCTTCCCACGTCCGTAAATCATAACGTCTCACTCCTGCGACATTTCTCTGGTCGCATGTAAATTGATGGATGGAGTTTTTTTTGGCGTCCCGATTCGGGCGCGATGCTCTTGACGGTGAGTAAACCCGTCATCAAAAATCACCGCAAGATGTCGCGGCTACCAGACGTCCGTGGTTTTCCGCACATCGCCGTGCGAGCCGAAGAGGGACCTCAACTCAGTCGCGGCCTGCTTCTATTTGGGATCTGCAAGCCAACCGGGATCGATTTCATACAAGCCCAAGTCCGAGGCTGTCTGCAGAGTCCGGGCATGTTGCGTCAGCAGTATTCGCACCAGACGGAACTGATCTGCACGCGTGATTACCGAGGTCGCCGAGCCACCCAGATAAGGAGTTGGCCCGCCGGTGGCCAGCACGCTCGGTGCGATGAGGTGGGTGATTCCCAAGCGTCGCAGATCCGCGCTGAAATCCTCCCAGCTTGTGAAACGCAGCGAATCCTGGACCATCTCGGCGCAATACGTGGCTCGATCCATGTAAAAGCCACCACAATAGAGCGACAGCATGATACCGGCATTCAATGGCAGCTCTGCGTTGACGCGTTCGTAGAGTGCATACGGCGGCAGACGCTCTTTCAAAAAGGCAGTGCGCTGCTGAGCGCCCCCGAGGCTGCGCACCAAGCCGGGAAAGTTGCCGCCTACTTCCACATAGACGCGTCGAGCCTGCATGAGCGACAGGACCAAGGTGACGGCAATCCAAGACACCATCACTGGGCGGCGCGCCAGCCATCGGTCAAACGGCACCACGAGCGGCAACATGAGCGCCGCCGCGAGCGGTAGTGAGTATCGGAAGTACAGTCCGGCCGCCGACAGCTGCGCGATGGCGGTGATCGTGACAATCACCGCCGTGCCACGTGCCATTCGGGTGCGTAGCTTGAAGAAGGCGAATACACCGATCAGCAGCAACACCACGCCGATGGCCACCAGCAGGTGAGTGCGCTGTTCGAGACTCCACTCTCTGCCAAGGGCATTTCCCCAGGTCATGAAGCGGTTGTAGTTATCCACCTTGGTGGCAAGTTCAGCCGACAAGTCGCGCGACGGAATGCGGTTCGCGAGCACGGGGAAGAAGGGATTGCCCGTGAGCAGGAAGGCGCGAGTGAACCACGGGATCACCGGCGATGCCACGAACGGAATCAGTGACGCCATGGCGGTGGCAGCGCCCACGAACGGCCGCTTGAGACCTTGCTCTCGCAGCTGGTCGTACACGGCCAAGAAGCTCAGCGCGCCGAGGGCGATGGGAAACAGCGCCGCGCTGATCTTGAAAGTCACGGCGATGCCGGCCAGCAAGGCGGCCACCCGCAAATATCCTTGCTCCTTGCTCCGAAACCAGATCAACCAGGCGAGGGCGGCGCTTGCCGTCGCGAGCGCAGCCCCGCCTTCCACGTATGAGAAGCCCAGAACTGCAACAGCGCCCGCCGGCCCTACGAGGAAGATGGTCGCCGGCACGGCACCCACCATGGGCCCACGCAAGCGTTTGCCCGCCAGGTAAATCGCGGCAATCGCGAGACAGCCCAACAGCAGATGGATGCATTTGGATGCGGAGTCCCCCGCCAGTGCGAGCGCCCAACCGAAGAGCAGCTCCATGCCCATGGGTGCATTCGAATAGGGATAGGTCGGCAGGTACTCAAGGTGTCCCGCGTGCATCCAGCGCTTTGGAACGGTGAGGTGATAGGCCAGACCGTCCGGATCGAGCGAGGGGGCAAGCGCTATGAATGTGGCCATCAACACGGCAGGACTCAGCGCCAAGATCCAGCTCAATAACCAGCGGTCGGGCCAACGCCAGGACTGAGCGCTTGCAACAGCGCTCTTGGCCAGCGCGCGCAGGTCTGGCAACAGGAGCAGGCCAACCACCACCGCTGCTATGCGCAGCGCCGTGACGTTGAGTTGACCTGCGGTGCCCAGGGCAAATGGTACGAACTGCAGCCCGCCCGCGCCCAATGCGGCGTATATGACCGCGCGCTCGACGCTGGTGCCGTTGGTAGTGGCGCCGCACAGCCGCGACAACCGTCTCCCGAGGGCCACACTCAGCACGAAGAATGCTGCGATGAAGGCCAACGGAAGGAGGGCAGAACCTTCGGTGGTGAGACTCGGCGTGGGGTCCATGCTCAATTCGCCCTGACGGCGCGCGCCGCCGCGGCGGACTTATCGGAGGTCATTGTAAGTAACGAATCGGTTGGCCAGGTAGTTCCAGAACATCGCTGCTCCGACTGCCATCACTTGGCCCACATAAAGCCCCGGTACGGAGCCCCACAAGCGGGCGGCTACAGGTTGCACGACGCTGAAGACTGCCACATTGACGCCAAGTCCGCCAACGCTCACGGCAGCAAATTGAACCGCCTGTTTGGCCGCCGCCTTGGAGCGAGATCCCTGGAATGTCCAGAGGTGATTGCCCGCAAAGCTGGCCAAGACTGCGAGCGAAAATGAAAGGGCCTTCGCCAGTGTGCGGTCCATCGAAAACAGCAAAACGAAGACGCTCAGCGAGCCGGTGTCCACGACGAAAGCTGCCGCACCCACGACGAGGAATTTGAAGACGCGCTCGCGCTCTGCACCAGCACGTTGCTTAAGTCGCGTGCTCCAGCCCGGCTTCAATGGGATCTCGTCAAGTGCAGACGGCAGGGGCGGTGAAATGGTGGCAAAGCTCAGCGGTGAGCGGCTAGCGCGATCTTGGAAGGCCGATCGTCCGACGCCAGGGGTTCCGCTTGCAGCGACCGGGCGAGTGGGGCGGGAATCTGCAGGTAGGCCAAACGCTTCATTTCTCGGCGGCCTCGAGTGACCGTGTCCAGGATCAGCCCGCACACCACGCTGAGGAACGCCAGCAACATCACGGCCGCAGCCAAAATCGCGGTGGGAAATCGCGGCACCAAGCCCGTTTCCATGTAGGTCACGACGAGGGGAGCTGCCAAGACCAAAGAAATCAGTGCAAGAACCATCGCGCCGATGCCGAAGAACACGAAGGGGCGCTCGTTCTTGAAAAGTATCAGCATCACTCGGAGGATGCGAAAGCCGTCGCGATAGGTACTCAGCTTGCTGACCGAACCCTCCGGTCGAGCAAAGTATTTGATATCCACTTCCGAGATCGGCATGGCCAGTGTCAATGCATGGACGGTCAGTTCGGTCTCAGTCTCGAAGCCGGTGGCCAGCGCGGGAAAGGACTTTACATAGCGTCGCGAGAATACCCGGTAGCCGGAGAGGATGTCCGTAAAGCGCTGTCCGAACAGTTTGGCGACAAAGCCGGTCAACATCTGGTTGCCGAGAACATGTCCCGGCCGATAGGCGATCACCTGTTCGTGAATGCGCCTGCCGACCACCATGTCGAGATTTTGTGCGACGAGCAGATCGATCATGGCCGGTGCGGATGTCGGGTCGTAAGTCGCATCGCCATCTGTCATAACGTAGACATCTGCATCGATGTCGGAGAACATCCGCCGCACGACGTTCCCTTTGCCCTGAAGCGGCTCTGTCCGCACGATGGCGCCGGCAAGCTCGGCTTTCTCGCAGGTCCGGTCCTTCGAATTATTGTCATAAACGTAGATGTCCGCATACGGGAGCGCTTCGCGAAAGCCCTGGACTGTCGTGCCGATCGCAATTTCCTCATTGTAGGCGGGGATCAAAACAGCAACCCGCTGCGGTGCGACGTTCATGTGGCCCTCCGGACCCTAATGCAAATGCACGAAAAACCGCGCAACCCTAGCATATCCGGCAACTTTTGGGACACCGAGCGCTCTACAACTGCTCAATCTGGAAATCCCGCATTTATTCAAGGCCACGTCCCACATTTAGTGAGTCGCCGGCGGAGCGCCGCGCGCCGATGTCGGCGAAAGTAGACAGTTGTTCAGAGATCTTCATTGCGAGCAACACGCACGTCAGATCTTTCCAAGCAGCCGCTGCGCAGTGCAAAAGTTGCAAAACTGGACTTGATTCACATTGTCGTCACGACGATTTTGTTCGTATTTCGCGACATTTTTTTTGCTCGTACTTCGCGACTACTATCGTCGCGTGCGGGAAAGAATCACCCGCTTCTCCGGAGCAGCAAAGAATGTTCGAACAGAAGTCTAGACTCATCGTAATCCGCAGCAGCGCGCTGGCATTTTGTTTGGCCCTTGCGGCGTGTGATGGCTCCTCAATGAGTAAGACCGATGCGAATGGCACCGCCGATTCGGGGACCGCATCGCCTCCCGCGGCGGTCGAGGTTCCGGCGACACCGACTACTCTCAAAGCCACGCCCGGAAATTCTCAGGCGAGTCTGGTCTGGAGCACGAGCCAAGGCGCCACGAGCTATGAGGTAAGGCGCTCCCCCACGAGCGGTGGACCGTACGCTCCGGTTGCAACCGCGACGTCACCGTCGTACACGGACGATACGGTCAAGAATGGCACGACGTACCACTATGTCGTGGCTGCGGTTAACGAAGACGGCGAAAGCGGTGAGTCGCCTGAGGCCACGGTCACCCCGGACCCGACCATCACCACGCCCCCCATACCCATGGGTCTTGCAGCAACCTCCGCAAGTGCGCAGGTAACGTTGGCATGGTCGGCAAGCAGCGGCGCGACGAGCTATCACGTGAAACGCTCCACCGCCAGCGGCGGCCCCTACACTCAGATCGGCGCACCGACCTCAGCTTCGTATGCCGATAAATCCTTGACCAACGGAACGAAGTACTACTACGTGGTCTCGGCCCTGAATTCGGCGGGCGAGAGTGCAAACTCCGCGCAAGTCGCTGGTGCGCCGGTGGCTCCTGTTGCGATTGCGCCGGTCCCCACGGGCCTGTCCGCCAGCCCAGGAAACGCGCAGGTGACTTTGACCTGGTCTGCGAGCAGTGGTGCGGCCAGCTACCATGTGAAGCGTGCTGCCGCCAGCGGCGGACCGTTCACGCAGGTTGGCGCGCCGTCCGCGACCTCGTACACAGATTCCCAGGTGACCAATGGGACGACCTACTACTATGTCGTTTCGGCCGTGGATTCGGCGGGCGAGAGTGCAAACTCCGCGCAAGTCAGCGCCAAGCCCACCGCCCCCGCCGTCGCGATTCCGGCAGCACCCGCGGGATTGGCGGCAAATGCCGGAAATGCCGCGGTGTCGTTGACGTGGTCAACGACTTCCGGCGCCACCAGTTATCACGTGAAACGCGCCACCACCAGCGGTGGTCCGTACACTCAGATCGGCGCACCGACCTCGGCAACCTACGCAGACTCCGGGCTCGCAAACGGGACCAAGTACTACTACGTGGTTTCGGCGCTCAACTCCACCGGCGAGAGTGCCAATTCCGGCCAGGCAAGTGCTACTCCGATTCCCCCTGCGGCGCCCACGCCGCCCGCGCCTCCGGCACCGCCCGCACCTCCGACACCACCGCCCGCGCCGCCCGCGCCGCCGGCTCCTCCGGCGCCTCCTCCGGTTGTCGGAACTTGTGACCACCTCCCGGCCGCGGGAAGCTGGGAGAACGTGACGCCAGCCGCCGGTCTCTCCGGCGCGGCCATCGTTGTCGATCCTTTCGATTCGAGGCGGATCTGGCTGGGAACTGACGGCAAGGGCATCTGGCGATCCGACGATTGCGGGTCGACCTGGACGAAAGCGAGCACGGGTGCGGGCGGCGCAGGCAACGGCACGTCCATCGGTGGCGTCGGCGATGGCGCACAGTGGAGCATGCAGGTCGATCCGGTGTCCGCCGGCGTCATTTATGCAACCTCCGGCTACGGCGCCGAGAGCTTGTGGAAGTCGACGAACGGCGGTACGAGCTGGACCGATGTGCTCGCCGGCTCGGTGTACAACTCCGTGGCGGCAAACCGATTCGTGAACAACGTTTCGCTCGATCCGACCAATCACCTGCACGTGGTGGTGTCAACGCACGGAACCTGTGCCGCGCCGTACTCGCCGAATTGCATCGCGGAGTCGACGGACGGCGGCAGCACCTGGAAGGTGATGACCGCACCGGAAGCATGGACTGAAGGCGGCGGCTTGATCATCGTGAAGGGCGGCGTGTGGGTATGGTGCGGCACCAATATGTTGGTGACGACGAATGGCGGTGGCTCGTGGTCGAGCAATGTGCTTGCCGGCGGCGGTACCTGTGAAGCCGAGTACACCATCCGCAACTTCGTCGCCGCTGACAACGGCAAGTACTACTTGGGTAGCCGCAACGGTGTACTGCGAAGCTCGGATGGGCAGTCGTGGCAAACCGTTCCGGGAACGAGCGGACTGATGGTGATGATCGCTCAGGGCTCGAAGAAGGTCTTCGCCGCGGACCAGTGGCACGCTACCTTGAAGTGGGCGAGCCTGGACAACGATCAGGTGTGGACCACTCTTCCTGCCCCGCCGCAGATCAGCCAGGGTACCGACGGCGGCATACCGTTCATGGCGTACGACGACGCCCACGGCATCCTGTATGCATCGTTGTTCTCGGGCGGCGTGGCGCGCATGGTCGTGCCGCAATGAGGGCTTGACCAACTGAACGCTGCTAGATTACTTCTCCTCTGGTAACCGAACCGATAGGCTCAGCGCCTGTCGGTGAAGTTCTGGTCGGGGAGTACTCTAATGCGTCGTCAACTGATCAACCTAAAGCCACTGCGCCGTGCAGCGGCGCTCTGCGCGCTCGCCGTGCCTTTACTGGCATGCCTCGAAGAGGCCTCTTTTTCCGCCCCATCGGCCCCTGAGCACCAACCGGCGCCGATCGCGGCACCGGGGACGCCTCCCGCCTCGCAAGGCTGTGACAATCTGCCAGAGCCCGGGACCTGGGAAAACGTGACCCCGGCCGGGAAGACTCCGCGCGCGGTGAAGGGCACGGTCGGGGCGGGCATCGTTGTCGATCCCTTTGATCCGCGGCGGGTATGGCTGGGCACGGGGTCGCAAGACGGCGCGATCTGGCGTTCCGAGAATTGCGGGTCGACGTGGACTAAGGCAAACAAAGGCCGGGGCAGCGTCAGCGACGGGGCACAGTGGAGCATGCAAGTTGACCCCGTGACATCCGGCGTCATGTACGCCACGTCCGGCTACGGGGCCCAGAGCTTGTGGAAGACTACCGACGCCGGACACAGCTGGAGCGACGTTCTCGCCGGGACGTTGTACTCGAGAGTGGCCTATCAACGATTCGTGAACAATGTCTCGCTCGATCCGACAAATCACCTGCACCTGGTCGTGTCAACGCACGGACCGTGCGATGCGCCGTACGCGCCGAGTTGCATCGCGGAGTCGGCGGACGGCGGCAGCACCTGGAAGGTGATGGTGGCTCCAGAGGCTTGGACCGAAGGCGGTGGCTTGATCATCGTCAAGGGGGGAGTCTGGGTATGGTGCGGCACCAAGCTGTTGGTGACGAAAGACTCAGGCCATACGTGGTCGAGCGACGCACTGAACGGCGACGGCAATTGCGAAGCGGAATATACGATCCGACCCTTTGTGCCGGCCAGCAACGGCAAGTACTACCTGGGTAGCCGCTATGGCGTGCTCCGGAGCTCCGACGGCGCGAAGTGGGAGCACATCCCGGGATCGACGGGTCTGATGGTCATGATCGCTCAGGGCTCGAAGAAAATCTTCGCCGCGGACCAGTGGCACCCGACCTTGAAGTGGGCGAGCCTGGACAACGATCAGGTGTGGCACGATCTTCCCGCTCCACCGCAGATTAGTCAGGGTACCGACGGCGGCATACCGTTCCTTGCCTACGATGACACCCACGGCATCCTTTACGCATCGTTGTTCACCGGGGGCGTGGCGCGAATGGTCGTCCGCTAAATGGCGGTGCACAAAGAGTCGATGGCCCGTCCGCGGGCGAGAGTCCGAATTTCCAAAGCGCGCGCAGCCGGCTTTTTGGCGCTGCTCGTCGCGCTCTTGCTCATCGGTGCCGCGCTTCTCGAGCAGTTTCTGGAGAAGCGCGATTTTGCCCGCTTGGCTGCGTCCGAAACTTTCGCGCAACTTGGCGAATCTCGGGTCCGATATCGGCTGCTCGGTGCGGACAAGCCGGGCCCGACGGTGGTTCTGCTGCACGGTATGCTGGCCTCGGCCGAGCAGTGGGAGGGATTCCAGCGCGAGCTGTCCGCGAAACACCCGGTCCTGGCCTATGACCGCGGCGGCTCGGGTTTCAGCGAATCGTCCTCGGCGCACAGCGGTGTCGATCAGGCGCGAGAACTCGCGCAACTGTTGGACGCCCTGAACATAAAGCGCCCCGTGATCGTCGTCGGCTATTCGATTTCCTCGATGGAGGCGCGGCTGTTTGCCGATCAGTTTCCGGAGAAGACCGCAGGGTTGGTCCTGTTCGATCCCTACCTTCCCGAGAGAGACTCGGTCCTGGGGGACGAGGTGCCCAGTATCCACCGCAGTTACGTGCGAACATTTTCGTCCGGCTGCCTCACGGCGCTGTTCGGCATCAGGCGGTTCATGGGCTCGTTGGAGTCGCAGAAGCCGAGCACCCTTCAGGAGCAACGCTCCTCGGCGCTCCTATGGAGTTTCCACTTCTGGTGGGCGGAAGCACGGGATTGGTGGGCCGCCCAAGACACGCAGCGCCTGGTGGTGGAATCTCGGGCGCCGTTGCCGCCTCTGCTATATCTGTCAAACCCGATCGCCGACACTGATCCGGTTCGCCCCCTCATTTTCCAATTCGTCGCTCGATCGCCCCATGGCGAGGTTCGTTTCTTCCCCCATGAAGTGGACCACAGTTCACTGTTGACCAGCGCCGAGACGCGCTTGATTCTTGCCACGGCGATCGACGATCTTTCAGGACAGGCTGTACAGACCGGCGCCTCGAGCGAATCGTCGTCTCAGCCGCCAGGCCAATAGTTCCATGGACGCTGCGGCGGCCGGCCGGTCAACGAGCGCAGGAACTCAACGATGTCGTGTTTGTCCTGCGCAGCGAGCGGTGCGTGCCCCGGCAGAGCTTGCCTGTGGGCGTCGATGACTTCCTCGAGGGTCTCGAATTGCCCGTCATGTCCATAGGGAGAAGTCGACGTGACATTTCGGAGCGTCGGTGTCCGAAAGCCCGCCAATTCGCCGCTGCTCGTGGTCAGGCTCGCAGTCGTGACCCCGGCCGGCTGCGTGTCGGCAAATTTGCTGCTTGAACTGAATTGCCAGTGACTCACAAACTTGACGCCGCCCGCACGCGCCAAATCCTTCGGCTCCCGAGGTTTGGTTGGATAGCCAAGATTGTGAAATGCCTCGTCAGTGAAGGTCGGACCGCTATGACAGGTATCGCAGGCATACTTCGTAAACGCCACCATGCCCCGTTGCGCGTCCGCGCTGAGTAGGCCGGTTGAGCCATTGATAAAGTCATCGAACGGAGCGCGGCCGGCTGCCAATTTGCGGATGTAGGCCTCGAGCGCTTTGCCGAGCTTCACGTAGACCTGATCGACTTGTGCCTTGTCTTCAGCCGACATGGAGTCGAACTCTGGAGTACCGGGTTTGCCGGAAGCAGGAAAGCGCTTCAGGTCGCTGAAGTCCGGCATGGGGCCAAAAATCTTCTCGTACCGCATCCTGTAGATTGACGCCAGGGTGTGCACGACGCTCAGCCGTGTCGATCCCATTTCATCGTCTTGCTCGAGCGTAAAAAGCGGCGCCGACCAAAGGTTGTCGACCTTGCCATCCCAGAAGTGCGACTGAGTGTACCAGGCGGCATTGATCAGATCGGGTGCGTTGCGGGCTACCTCCCTGATCGTGTGCGAGGTGGCCTTTCGCTCCGCAAACGCGTGTTCCGGGTCATGGCAGTTCACGCAGGCAACACCGCTGCCGCTTTGCGAAAATCGATTGTCGTAAAAGACCTTCATGCCCAGCGCGGCCGCGGGCTCATCGTCGGCGAACGCGTTGCCCCTGGCAGGGGGAATTGCCTTGGGAAGGACGTCGGACTGCCACTGAGCGCACTTCGATTTCAAGAACTGAAGGTGCTCGGGGCATTGCAACGCCGCCCCCGAGGCTGTGACCTCGAGGGCGGATAATGCCGCGAGAAGAGCCCAGCGCCGGCGCCAACGCATCAGGGCTCGTTATTCTCCGGGCCGAGGCTCTTATGCGCAAAGCAGGTGCTCGGATTGAAGTCGGCAGGTGCTGTCACATTTTCCTCGAAACCCATGTTGTCCCACGTGCGTTGATCGAGCCACGGAGAGTTGTACCGATAGTGGTAGGCGGCTCCTTGATCGGGACTCAAGAATCGCTCCTCGAATTCGGCATCCGAGTGATAGAGCACTTCGTGGAAGCCGACCGCGGCATCCGCCATGTTCAGCGTTGTGGTCGGCGTCGTGAAATCGTTGCACAGTGCCGGCTTGCCGTTGACGTACATGATCAGACGGTTGTTGCGGATGTACAGATCGTATTTCGTGCGCGGCGAGACCAACTGCTGATCGTCCAGGATCGGTGCAATCGGATTTCCGTTCGCGTCCACTTTATAGAACCAGGCCACCTCGCCGGCCGGATTGTCGAGTTGCAGGGGCGAAACATTGATGGGGCTGGTCGTCGCGGACTGAGTCACCTGCTCGTTGACGCCTCCCACCTCCGGCAGATTCGCGGCGGGTATCGGCTTGTTGACAAGCACGACCACATCGCTTTCCGGATGAACGGTGTAGGCGGCGACCTTCGAAGGGTTGCTGATGCTGGCGACCGTATTGTAAATATAGTCCTTCAGGTCATAGAGGCCGTTGTTGGCCGGACCAATCGGTCGGCTGCCATCGAGCTTGTGCATGTTTTCCCACGTTGAGAATGCATACGAATTCCCGTACCGGTTTAGGAGCTGTACGCAGTTCCATCCGGCGGTGCTCGGGCTCATGCCCGTGGGGTTGTAGAAGAAGGTCGAATGCACGATCTGCTCTTTAATCACCCCGTTGCTGTCCATGGTCTGGCCGGCCGTGCTGGACCCGCACAGCGTGAACACCCAGTACCTGCGGTTCGTCGCGAAGGAGTTCACTTCGTAAGTCACATGCAGGTAGTTCGTGGCGTTCAAATGGGCGGTTTTCCGCGGAATCATGGTGATTTCCGAGAAAACGCCTTGAGCCCAGTCGCCGAGCGTCGTGTGCAGGGCACCATCGTCAACATACGCGTCGGCATAGCCGGTGCCGTTATTCGGAGTGGTGGGAGTGCAGCAGGTAAAGCCATTGCCGTATACGGTCCACTTCGAGTTCTGCAGGACGAGCTGACCAGCCCCGGTATAGCGCGGGTACTTCCAGTTCGGTACCGGCAGGGCCTTGAACGTGTCGCTCGCGTTGGAGAAGTCGTCAAAGAACGCGGTGGGAGCCGCCGGAGGGGCGGACAGCGGCGAGATGGTGACTGCGGCTCGCGCCAGTACCTTCGGGGGATTGGGCGCCGCAGGCTGGGCAAACGGCGGCTTGAGCGGGGGATTCGCCTGCACGTTGGGGCCACCTGCCCAACCTTGCCCGTTGATGATCAGACTGCCGTACTTGGCAATCACTTCCGCCTTCGTGACCACGGGGAAGGTTGAGATGTATGAGGCATCGATCCAGGGATTGTCGGGGTGTTGCACCCAGGGGCCCGGCGACAGCTGGATGTCAGCGTGCTGCTGGCCGATGGGGCCAGGGAAGGGACAGAGCCGATCCAATGCTTCGACGGTCACCGTCATATTCGCCGTGACGCCGGTGACCTCGATCTGCAAGTTCGGAGGCGTGTCCAAATCGAACCAACTCCACGGCGTTGTCGGCGCGGAATAGAAATTCGGCGGGGCTGCCTCGGCGGCAGGGCTTGAGCCGCCCGTATTGGTGTAGAAAAAGTACGGATAGAGGCTCGCGTTATCCGCAATGTAGTGCGCGCGTGTTTGGTGCTGACGAACGCCGGCGCAAAACTGGGTTCCGCCGCTCACGGATTCAGTGCCATCCGAATTGCCCGCAACCGCGGTGGGCTGAACCAGCACGCGAAAATCCCGCGCGTTCGCGACGGCGGGGACTTGCACGATGACGCTGTCTCGATTCTGTACCATGGTCACGCCGCTCAAGGTCGGCGCTGAGGTGAAGTTGAGCCCTGGGGGTAGTGGGGTAGTGGGGGGCGGTGTCGGCGCAGGCGGTGTCGGCGCAGGCGGCGTTGGCGCAGGCGGCGTTGGCGCAGGCGGCGTCGGTGCAGGCGGCGTCGGCGCAGGCGGTGTTGGCGCAGGCGGTGTCGGCGCAGGCGGCGTGGGCGCAGCCGGTGCGGCCGGTGCAGCTTTGGCTTGAGCCGAATTTGCGCTCTCTCCGGCGGAGTCGAGGGCCGAGACAACGTAGTAGTAGGTCGTGCCGTTGGTGAGCGAGGAATCGGTATAAGACGCTGAGCTGGGTGCGCCGACCTGTGTAAAGGGTCCGCCGCTGGTCGTGGAGCGCTTCACGTGATAGCTGGTGGCACGACTGCTCGCGGTCCATTTGAGGCTTACTTGAGCATTGCCGGCGGTTGCCGTGAGGCCCATCGGAACCGCGGGTGTCGTGACGGCGGGGTCCGGAGTGACCGAGACTTGGTCCGAGTCAGCACTGGTGCCCATTGCATTAACGGCAGCGACAACGTAGTAGTAAACTGTTCCGTTTTTCACCGCGGCATCGGTGTACGAGGGTGAATCGACGGTCGCGAGGCTGGCATACGGACCGCCACCGGTCGTGGCGCGCTTGACAGCGTAGCTCTCTGCCCCGTTTACCGCCGACCACGTCAGGCTCGCCTGAGCATTGCCTGGCATTGCCTTCAGCGAAGCGGGCGTCGCCGGAGCCGCGGTAACCGGCGCCGGAGGAGTTGATGAGTCGCTCGTCGCTGTAGAACTGGTGCCCCCCGCACCGCAGCCGGCAAGCAGGGCGAGAACGGCTGCGAGCACGCAGCCGCGGAGGGCGATCGGGTTTTGATACTGTTCGAACATCTACTACTCCGAAAAGCAAATCGAGGAATTTCCGCGATGATAGGCGCGATAAGCGACCAGCAAAAATGTCGCGAAATCCGAACACTAGGGAGCCGATGCAGGAGCGAATCGCTCTGCCGGGCGGTGCATGAGCAGTTCCTCAAACCGTGAAATGAGTCGACCTTGCATTGCACATCAGCTGTTAAAATGGTGACGCCTGCAGCGGTGCCGACTGAATTCATGAAAAATATATTATTGGTCAGCGGCAATCGCATAGCGCCGGCCACTACCGGTGGCCAGATCCACACCCTGAGCATTGCCCGCGCCTTGGCGCGCATTGGACATTCGGTGCATATTTTCAGCACCGCTGGGCGGAGGGAGGACTACCGGAGTACGAATATCCGTCGCGGACTGACGATGGAAACAACCATCGAGCCACGACTGACGGAGTCGACCCATCTGGGTCTGACGTTCGGATTCATGCAGGCGCTTGGCCGCCGCCTCGACTATCCACGTGTGTGGCAGCACAAGATGCTCGCGAACGGTTTTGTTCCAAAGCGTCTCAAGAGAGCACTGCAAGCGGCGGATATTGTTGTATCAGATCTGCCGTATTGCCCGCCAATTCCCGGTCCGTGGAGTGACAAACCCTGGTATCTGATCAGCCACAACTTGGAGCATAAGCTGCTCGAGCAAGGTACTGCGCGGCAGCGCCGGTTCGCGGGTTGGATGCGCGATATTGAGGGCGCCGCGCCGCGCACCTACACGGACATATTAGTCTGTGCCGAAGAAGATCGGGCTTTCTTTAGAGCCCACGACGTTCGCTCCGAACGGCAGTTGCCTATGGTTCGCTGCGGTGTGGACCCGCAGCTTTACAAATTTGCGCCGGGCACGCGTGCGCACATGCGTTCACAACTCCACCTCAGCGAAGAGGATTGGGTGCTCGTTTTCAGCGGCAGCGGCTACGCTCCCAACGTCGAGGCGTTTCGAGAAATCCAAGCGTTCTGCCGGGAAGAAGCGCAGTTCCTGGCAGAGAGCCGCGTCTACATTCTCGTGGTGGGTTCGGTGTCACGAAAGGCTCATCGCGACGGCGCCCTGATCGTCACAGGGCCCGTGCCTGAGGTGGTCCCCTACTTTGCCGCCAGTGATGCAGGTCTTAATCTTGTGACGCGCGGATCCGGTTCCAATGTAAAAATGTTTGAATATTTGGCCGCGAGGTTGCCGGTGATCTCAACTGTCTTCGGAGTGCGAGGTACGGAACTGACGGCCATCCAGGACTATCTGCCTTGCAGTCGCGATGATTTGACGGCGGCCATTTCCCGCTTCATCGGCAACGACAGGGTGTTCTGGCGTAACATGGCGGAGGGCGTTTGGAACCGACACAAGCGAAATTGCGACATTCAAAATCTAGTCACTGATGCGATTTCTCAATTACCCGCCTTCGCAGATGAGGCGCCTGTAAAAGTCGCCGCATCCTTTAGGTAAGCAGCCATGCGCAGAGTTTCAGGGCCGTTGCGCGCCGGCGCACCCTCCAATCCGGGAGCCGCCACTCGCCGCGTGGCGCCCGGCGTGAGCCGCTTAAAAAGTGCCAGCGTCCGTGGCGGCGCGAGTCTCGTGCTGCTTTCCATCCTCTTCTGGCTGATTTTCTATCAGAACGCGCCACCCAATTTCGGCCTGAACTGGGAGTTGGCAGATCAACCGACCATGTTCCAAGCCACCACTGCCGCGGTTGACACGGCAAATACCGAAGACCGAATCATCAAGATCTGCACGCTGCTCATCAGCATCTACGTGGTCGTCAGCCGCTGGTCGACGATGCGCTTGCTCGTCAAGGAGAGCAACCTGGGTGCGATAGCCTGCTTGACGCTGGCTCCGCTGAGCGCGGTGTGGTCAATCGAGCCGAGCGCCACGCTGCTTCGCTCCGTCACTCTGCTGACCATCGCCTTCCTATGTCTTGCCATTTCTTTGGCTGGATGGAACCGCCGGCGACTCCAGCAGTTGGTACTGCCGCCACTCATGTTCATCCTCATCATGTCGCTTCTGCTGGGCTTGATGTTCCCCGATAGGATCACCGAGCTCGGACAGGATCTGTCGCAGAAAGGCGCCTGGCATGGCATGACCTTCACCAAGAACCAGTTCGGGATGATCTCGAGCGTTGCCGCCATCATATGCGTAAACCGGTTGATCGCCGGCGAGGGCCGTATCGCCTGGCCTTTGGCTGGAACGCTCGTCTCACTTACCTGCCTGACTCTCTCCAGAAGCAACACTTCCTTGTTTGCCACTCTGCTGGGCATTGGATTCATGGCGCTCGTCATGCGAGTACCCGTGGTCAAACAACGATTCTCAACCCATGTAGTCGTGGCTATTGCCGCCACCATTCTTCTCTATGAGTTGGTGATCCAAAACGTGATCCCTGGTGCGTACACTTTGCTGGCGCCCATCAGAAGTCTGACCGGCAAGGACGCGACCTTCTCCGCCCGCACCACCATCTGGGACATCGTCAAGCAACATATTCAATACGCTCCAATCCTCGGCTCGGGCTATGGCGCCTACTGGATCGGACCGGTCGCCCGATCGCCGTCCTATGTCTTCACCTATGTCATGTACTTCTATCCCACCGAGGCCCATAACGGCTATCTGGACATCGTCAATGACCTTGGGTGGTTTGGCATGGGCTGCTTGGTCCTGTTCCTCATCGCCTACATGCGTCAGGCGCTGCAATTGATGCGCTTTGATCGCAGTCAGGCAGCCTTGTATCTGGCGTTGCTGTTTCAGCAGATGGTCATGAACATGTCGGAAAGCGAGTGGTTTGCGCGGGACAGCGCCTTCACCATCATGCTGCTGGCAATCACCTGCTTGTCGCGCGCACTGCAAGAGGCTCGTGCTTCGGCCAGGCTGGCCGCCGCGCCCGCAAGCTAGGGCTTCATCTCTCGCGCTTGGTCCTGATCCAAGCGCCGGGCTTCGACTGGAAACGTACCACCACCAATTTCCAGACCAAAAACCCGGGTACCCGCATCAGATCCCACACCCCTGCGAGGCCAACGCCGCTGAGCAGCCACCCTCTGCACACGTAGAGCCCTACGGCCAAGGCGTCAATCAGGCCAATGGTCAACAGCACCGCGCGCAAGCCGCCGGGGTCGAAGGCGCCGATCACTCCGATTGCAAGTACGTTCAGAACCACATAAGACAGGGGCAAAACCAAAAGGTCCAATGCCAGGTCGAGGCAAACAGGACTTCGGCGGGCAAACGCCGCAGCCACCAGCGCAGGAACTTTCGCTCGGATTAGGGCGATGCGGCCGCTCTCCCAACGCTGCCGTTGACTGCGAGACGCGTGTTCGCTCGTGACCATTTCACCATTGACATCCGACTCGTCGCAATACGTGACTCGATGGCCCGCGAGGCCCAACTCGACGCCGAATTCAACGTCCTCGGTCAGCGAGTATGAACGGTACGGGACCTTGTCGAGCAGGGCGTGCGTGACGCACCAGCCATTGCCGCGAATACCGCAGGATAGCTGCATGCGTTCGCGCGCTCTCGAACGAACCTTGTGAATCGAGCCCAACGCGATGGCCATGAGCCGGGTCCGCCACGAGTCCATCGCGTTGCGCACGCCGTAATGTGCCTGCAATGCGCCGGCACCGGCTTCGATGCGTGCCGCAAAGGACTCGAGCAGATTCGCCGACACGACGGAATCGGCGTCGACCACGACGACTGCGTCGGCCATCTGCGCCGCGCGGCTCGATGCGAATGCGTAGGCCAAAGCATAGCCCTTGCCCCGCAGCGCCAAATCGCGGCGTTCGAGCACGGTTGCACCCGCCTCGCGCGAAATCGCGGCGGTCGCGTCGGTGCAATTGTCCGCAACCACCACGATCCGATATTTGGCGCCAGGCCAGTCGAGTCCTTGCAAGCTCGCAATGGTTTTGGCGATTCCAGCAGCTTCATCATGCGCGGGAACAATGACGTCGAAGAAAATCTGGCGGGAGGAGGCCGAAGGCGGAGTCGTGCGGGCCGACAGAATGGTCAGCACCAGCAGATACAGGCATGCGGCGGTCGCGGGCAGGACCACGACGGTCAGCGCGATGGCTACTGCGATGGAGGCGGCCACATGCATTGGCGTCAGCCGCGCTAGAAGCTGTTGATGACCGCTCCGACGATCCTCGCCTGCGTGCCGCCCATGCGACGCAGCATTTCCTTCATATTCTTGTGGGGCGTTGAATCTGACCGTCCGACGACAACCACTTGCTCTGCGAACGAGGCGATTGCCAAGCCGTCGGCGAATTCGGTGATCGGCGGCGTATCGATGATGATCATGCGGTATTTCTTCCGCCAGTCTGCCAGTTGCCGTTGAAAGTGGCCGTTTGTCAGCAGTTCGAGCGGATTCGGAACGCTGCGGCCCGCTGTCAGGACTGATAGATGAGCGAGTTTTTCCACGCCCATGAGCTGCGGGGCGCTGCCCGACGCCAACGCCTGTCCCAACCCCAAGCTGAAATTGTCCGACTCGAACAATGAGTGGATCCGTGGACGGCGCAAGTCGGCGTCCACCAGCAAAGTGCGCTGTCCCAGCTGTGAAAAAGCGATAGCCAGTTCGGCGCAGAGCTGAGTCCTTCCCTCGCCCTGGCAGGGGCTCAGAACCACGATTGAGTTGCCGCTGTGTGATCCACCGTTGAGCAGCATCAATTCCGTGCGCAAGGCTCGTATCTGCTCGCTGTAGCTGGTGTCGGGGTCGCGCGCCATGATGAGCGCCGGCCCGGCTTTAACCATGCCCACATACTTGACCGGCAGGCCGCGATTGAAAAACAGTTTATGGATCGCTCCCTCGACTATGCCCTCATCGGGTTTCGACGGCTGTCGGGCTTCCTCGACTGCTTCTGCAAGTTCTTCGCGCGAGATGATTCCAAGTTGAATGGCGGCATCACCGAATCCGAGGCCCAATTCTCGAGTGGCCTCCTCGATGCGAACTGCGCCTTCCGGTGTCAGTCTGCCTCTTGCAATCAAAGCGTCGCGCAGCCTGCTCACAAACCTGACGACTTCCCCTTCTGCTGCTTCAACGCTCATGTCGCGCGCGCCAATGACGGGACCGCTTCAAGCTTGGCCAAGACGCTGATCCCGAAGTCCCGCTCCATGTCATCGCGGCATCGCAAGCGCCGGGCAACGAACATTCCGTAGCCTAACGGCGCGCCAACGCCAATACCCAACGCGGCCACGAGGACTGCCAGCATCAATTTCTTCTTGTTCGGCTTGCTTGACCGCAACGGCGGGACCGCGCGGCTCACAACGCTCACGTTCGTGTGACTGGCGACGGCTTGGAACATGACCTGATCAAAGCCATCCAGTGCTTGCTTGTAAACCGCGTTTGCCGAATCCAGTTCCAACACCAGTTTGCTGCCCTCATCCTGCGCCTGCTTGAGTTTGGTGACCTTGGCTTGCTGTTCTGCAACTGCTTGCAGGTACTTGCGCTCCAACTCCCGGGTACGGGCCAGCTCCGTTTCAGTACTCACGGTCATCGCGTGGTTGCCATTCGCCAGCGACTGCCGCGTCATGGCGATCTGCGCATTGATTTCCCGTACCTTTGGATGCTGCGGGCCGTACGTGGCGCTCAACTGTGCAAGCTGTGCAAGCTGTGCATCGAGAGCAGCTGAACCGAGAACTTCATCGGCGGTCGGCTGGCCGCTCAATTTGGCCTCCAGTGTGCGTCTTTGGTTTTGAGCATCGAGCAAGCGCTGATGCAGACTGTCCAATGCCTGAGTCTCGATTGCGGGGGACTCGCCGATGCCGTGCTCCTTGCGAAAGGCCGTCACTTTGTCCTGCGCAACGGTGGCTTTCTGACGCAGCTCTGACAATTCTTCGGTGTAGCGTTGAGCGCGTTCACCGGCCGGATCGTTGAGTCGACGCCGGTCCTGGTCGATGTATACATCCGCCACCGTATTGGCGATTTCGGACGCCTTGACCGCGCTCTTGGAAGAAGCTGAAATGTAGAGCAGCTGCCCCCCGATACCTCTCTCGATCGACATCGATGCGGCTAGGTTCTTCAGTACGGTCTCTCGCACTGCTTCTTCGCTGCCGCTGGCACCGCCCGTAAAGTTCCTGTCCGTCATGAGATCGAGTTTGCTGATGACGGGTTGCAACACGATAGGACTGGTCATCAACTCGGTTTGTGTCGTGACGTAGTTGTTGATCATTTCCGCGGGAAAATCGCGTCCGGCCAAGGGATCCTTCAGGTCCGAATTCACGATGAGGGTGACTGTGGCGGTATACGTCTTCGGCAGAAACTTGATGGCAACCGCCCCAAGCGACGCGACCAGGATGGTAATCACAGCGGCCTGCTTCCAATAAGCGAGCAAGATCGCGGAAAACTGTGCCACCGACATACCCGGCGGCCCAAACGGCTCGGGAACGACGGCCAAATTCGGTTCCGGGAGGGCGAGAGTAATCGCGGTACCGGGGATTCGTTTGAATTTACTCAAAAAATGCTTTCCTTGACGCGGATCATGTCCTCGGCCAGGACTGGATCGGTGAGCTTTGGATGGAGGGTCTGGTATTGACCATTCTTGCCCAGACGCTTTATCTCGATGCGTCGCTCGCTGCCGCGCTCGTTCACACCGCCCGCACGCGCAATCGCCTTGATCACCGTCAGACCCGGCTCGATGCTGAACCGACCGGGTGAGGTGACCTCACCTGCGACGAAATAGTGCTCGGCACGGGGAACGAGCAGCGAATCTCCTCCCAGCAACACTCCATTGGGCAATACGTCTTTGAAGTCGGCCAGTCCGTCGAGTCTGATTGGGTAGCGGTTGACGTGACCATTTTCGTCGCTGCGAAGCACAAATCCCGTCTCTGACGCAGTCTCCTTCGCGCCGCCGGCTGATGCCAAGAGGTCCAAAATCGTCGTACGGGGCGTGACCGGATAGCGCCCAGTCGCTCCCACTTCACCGATGACGGTCACCAGGTTGCGCGATTGGGCGACTTGGATATTAACATGCGGGTCCACAAAGTACCCGCCGTCTTTGAGCGCCTTCGCGACACGGGTTGCCGCGTCGACCGGCGTCATTCCGCCGACCTGAACACTACCCAGCAGGGGCAGGCTGATCGTCCCATCCTCCTCCAGATAGGTGGTGGTGGCGTCGGGCTGGCCAAACACCTGAACGGTGACCGAATCACCCGGACCGAGCTTATTGACGTGCTGCGGCTCCGCCTTGGTCGGTTCTGCGATCGAGGATTGAGCGGCGCCGAAGATAGCCAGTGATGCGACAGCGAAAACCGCTGCTAAATGTCGAAATTTTGTCATGGAATCCCATATTTGACGCCGAAGCTTGTCTCATGACAGGGTCCCAAAAGCGGCGTCCAAAACCAGGCGGATATTACTGCAATGTGCCGTCGTTGAGGAACACTTTTCCCGGCGGAATTCAGGAATCGGGAAGCACATGAGTCAGTCCTCCCGAAAACTGTGTTTCAATTCACACAACACGGCTGCTGACATCATGAATTGCCGGCGTGTCGTTAGGGATATGCCTTGTAGGACTGGTAGAGGAACGCGGAATCCGAGCGTGGTCCTCAGCGAGGCGTGCGGGCGGGTTCCCGCGGCGTAGCAACTGATCGGCTATGCTAGTTTCTGTTTGTCCATCAGGTCAGGTCGCGCATGTCCACCCAGCCAACTGGGAAAATCGAAGAGCTTGAGAGTATCCGCGGGATCGCAGCGTTGCTGGTCGTGCTGTTCCACATGCCGGTTTGGAACGCGAGCCTTCACGAATTTCGATTCATACAGAACAGCTACTACATGGTTGACCTGTTCTTCGTTCTCTCCGGATTCGTGATGAATTTGAACTACGGCGACCGGTTGCACAACGGTCGCGACGTTCTCCGTTTCCAATTCCTAAGATTTGGCCGCCTCTATCCGGTGCATCTGTTGTTTCTGCTGCTCGCGGTACTCACCGCGACCTCCAGTTGGATTGCCGCGACAGTGTTTGGCTTGCAGCTTCCGAGCGGGTCCGCCTTCAAGGGGGCAACTGTCGCCTCCTTTACAGAACAGTTGCTGCTGATTCATTCGCTGGGATTTTTCAATATCCCGCATGCGTTTAATTTGCCGAGTTGGTCCATCAGCGTGGAGTTCTACACTTACCTGGTTTTCGGAATTGTGTGCCTCATGTCGTGGCGTGCGCTGCGCCTGTCTACATTCGTCGCCCTCTCAGGCGCCTCGCTTCTGCTGCTGTCATTCGGCGGCGGGTTCATCGGCGGCTTTTCGGAGATTCTGCAATGTCTCGCGGGTTATTTTCTCGGTTGCCTCGTTGCCACTCTTTCGGGCCGCTATCCGAACTTCCTGCCGCGCGGCAGTACATTTGCAGCACTGGCGGCGATGACGGTGTTTCTCTGCTTCAGGGTGAATCCTCAGTTCGATGTCCTGATATTTTTTCTATCGGCGCTGCTCATCCTGGCTGTGGTCTGCAGCGGCGAAGATTTTGCCAAAGCGATGTTGCGCCACAGATTTCTGAGGTTTCTCGGGCTCATTTCCTATTCGATTTACATGTCCCATATTTTCGTATTGTGGGTTTGCAACCAGTTTGTGCGCGTGGTGCTGCATAGGCCGGAGGCCATCGTCGAGGGGATCAGCACGCCGCAGATGTCACTCCTTGGCGCATTGCTCTGGCAGGGAATAGCCGTCGCCGGCACGATTCTCCTAAGTGCCGTGGTTTTCAAGTATGTCGAAGATCCTTTCCGGCTCAAGAGCAAGGAGTTCGCCCGACGCCGCATCAGTACGAGCCGAGCCTCAGCTGCCGCCGGCGTGCAATAAGGTCACCTGCGGCGCGTATTCTTTCGAAAGCTGCTTGATGCGCTCCACCATGGGATCGAACATCGGACTGGGCTGCATGAGTCGCTCATGGTTGACGTGCTCAAACTCAAACAGTCTGCCGCGGCTCGAGCGTGCGGCCAAATCGGAATATTCCTTCCTCACCGCATCATCAGCTTCCTTATCGGGATACCGCTGTTTGGTGAAGGCTATTTCGATCGGCAGATCTGGGGGAACCGGCGATGTCAGCGCCTGCCTTGCCGTCACATCCCTCTGAAACCATTCAGCCAGCAGCGCCCAATTATGGGGTCTTCCTACCACCACCGCCTCCATCCGTTGATCCACCAGTGACTGCTGATTCGGATTGCGCAAACCGTGGCTCAGGCGGTAGTAACCGACCACGCTTTGCAGAAAATTCTGTATGGAACTGAGCCCGTAGTAGCGGAGCGGAGCAAACCGCTTGGGCAGCGCAACCCCGAGTTCGGGCATCCAGGGGTCGATCAAATACAATGCCGCCACTTTCTCGGGGTAGCGGCCGACAAAAACTCTGGCCAGTTCAGCCGAGGACGAATAGGACACTATCAGAACGGGCTTCTCGAGCTTGAGCTCACGAAGCAGGCCCGCCAGTTCATCGGCCTGTTCCATCGCCGAGTGTGCTGACGAGCTTCGGCTGAGGCAGTAGTCGGCTCGGTCGTAGGCGAGCGAAGGAATTTCATCAGACAAGGCGCGCCGCAGTGGTTCGGTCTGTTCGACGCATCCGCCCAATCCGGAGAGGAATACCGCAGTGGCTCCCTGGCTTCCGACGCCGCGCAATTCATAGCGAACGCGTGCATTGCCGACCGCAACGAACTGTTGCCCACGCGAAAATCTAGCGTAGTCACGAACTTCAAGGGCGAACTCGACCAATGCGGTACTCGCCACCAAGGCAACAGCGAGGATCGCCAGGCGAAGCAGCAAACGTCGCCTCAACTTAATATCATCGCAAGACCACTGATCACGTACTGCGTCTACTTCCAGTTTTTCGCTAATCTTACCGCTCGGGCGACTGCGCATTGCGTCACACAAGGCATCGGCATCATAGCAGGATCAGCCCGCCAGGCCGCAGCACCGGATCGTTGGCTGCGATCTGATCGCTTGTTGTCAATCATGAGTCTGGATACCATGCCGTGCGGCAACCTCCAGGGGAATGTACAGTCTTGAGCAATCGTGATCCGGTGTCGCGATGACGATTCGTAAGGGAGTGCCGCGTCGTGGCGGCATGGCGAGAAATATCGTTCATCTCGGTATTGGCCAGGTGACGACGACGATCCTGACCATCGTGCTCAACGCGGTGATGGCTCGAAC
This sequence comes from Steroidobacteraceae bacterium, assembly GCA_035488895.1. Lineage (GTDB taxonomy): Bacteria > Pseudomonadota > Gammaproteobacteria > Steroidobacterales > Steroidobacteraceae > Bog-1198. Next base: position 51,152 of record DATHKV010000055.1, read on the forward strand.
GCTCGGACCCTTGGACTTCGGCCGGCTCTATCTAGTCATGACCATCGCGACCTTTGCGTACGTCATCGTGGACTGGGGCTATGGGATGCTCATCACCCGCGAAACGGCTCGTCACCCGGATAGAGCCGGCGAGCTATTGGGTAGCGCGTTCGCAGCCCGCAGCGCCGGTGCCCTGGTGGCTTGCGTCGTCGCGGTCTCGATTACGTGGTTGCTTGACTATGACGTACGCACGCGCGTGCTCACGGGGGCATTGATTCTCGGTTGGCTCCCGCAGTACCTCGGACTGTCCTTTGGCTGGGTGTTCCGCGCTTGCGAGCGCATGGACTTGGATGCCGTTCTGAATGTCGTGCTGAAAGTGGCGACCGTGTTGGGCTCGCTCGCCGTGCTGGCTCTGAGTCGAAACCTGTTGGGACTGGTGACCGTGTGGAGCGTGGCCGGATGCCTGACTCTGGCGATTGGCATTGGCATGTACCGCCGACAACATCTACCCGCGCTCACGGCCAACAGGTCCACGGTGCACGAGCTGGTGCGCGACGGCACCGCCTTTCTCGCAGTCAACCTGGCTGTCGCGCTCGAACCCTATTTCAATGTCAACATCCTTTACAAGATGGCCTCCCCCGAAGTGGTGGGCTGGCTCGGAGCGGCATCCAATATTTTCGGCACGCTGATAGCGCCGGCGGGAATATTTGCCGGGACCATGTTCCCGCGCTTGTCCGTCGCCGCCTCTGACGAGGCGGAATTCAAACGGGTGTTCGATGTCTCGTTCCGTCCGCTACTGCTGGTGGCAGTGCTCGGCGCCGTGGGCACCTATTTATTTGCGGACGTGGCGGTCGGGCTCATCTACGGCATGGAAAAGTTCGGTCCGGCGGCTGACGACCTTCGCGCATTCGCACCGGCTCTACTGTTGATGTACCTCGGAATGTTTCTCGGTACCGCCGTGGTCGCCAAGGGTAACGCCGGTTGGTTGGCCATCGCCAAGGCAGCATCGGTTGCTCTCACGACCGGCCTGGTTTTTCTCCTGGTTCATGTCTGCCAGGACCGTTTCGGCAACGGCGGACTGAGCGTTCCATTCGCCATGACGATGGGCGAATCCTTGATGCTGGTGTCCGGCATTGTACTTGTTCGCGGCTCCATCGCCGGCGGCATGATCCTCGACCTGTGCCGAGGTTTGACAGCAGGGGCGGCCACCATCGTGGTCGTTCGGTTGCTGCCTGGTTTGACGCCATTCTTGGCCATCCCGATGTGTGTACTGGTATTCGGCGTGCTGTCGTGGCTGGTGGGGGCGGTGAAACGATCTGATTTCGAAATGCTGCTGCTGTCGTTTCGGAAGCAGACGCCGCTGACGAACTGATCGAGCTTGACGTCAGTTGATGTGTCGGTCCGGTTCGGGCTTGAGACTGTCGGTGAAGAACCGTACCAATCGCAAGTCGTACTCGCCGCCTGCATATTTTTCGTAGTCTCCGTGATGCGCGCCGGCGACGATCCACAGCGATTTCGGTTCGCCGGCCGCCTCAAAGAGCTCTCTCGCCATTGACACGGGCACCGTTCCATCCAAATCGCCCTGAATGACAAAGATGGGGCGCGGGGCAATGTCGTGTACGACATCGATCGGCCGCAGCTCATTGACTGGCATACCGGTATTCCGCAGCGCCAGAGTGGCAGGAAGCTCGCTGAGCAGGCCCCATTTTCTGTTTTGCCATAGAGTGAGTTTCAAGTAGTCCGTGGGCGTGGCCTGCAGCACCACGGCCTGCAACCTGGCGTCTCGGGCGGCCACACCCGCCATCACGTATGCGCCGATGGAGAAGCCTAATCCGCCGACTTTATGTGGGTCGACTTCAGGGCGCCCGACGAGCCAGTCTATCGCGGACGTGAGCGCCTGACGTTCGATGTAGTTCCACTGGATTTTGCCTTCACTGGAGCCGCTTCCCGGCCAGTCAAACGTCAAGACGCCGAATCCCGCTCCCGCCAGTATTCGCGTTTCCTCCAACATCGAGGAGCGATCCGCGTTCGTGCCGTGTGCGACGATGATGGCGGCGCGATCCCGGGAGGGAACATACCAACCGGACAGCCGCAGGCCGCCGGCGGTGCGGAAAGAAACCTCCTCAAGTCCTGCGATGCCGGCCTGCTCGGGATGCCGGGACAGCATCGTAGGCAGTTCTGCTTCGAAGTCAGCCATCACCTCGGCGTAGTGTCTATATGCAATTCTTCCAATGCCAAGCGAGGTCGCTAGAAGGACGATGCCAGTGATCCACAATGTTCGTTTTGGGAAGCGCGACATGGCGTGAATCTACGCGTGGCGCAAGGATGTGCGCTTTAACAATACTTCGCCAGGACTGCCGATTCGTGGCGATAGCCGAAATCCGGGCTTGACCGGATGACCTGTGGTCACGTCTACTTTCGAAGCTGTCGTCAATGCAGTGATCGGCTGATTCGCTTAAGGTTGCAACAATGAGCGCGGATGGTATCAGAAGGGAATTGGGCGGGGAGGCCCGCGCCGGTGCAGAGCGGGCGGCGCGTTCCGACGGCATGAACCTCACGGTGTCTTCCCTCGACGGTGTTGCCTCCTTGGTGCGTTTTGCAGCCGACATCGACCGTCTGAACCTGGCCTCCGCCCACCCCAATCCGTTCTTGTCGTCGGCATTCTTGCTGAGTTACGCGTTGCGTTCGGAATACTACGTGCCTGGTAAGGAAGAACGCCTCTATCTGATCCGGGAAGGCGATCGGTTAATCGGCTGTGCGCCGATGAGGATTGCCAAAAATCAGTTCGGCATCGCCGGGGTCCTGCCCCTGACCGCCAGCGCCAGCCTGCGATTCTTGGCCCCGTTGGACAGCGAACATCCGGGCATCCTGTCCGCGGCCGAGGACGGCGAGCGTGTCGCTGCCGCACTGATTAGGTGCATCTGCAATGAGCCAGGCTGCGGAATGCTCGAGTTCGCCGGCCAACAACCCGGTGCAGCGCTGTATCGCGTCGCGCATGCCGCCGCCGGGGCTAAATTCCGGGTTCGTGACATCAAGGTCGAGCCCTATAACGACATTCCCATCGCTTGGGAAAGCCTCGCGGCTTATTTTCAATCGTTGGTAAAGAAGATGCGATCGAACATAAGCCGACAGGCCCGCCGCCTTTTCTCAAACGGAGACGTGCAGCTGATTCTCGCGGAGGGTGGGGCGGCGGCGAGCGCCTGGTTTGACGTTTACTGTGATCTCGATGGCCGCAGCTGGAAACATAACACCGAATCGTCCATTCACCGCCATCCGCGGCGTGTGCGCTTTTATCGGGAAATTGCCGCCGGAAAGGCAGGTCTGTATCCTGAATTCATCGGCGTCGTCCTCGATGGCGTGCTGATAGCTGGACTTCTCATGGGATCGAACTCGACTTGGTCGCCGCACAGCCACGGCGCGTGGTGTCTCGAGATGGCCTACGATCAGTCGAGGGCGGACCTCGGTCCGGGTCAGCTGCTACTGCTGCTAGCCGTCGGACGCGCGATCGAAAAGAATCATAAGCACCTGAGCTTCATGCAAAACTTTGCTTACTACAAACACCGCTGGGGGGCGGAAGCTATCGAGGTCGTCAACGTTCAGCTAATCCGTCGAGCGAGTCTGCACAATGTCCGCGCATCGTTGGGTGATCTGAGGCAAAAGCTGCGTTCCAAGCCGAAGACGGGCGAGGCAGCCGCTGCGGAGGCGACTCAGCCGAGCGAAGAGAATACCGAAACAAATCCGTCGCCGACCGGTAACAATCGCGCGCGCGAGCTGACTTCGGTTGCTCTAGCATACGCTGGGGCGGGCATACGACGCCTCGATCGCGAATCGTGCAAAGCGCACCTACCCTTTGATATTGAGTAATGGCGATGTCATCCGTCCCGCACTCCACAGAGGTTCACGCAACCATGGCCGCCGCAAATCTGTTGTCGCTCGATGAGGATTTGTTCACTGCATACTTCGATCGGTACCCGTTCAAAATCACTCACAATCTCGTCGGGCATCCGCTGCTCGAATTGCCGCGTCTGGTGGAACTTGCGCGGTCTCTCAAAGGCGCCATTCTGTACTTCAGGGGTGAACAGTCCATCAATCAGGTCGCGGCGGGTGATGACAACTCGAGCCGAACCTTCGTTAGCCGCCAGTTGGCGCGCCCGGATCTGTCCGCGGTGGACACCATTGCGCAAATCGAGAGCAGTCGTGCGTGGATGCAACTTCGCGATGTGGGCGCTGACCCGGAATTTGCGAAACTGCTGAAAAGCCTGATCGAGGAATTTCGCCCTCCCTCTGAACGCGTCGCGTCGGGCCTTTCGGCACCAAGAGCCGACATCTTCGTGAGCTCACCGGGGTCTACCACACCGTTTCACTTGGATGAGGAGCACAACTTTCTGCTCCAAATCCGCGGCTCGAAGCGGCTGTCGATTGCCGATGGCTTCAATACCGAGGTGCTCGACCGTGACAGCCTGCGCGCCTACTTTCATGGCGCCGGCGAGCTCGCTCCTTATTCTGAGCGGTTGGAGCAGCATTCGGTGCATGTGGACCTGCATGCGGGTGAGGGCGTTCACATACCGCCGTGCCATCCGCACTGGGTGCAGAACGGCAACGAAGTCTCCATCTCCCTGGGAATTCTGTGGTACAGCGATGTGACCGCGCGTCGACGGCACTTGTATCGCGTCAATCGTTGGCTGGAGCGTACGGGGCTGAAACCTGCCACGCCGGGCGATAGCGTGGTGAGCGATGCCGTGAAAGCGTTTCCGTTGACCGTGAAGCGCCACCTGCGGCGCCTGTGGCACGCTCAAGCCTAGTCGAACGATCTGCGGAGCGCGCCGTAGGTCAAGGCGCGGAACTTGTCCAAAGTGTGATAGATCAAGCTGAATTTTTCGACGATCAGCCGGCGCGCGAGATCGCCACCGAAGCCGCTGAGGAACTTGAACGTCCCGAGGGATGTCACGCCGTCCAGGTCGAAATCCAAGCCGCGCCGGTGCGCTTCCATCATGGCCTCCCACAACAGCAAGCACACCGCTCCGCTGTCCGCTGATGCCTGGCGCGTCGACATGAGATAGTACATGCAACGGTCGTCCCAAACGACGAAGATCCCTGCGTTGGCGGCCCCGCTGTTTCGATCCTTCGATAGAAAAACCTTGCCCTGATCGCGTGCGCAGCACAGATCCAACAGCTTCTTCGTCTTCGGATCCAGGTATCGGTTGAGACGCTTGCCGGCGACACAGTTCAGGTCGTAAAAGCGCAGAAACTCCTCCGCATCCGCCGCGGCCACAATGTTCCGCTCTTGCGAGCGCCGTAATACATTGCGGGTTTTGTCCTTCATGCCTTGCCATCGTTCATCGATGTTCGTGCACTTGGCGATGAAGGTGTACTGAATCCTCACGTGACAACCGAATGCTTGAAATCCCAGAGCCTCTGAACTCGATGGGGTCAGGATTTGGCGAAAGTGCGCGAGCTTGGGCAACTTTTCCAGAAGCTCCAAGGTGATCTCGAACTCCCGTAGCAACTGAGCGTTGGGGCGGCCGGTGCCGGGGGTGATCACGGGTCCCAGAGTGTGGGTGAGGAGGGGCATGTCTGAGATGGGCAATAAGCCCCAGCGCTTTTGCACGGCATAAGGCAGCCAGCCGACTGTTTGGCCGCCTTTCTGGATCGTCACTTCCTTGAATTGTCCGCCGGTGGCGCAGTCCAGCCACCACTCCTGCTGGAATATTGTTCTCAATGCGCTTGCATTATCCGCTCTTGTCAGCAAGGGGTCTCACTCCATTCGCACGAGAAGCTTCGTTATAATAGTGATCGATCGGCGCAAATCTAGCGTAACAAACAACGGAAATCTCGGTTGGAGGGCACGTTTTTTGTGCTGCCCATGGGGATTATGGAATAACCGCTCGAGTTGTGCACTGCGTCTTCGCTCTGGCGACAACGTTAAGTACTTCATGGAGTTGCCCGCATCTTCTACAGCATGATTGCAGAGAATCGCCGGCGGGCAGATCGAGTGACGTAGATAAAAAACATACCCATGATTTCGATCGCTCTGTCTCCCGAGGTCATCGGATCTACGAGCGTGCGCGGAGAGTTTTGCGCGCTTGAATGCCTTGTGATCCGTCAGTGTCCGTCATCTGTCCAGGAGGGCAACCGCGACGGTAGCAAACTCGCTGGCCGCGGTTGGACTGAAAGTCGCGGCACGCAACCCCAAACTCGGGAAGTGTTGCCACTCCACAGTGCAGATCGGATTGCCCTGGTCGTACTGCAAAATTGAGTGCGAGTTTGTGAACTCGGTTCCCGGATTGGGCGCGTAAAGTGGCGGGAACGCCTTTTCGAAATTGATGCCCCCGTTGAAGCCGAAGCCGAACAAAATGCCAGGTGCGGCCGCCATGGCAATGACCTCCGAGGTGACGGTGTCGGTGCCGGCGCCGCCGGGCGAATCGTTGTTGCCGCTGAAGTAGAAAGTGGAGCCGTCGGTGCCCGAGACCTCCGCGAGGAATATGCCAGGGTAGTCTGTGAAGGAGTAAACCTGGCTCCGCGTCACGTTGACAAAGTCTTGTGTCGTCATGGCCTCAGAGGCAAAGGTGATCGAGCCGATATCCGCGCAAAGCTGGTAGGTAGAACCGGGTGCGCCCAAGCTGCCGCTGAGGAGCGAAACGACGACAACATCGCCGCCGGTCACTGTGGGTTTCGGTGTATGCGCGCTGGCAATGCGCTGACCCAGACGGAAAGGTCCCGTGCCCGAGCCGATCGCGAGTACGCCCCCGCTCGAGACGGCACCGGTTCCGGTCCAGGACGTGTTCAGGAGCGGCTGGGCGTTGAACTTGACGAACGCTTTTATATCGCAGTTGCAAGTCGAGACGTTGTTCAATTGGTCGCCGATCAACAGCCATTGACCGTTCACTGGGTCCTGACATTCATAGATACGGTTTCCCGTCGGATTACCGCTCCCAAAGTCATTGGCGCATACGGCGATACAGAGAAGCGTGCTGCCGCTCGTGGTGTTGGAGGCGAAATTGCCTGCTTGGGAATAGCCGAAGGTGGGATTGCCCGCCGTGCTCACTCCGTTCAAATAGGAATCTAAATTGCCGGGATTCGGATCCTTCTGCGCCCATTGCACGACAGCGGCGCCAGAAGTGCCAGACCCGGACGAACTGGATGAGCCGGAGGAACTCGATGAGCTACTCGAGCTGCTGGATGAACCCGACGAGCTGGAAGAATTCACAGCCAGGCCAGTGGTGCTGCCGCCGCCGCAGGCCGCAAGAGTCGACACCGCTCCGCCGATCAACACGATCGCCGAGCGCCGGGTCAGGACTGGCGGTTCGGAGGCTTGATCGACAAGGTCCTGCTCGATCGTGGTTGTCATCGAGAAATCACCCCAAGCAGGGCAAAACATGAGCCCTGCCAGTAAAATTAGATCAACGGATCATACGGCAGCGCGAGAAGAGCGTCGCCAGATTGGGTCGCATCGGCGCGTTCCCGGTAGGCGTTTTGACAAATTGAGACGCCGACTCGTCTGTTGCGGTCTGCCATTCCCGGTTTCTTGACGAAAGAGGGGCCGTCAGGTAACTTGCCGCGCCTCCATAGGGGCCATAGCTCAGCTGGGAGAGCGCTTGCATGGCATGCAAGAGGTCGGCGGTTCGATCCCGCCTGGCTCCACCAGAGTTTTAAATCGAGATTGCTCGTTTTTTCGGCCTGTCCCCATCGTCTAGAGGCCTAGGACACCACCCTTTCACGGTGAGAACCGGGGTTCGAATCCCCGTGGGGACGCCAATTTTAAACGGTCTGAAGCGCCGCGTCTTTGTCGCTCAGCCCTCAGGATCCAAGTGGGCGCCGGCGCGTGACCGCCCACATTCATGCCTGTCATCGCCCGGGTACTTTGCCCGCCGCCTTTGACCGGACCCATATTTATGGGTGATAATGAGATTGGACTGTGAACGATTGGGATCCTAATCCATGAGGACCACGAAAACGACCTTGGAAATGTCCGAGACTTTGTTTCGGAGGGCTAAGGCTACAGCTGCGGGCCGCGGCCAGACTCTCAAGCAATTTGTAACCGGCGCTCTTGAAAAGGAGTTGGGCTCGAGCGAGTCCGGTACTGTTGTCAGTGCTAGCACGGCTCTTCGCAAGGTTCGGGAACTTGCCAAAATAAACGCTGCCAGTTGGCAGACGGATCAAGACGCGGTCGCGGCGGTGCGCGAGCAACGGCGGGGATGATCGTCGATGCTTCCGTCTGGGTGGCAATCTTTCGTGAGAATGACGTTCATCATGGCGCCAGCGTCGCGTTCTTGGATTTGGCGGTCTCGAATCAGCGAGATTTAAACATACCCAATTTGGCTCTTGCCGAGATCGCGGGAGTGTTTGCACGCCAAACCGGGAAGACTAGGCTTGCGACCCGGACCGTACGGGCCGTGCTCGCATTACCGCGTGTGCAGCGTCACGGACTGAACGACGCACTTGGCGATCGGGCTGCTGCTTTGGCGGCGAGCTGTAGACTTCGCGGTGCTGATGCAGTTTTTGTCGCGCTCGCAGAAGCCCTCGATCAACCGCTAATCACCTTGGATCGGGAGATCCTCGAACGGTCATCTCGGATCATCGAAGCCGAAGCACCGGATGCTTGGGTGCTTCGTCAGTCAAGCGGGTAATCGTCGCCGGTTTCCAGCCGTATTTGCGGGGGTTAAGTTGGTGTACCCGAGCCGATTCTACAGGCGGAATTTCACTAGTTTGGTATAGCAGTATCCGACGGAGTCCGCGCCGCGAGAGTCGCCGCGCTCCAAATGAAGGAAAACGAAGTGTGAAGATAAAGGTTCTTGCGGATCTCGCCGACGGCTCACAGATGCGCTTCACGGGCGAACACTACTTGTCGAAATATAAATCGCTGGCCGCCCAAGGCTACGAAGGAAAGGCGCTCATTCATGCGCTGTTAACTGACGCTTGGGGGGCGCCCCCGTTGCGCGTGCAGATACTCGAGGACGGCAAGCAGGTGGCCGCAATCCCTTACCGATAGCTTCAGAACGCGGCTCGCCTCACAGTGTGGGGAATACGCTGACGGCGCCGGTGGATGATTCCACCGGTCGTGGTGCCTGCCCTTCACGAGCCTGGTTGCAAGTAGGTGTTGAACCAGTTGACGAGCCGGGACATCACATCGCCTTGGTCAGCGCGCTTGAAGAAGAAATGGCCCTCGTCGGGATAGACGACGAATTCAGTCTTCACACCGAGGCGCCGCAGCGCGTTCCAGTATTCGTAGGACTGCGTTATTGGCACCTCCGCGTCACGATCGCCGCCGACGATCAGAGTTGGCGCAGTCACGTGCTTGATGAACGTCATGGGAGAGCTGCGCTCGTAGACTTTCGGATCCTCGTACACCGAACTGCCGAAATAGGGCAGCATCCAAGTATCGATGTTGTTCGTGCCGTAATAGCTCAACCAATCCGACAGTCCTGCGCCCGCCACAGCCGCCTTGAAGCGATCGGTTTGGGTCAGTGCCCACATCGTCATGTAGCCGCCGTAGCTCCAGCCGGTGATGCCGACTCGTTGCGGGTCGATCGGGGCGGTCTTCAGCACGGTGTCGAGGCCGCTCAGGATATCGCGCAGGTCGCCGTAGCCGAAGTCCTTGATATTCGCTTCAGTGAATGCCGCGCCCTGGCCGTAGCTGCCGCGTGGATTGGGCATGAACACGAAGTAGCCCTGACTCGCAAGCGCCGCGTCGAACGACTGCGGGCTCGACGGAAAGAGCGGATAATGTGCGTACGCGGGGCCGCCGTGCGCAACGACGACGAGCGGGTACTTCTTCCCCGGCACGATCGACGGTGGTTCGATCAGCATGCCTTGCACGCTGAAACGGTCGCTCTTCCAGAACAGATTTTTCGCATTCCCCGTGATCGGATGCACGCCGGCGTTGATCTTCGTGATCGGCTTCCACTTGCCGGGGGCTCCCGTCTCAATTTCGGGGGGCGAGGTATAGGATTGCCGGATGACGGCCGAGAAGGCTGCGTCTTTCGACAACGAGATGCCTGCATCGCCCGGTCCAATGCCGAACAGGCTGTTAGCCCAGATCATCTGAGGAGCACGCCAGATCTCGTGCTGCGATTTCGAATCGATATCAATGGCCGCAAGCACTTCTTCTCCGGCGGCAAATTCGGTCACGATCAACTGTTTGCTCGAGCCATTCCAGGTGATGGTATTCACGGAGGCGGGCAGGTTCGGTGTCACGTTGACGGGCGTTCCGCCGCCGCCCGGTATCCAATAAACGTCGCCTCCCGTAATGCCTTCGTCGCTCATGATGCCGCTGATGTACGCGATGCGGGAGCCATCTCCAGCCCAGCGCGGCGAGGCGATCTGCAGGTGAGGTTTCAATAGAGTAGTGATGGATCCATTCTGAGCGTCCAACAGATCGAGTTCGGCGATCCACCAATTGTCATCGCCAGAGCCACGCGCCGCGGTCACGGCGAAGTGAGTGCCGTCGGGCGACCAATCGTACTCATAGATGTTCAGATCGGCAGGGCCCAGCAGAGTCGGTACGCCGCCATGGGCAGGCACCACCGCCAGCCGCTGCTCGTACACGGTCGATGACAGTACGCCCGCATCGCGAGTGAGGGGATTGAGAGGCCCCGGCGTTTTCGGCGCGCCTTCCGAGTATAGAAAAGCGATGCGTTTGCCGTCAGGTGACCAGCGCGCGGTGTCGAGCGGCCCGTGCGCGCTGGTGATGGTTTTCGCGTTACGACCGTCAATCGAGGCGATTGCGAGCTGAGTTTGCTCCTGCGCGTCAGTCGTGACAAACACGATCTGCTTCCCGTCAGGAGACCAAGCAGCGCCGTGCTCGTCGCACACGGAACCGGGGCAGGCGGTCAATCGAAGCGCGCCGGATCCATCTTTCGCATTGACGATCCAAAGGGCTGATACCTCGACCTCTGCATCGTCACGTTTGCCGCTCACCACGTTTCCGTAGACAAGGTGTTTCCCGTCGGGCGAAATGGCAACTTCGCCGACCGGATGCACTGAGTTCAGCGCCGTTAGCAACTGTGGTATGGACAATGATTGCGCCGAAGCGGGTTCAACGTGAGCGCAAAGAAGCAGTAGGCCCAGAACGCTGCATGCCTGTATCGATTGTTTTTTCATGGAATCCATATGGTATCGCCGCGTCGGCTTCATCCCCATTGTCGATGGTCGTAATCAAAATGCAAGACTTAGCCTCAGTATGCCGTTAGGCTCGCCGCTGCGCGAATCGCCATGAACCCTTATGAAAAGCTCGAAGGTCAATTTGAAGCGTAAGTCCGCCCGTACCTTGAAACGGGCACCTGCTAGGCAGGCGGCGACCACTCGGGTCGGCGTTGGCGATAGCGCTGCTCGAGAGCCAAAGCCGCGTGACCACCAGCAGGGTTTCAAATTCCGGACATGGCAAGCACACGATGGTGGGGTTTTTGACTTGTATGGCATTTACGGGGGTTAAGTTGGAGTACCGAGTCCATGCTCGCCGCAAGGTCCATCATCAGAATTTCAGCCACACCCTCTTCATGCACGACGACTCGCCGCCCCGACATCGCGCTGGTGAGGCGATCGGCCGACGGTGGGTCGGCTTGCCAAGCCGCTTCAGCAAGCACGTCATCAGGGCGTAGATGCAGCCGGAATTGGCGCTTCGATGCCGCGAAGACATCGAGAATTGCGCGCCCCCTGTCATTCCGTCGAAGCCGGCGGTGCCGTCGCGAGAAAGGCCGCCGCCTGCTGTTTGACCCCCGCGGCGATAGTCTCAATGACTCGAACCGGAAAGCTCGACGGCAACTGCGCTTGCACGGCCGCGACATGCGCGTCGGCCGATTCAACTAACTTTCTCATCCGATCCCACAGACCTGGTATTCCTGTTCGGAGAGCCAGTTCATGCCAGTGCTGAGGAAGGATTTCTCGCAGACGATAGTGCCGGCTTTTGCCGCGGATCGCCATTGCAAGCCTGGCATCTTGTATGGGTAATTGATTGGCACCGGGTCCGATGACCGGCCATGCCGATAGCACGTCGTACAGCGGTGTCATGCCGAACGCGCCCCCAACGTAGTGGAAAATGGAGAAATTCTTCGCATGTCCGTCGGTCGCTGCCAGCAACCAAAAAGCCAACTGAGCGAGCTCGAAGTGTGTACGGTCGGTATCCCGGGATTCGCTGCCCTCGAGAATCTCCAAAATTTCCTCGCTCGTCGGACCGCCGTCGGCCTCGTATTTCTCGGTGGGCGGTCTGCCCGTCGCTTGGCAGAAGTCTTCTTGCGGCAATCGCGCGATCCATTGGCCTACCTTAGGATCGAATTGCGGGCGCAAAACGTCCGCGGCGGCCGCACCAATCCAGCGCCTGTCGAAGCGCTTGACCGACAACACGGTCTGTTTGCCGAAAGTGAGTATGTCGGCGTCGGCGATGGGCAGTCCGAATTCGCGCATCAACTGCGTGCACAGCCACTCGTTTTCCACCGAATCTGAAAAGTCGCCGCGGAAGTTGCCGACGATCCCTAAGGGCAATTTCAGTATGTGTGTCGTTGGAGTGGCGCCATGAGGCCGGTACCACTCACCTCCCATCGAGAGAAGCGCGGTTTTTTCCTGCGCTCCGGCGATCGAGATTCGGAAATCATCATCATGATCATGATGGCCGATAGGTGGCGAGGACGGAACCGCCTGCAGTAATTGATCGATCGCAGCATCGTTGAGCCGAGTGGCCTCGACTCGGTTCCAACCGATGGGTTCCTGGTGGATGGGAAGTAACTGCACGGCACCAACGCAATCGCGACCGATGGCTTCCAATAGATCGAAAGCTTGAGTCGACCGAGTGCCGAAGCGCTCACGTATTCGCCGGCGGATTGCCGGGTTCTCGGGCAGTAAATTATCGAAGTAATTGTCCACGACTGTCCCGCGAACCTCGAGATCTGCAGTGATGGGCATGGACATCGACAGCGCGCGCGCGCGCGGCGACTGGGACCATGTGGTCGTATAGCGAAACAGGGGCGTGCCGGTGCGCAGTGTCGTCCACTCACCCACGAGTTCGCCGTTCATCCAAACATTCAGGGAACCCACAAGTTACCAGTCTGTAGCAGCTGGCGGCGCTTTAGATGCTGGGTCGCCTTCGTTGGACAGCAACTGCACTTGTACCCCGAGGGCACTTAAAATCTTGAATAACTGTCCAACGCTGACACGCCGCGGATCGGCCTCGATTTTTGCGATTCGAGTTTGGCCCAGGCCGACCAGCGTTCCAAGCTGCGCTTGGGTGAGATGACGCGCGTTTCGCAGGGATGGGAGGTGCTTCGCGAGTTGTGCTGGGGTCTGTAATAAGTATTTCATGGATGTAGTATATGCCATTAAAGGCATAAATACAATGTATGCTTTCTACGGCATAAATATCTAATATGCCATTAGTGGCATACCGGGTGTTCAACCCCACGAACACGGGCGCCTATCTAAGCGCCGTGTCGCTATCGCTCAGCCCCAAGATCCACCAGCCGAACGCACAGAACTCAAACCCATGTCGCAGCCGCGCCTATCGAGCGCCGTGTCGTTGTCGACATATCGGCGGACAAAAAACGCCACGTTCGTTGATGGATCCGCGCGACCTAAAATTTGGCCGTCAAGTTGACATACAAGAAGCGTCCCATCGGATCATAGAGCTGTACAAACGTGTTATTGCTGCAAAACAGAACCGGGCAGTTGGCGGATAGGACGATCGGCGGGTCCTTGTCGAGCACGTTGTTGGCGCCTACTCGGACACTGAAGTTCGAGTTCAATGCCACCGACGCCGACAGGTCGATGTAGCTGAAGCTCGGGATGTGGTCGTAGAAGGGGTAGACGGTCGAGGGCGAATTGAGCAGCGTACTCTGGCTCAACGCATCCACCTTGGTACCGCCGATGTAGCGCCAGCGGACGTTCAAGTCCAGACCCTGCCACGGCGTCGCCCAATCCGCACTGAACGTGCTGCGCCAGCGCGGCAGGGGATTGGTGCAGGTAGAGCCCGAGTACCCGGTGCAGTTGAACGACGGTCCCGGCGAGAGCGAGCCGTCCGGATTGACTACAGCGGCATTGGGTTGCGTCGTGTTTTCAATATTGTCAGTACCGATCAGGTTGAACGTGAGCTTGCCGAATCCGTCCATCGGCAGCGAGTATCTCATCGTGATGTCGACACCCTTGTTCTCCAGCACACCGGTGTTCTGCGACGGCGTCGTCACGAATCCGTCCGTGGTCAGATACAAGGAACCGTTGTTGGGATTGCGGTGAATCGCAGCGCAGGCTTCCGCGTTGCCGGTCAAGGCGCAATTCAAAATGACCGACACGCCCGACTGCGCCTGGATGGCGCCGGTGATCCGGATGTCGTAGTAGTCGGCCGTCATGTAGAACTGGGGCAGGAAACTCGGCTGGAATACCAGACCGTAAGTCCAGGTGTGCGCAATTTCCGGGCTGAGATTCGGGTTGCCGCCGACCTGCGTATTGAACTGACTTGCCGGATTCACGCCCAAGTGGCCGTATTGCTGCGCGGTCACACCCGTCAGGGCGCACTGTGCCGCAGTCAACGCAGGCGTCGGGCCCCAGCACGGATCGATGGTACCACCCGGTCCAATCGTCGCCGCGGCGAAGAGCTCAGCGATGTTCGGCGCGCGCACCGCCTGGTTGAAGGTGCCGCGGAATTTCACGTCCTTGATGGGCGCCCATTCCACGCCCACCTTGTACGTGTTGGTGGTAAAGCCCAGGGTGTACTTCGAATACCGATAGCCGCCGCTGATGGCCAGCTCATCGGCGAAAGGCAGTCCCTCTGCGATCGGCAGTTGGAACTCGGCGAACCCTTCCGACGCGTGGAAGTTGCCGGCGATCGGCAGAATATTACCGGCGCCGCCGGCACCGAGGCCCTGCTGTTCGGCCAAATCGGGATCGAAACTGGTGCTCTCCGAGCGATATTCCGCGCCGATGTTCAATTGCAGACCGCTCCTCGCCCAAGGCAGCTGCACGCCGTATTTGCCGAGATCTCCAGTCACGTCTGTGTGGACCACGTACTCTCTGACGGTACCCTGATCCTGCAACGGAATAGTCAAATAATTCAAGGCGGCGGCGGTCACGCCGCCGGGCACCCAGGGGTTATAGGGAACGCAGTTCGCCGGCGCCGGCGGTGCACAAACCGGAGCGCCCGAGGGACCGGCGACTACGTTTTCCGCGAACGCCAAGTTGACGGTCGAAAAGAAATTTTGATTCTGCGTAGTCGCATCGGTGATGCCCACTTGAGCGTAGGCGTCATATTTCCACGCGTCCAGGAAATCACCCTTGACGCCGATGACGGTGCGCACATCATCATTGTTGAAAAGCGCCAAGCGCTGGCCACCTTCTACATTGCGCCGTTGTAGGTAGTACGACAGAACACCGCCCGCGGGCTGGCCCTGCAAAGCGAGCAACCCCGTGGGACCCGGGTCGCAGAGAATGCTTCGTTCTTGGGTCGTGATGAGCGGATTGCCCGGCAAGCTTGGACCTACCGCGCCGCAATTCAGCGATAACGTGTTGTTGGCAAAGTCGCCGCTGGGAGCGATGCCCGACGTGGAGCTGCTGCGCATGTACATGAGTTCGCCATACACATTGGCGTGTGAATTCAATTCCACATTGATGAACGAGCCCGCCGTCCAACGCTCGCTCGGTCGAATGAAATAGTTGAGCGCGCCAAAATTGAAGTTATCGGTGGCGACGGAGGGCCGAAAAACACCGGTCTTCGGATCGACCGTATTGTGAAGAATGTTGCCGGAGGAATTGTAGGCCAGGAAGGTGCCGCCTGCGTTCGTTCCCGATCCGCTGCAAGCCGCTTTTCCGGCAACGAACCCGAGGCTGCACGCGCCGTAGTCATACTGTGCGCCCAAAGATGAGTTTTGCTTGTCGTACGTCGCATAGAAGGTGGCATTGCCCGCACCATCCGCGAAATTCGAACCGGCAATGATTGACACGTTTTTACTGAAGCCGGCGTTCACGTTGCCGGTGGGCACCGGGTAACCCGCGTCCGCGACCAAGCCTTGAAGTTGTCTGTCGTGATTGCTGTGATTGTAGAGGCCGTATTGAGCATCAATTTTGACGCCCTCGTAATGCGTGTTCATGATGAAGTTCACGACGCCGGAGACGGCGTCCGCGCCATAGGTCGAGGATGCGCCGCCCGTCAGCACGTCGATCCGCTCGATGAGTTGCGGCGGAATCTGGTTGACGTCGGCGAAATTGCGGCCGCCGGGGAGGCCGGGAGCAAGGCGCCGGCCATTGACCAGCACCAACGTGCGCTGCGGCCCCAGGTCGTGCAAATCCAATGAAGCGGTACCGTCGGAACCGTTCTGTACGGATGAGCCTTGCCCGGCGAATACCTGCGGTAGATTGTTTAGAATGTCCTCGACACGGGTCAAACCCGACTGGTCGATGTCGAGATTCGTGACCGTGGTGATCGGACTGACCGATACCAGGTTGGGATTCTGAATGCGCGAGCCGGTGACGATGACCTCTGAGAGTTCACTTGCCGGTGCAGTCGCGGCCGCCGGCGCCGTCTGCGCATGCGCCGCCGGTATCGCGGCACTCGCCGTTGCGGCTGCAAGCACTGCGCGAACGGCGTGGCGCAATACCAGATTCTTGGCGATTGAATTCCTCTCACCGCATCCACTCTTAAGCATCTTGTTCTCCCTCAGTGTTCTATCGGGAACAAGACTGCGTTACGTCAGATCAATCGGAAATACTGAGGCAAGACAACCATCGGACGAAAAGCGACATCCTGGTATGGGCGAAGTCCACGGCGTGAACTTCTTCGCTGCGCGCACGACATGATGAACGCGCGCAGGATGCACGCGTTTTGCGTGATCGGACATGACGCCGCATCACGCATCACAGGTCCACGCGTCAGGCGCCCCTGGCGTCCCGCTTTATTGCAGGTCGCGCGCGGAACACACCGGCGACGGCGTCGACCACCTGGTGGGCACGGCGCCAGAGCTTCTCAGCCAATTGCGGTGAGCGCACACAGCGCGTGATCCAAGTCATCGTAATGGCTTTGCTGAAATTGGGCTTCGCCGCGCGTGCCTGCCGCAGGAAGTCCAGGGCCTCATCGCGCAGGCCGAGGCGCAGTGCCACGTGCGCCGTATCGAGCAGAATCAGACAGCGAAGCGCCTTGAGTTCCGCGTCATCCGGCTGGGGATTCATGAAATAGTCATCGTAAAAAATGAGTAAATCCCGGAAGAAACGGACCGCAGTCTTGCCGGTGCCGAGATGGCTGACAGCCGGAATCTTCCCCGCCGGCGTGTACTCATGTTTGATATAGGTGGGTACACCGATAAAATTGGCGCTGTCCCGCAGTGATAGTCTGCAAATGAGTTCCTGATCGGCCGCGAGGCCGTAGCGCGGATCAAGAAAACCGACCTCCTTCAGAGTTTGGCGCCGCACGATCAGGGAATTGACGCACATGACAAATCCCCAGCGCAGATGCGGGAAGATCCGGCCTCGGTAGATATAGCTCGGCCCGGGTATGCCGGCACGGTCGAGTATCGCGCTTCCCCATGGACCGACGGGTTCGCGTATCGGCCACGCCCGCATGTAGTCGTCCGTCTCGCCCGCCGGCAAATCCAGCGCGCTGCTGCCGATCGCCGCGGCGGCACGCGGATACCACTGCGAGAACTCGATGCGATAGTGGTAAACAAAGCGATCATGGCCGAAGTCTTCCTGCGCCTCGCTGGTCACGAAATGCTCACCCGGGAATGCGTCCAAGTACGACACGCCCAATTGCAGGTGGAACGGCTTCAGTTCATCGTCCGAGTCGAGGAATGCGACATATTCGCCGACCGCCGCTTGCAAGCCTGCATTGCGGGCTGCTACGAAACCGCGGTTGGGCTGCGCGTGATATCTAATTCGCGGGTCATCTTTGGGAATCAGCGCGGCGGTATTGTCGATGGAACCGTCGTCGATGATGACCAGTTCCCAATCCTCGAAAGTCTGCGCTTGCGCACTGCGAATCGCGCGCTCAATGGTGTCCGCACGGTTATACGTGGGCATGATGATCGAGACTTTGGGCACGAGACTCGCCTATCGAAGACGCGATACATTTCAGTATACACAACGCTCACGAGCACTCGACGACGGAGTGTCGATCGAAAACGCGGGCCGTCAGCTGCCCGATTTGACCGGGTGTCCTTCGTACAATTTCACGAAGTCGGCGAACGTTACCGGGAATCTAACGTCATCCGCCACGTCGAAAGGATCGAAGCCCAGGGCCTCTTCAAGGCGCATGACGATGAGCGCGAAGCTGAGCGAGTCGAGACCCGAATCCAACAGCCTAAGATCGTCCGTCAATGGCGCGAGCTTGCGCTTCTGTTCGGCAGCGACCTGCTCGAACTGCGCGGTAACCGTGGATCGTACCGACATTTCGCCTGCCCCTTGTTGCACCATTATTACGAAGTATACCAAACACTCCGTGGGCAAAAGGAACGTGGTGGGCGGTACAGGGATTGAACCTGTGACCCCTGCCGTGTGAAAGCAGTGCTCTACCGCTGAGCTAACCGCCCTAGGACTGGCGGCGAAGTATGACATCCGCCTTCGCCTAAAACAAACGCCATGGCGTACTGTAAACTAACCGGATCCATGACCGTTCGCACACGATTTGCGCCCAGCCCGACGGGTTTCCTACATATCGGGGGACTGCGCACGGCGCTGTTTTGCTGGCTGTACGCGCGGCGTCACGCCGGCGTCTTCGTGCTTCGCATCGAGGACACCGATCTGGAGCGCTCCACACCTGAGGCGATTCAGCAGATTTTGGACGGCATGGAGTGGGCCGGCCTCGATTTCGAAGAAGGCCCCTTCTTCCAGACCAGGCGGTTCGACCGCTACCGCGAGGTCATCGAAGAATTGCTCGCGAGCGGCAAGGCCTATCGTTGCTACTGCACCAAGGGTGAACTCGAGCAAATGCGCACGGCGCAAATTGCGCGCGGCGAGAAGCCGCGTTACGACGGCCGTTGGCGCGAGCGCAGCGACGCCCCTGCGGGATTGCCGTCGGTCGTGCGCTTCAAAAATCCGCTCACCGGCGAGATCGTCGTCGATGACGTCGTACACGGCCGCGTGGTGTTTCAAAACAGCGAACTCGACGATCTCATCATCGCGCGCTCCGATGGCACGCCCACCTATAATTTCTGCGTTGTCGTGGACGACATGGACATGCAGATCAGCCACGTCATTCGCGGCGACGACCATTTGAACAACACGCCCCGGCAGATGAACATGCTCCTGGCGCTCGGCCAGAAGCCCCCGGTGTACGCGCACCTGCCGATGATTCTGGGCGCCGACGGCGCGAAGCTTTCCAAGCGTCACGGCGCGGTCAGCGTTCTGGAATACCGGGACCAAGGGTTTCTGCCCGAGGCGGTATTGAACTATCTGGCTCGATTGGGCTGGTCGCACGGCGACCAGGAATTCTTCTCGATCGAAGAAATGATCAAATTGTTCGACATTGCCGATGTCAATAAATCGGCCTCCGCGTTCGACGGCGGCAAGCTGGCCTGGCTCAATCAGCAGCACATGATGCGGGCGCCCGCCGACCGTGTCGTGCCGGTATTGCGCTGGCACCTGAATCGCGAGGGCATCGAGGCGGCCAACGAGAGCCAGCTCGAGCAAATCGTCGTGTCGCAGCGGGAACGGGCGAAAACGGTATTGGAGATGGCCGCCAACAGCACCTTCTTTTTCCGGGCACCGGCGGGCTACGATGAAAAGGCAGTGCGCAAGAACATCACCGCGGAAGTACCGGCCTTGCTCGCCGAAGCTGCGCGCCGCTTGGGCCAGTTGACGGATTGGTCAGCTCCCGCCATTCACGCCCTCATCAGCGACGTCGCGCAGGAAAAGTCCGTCCCCCTCGGCAAACTTGCGCAGCCGATCCGCCTCGCAGTGAGCGGCGGTACGGTCTCGCCGCCGATCGATGCGACACTGGCGATTCTCGGGAAATCCGAGACGCTGTCGAGGCTGACGCGCGCTCTGGCGGCCTGGAGCGCGTAGCCTACGCCGTGTTCCCCGCATCGATGGTGATCACGGTGCCCGTTATATTGCGGCCGCCCTCGCTCATCAGATACGCGGCGCTGCGGGCCACGTCGATCGGTTCGGGCATGCGGTGCAGGGCGCTGCGCCGCGCGATCTTTTCGCGTTGGGCCTCTGTGAGCGCGTGCGTCATTTCAGTGTCGACGAAGCCGGGCGACAGCGCGTTCACGGTGATGCCGAATTGGCCGACTTCACGCGCCAACGAGCGGGTGAAACCGATCAACGACGCTTTTGTCGCGCTGTACACCGACAGGCCGCTGTAACCGGTGGCGGCGACGATGGAAGCGATATTGACGATGCGTCCTTCGCGTTGCAGCATCATCGAGCGCACCGCATATTTCGACAGCAACATGGGCGAGACGGTATTGAGCTGAACCAAGCGCTGCACGTCGCGGTCGAGCATGTTGCTCAGCATTCCGCTCGTGCCCAATCCCGCATTGTTGATGAGCCCGTACAAAGGACCGAAGTCCTTGCGCAGGCCTCTGACCAGCGCGCCGATCCCCCCAAGATCGGATAGGTCGCAGGCCCGAAATTCAATGGCGCCGGCGCCGGCATCGAGCGACTCGGCGGCCGCAGCGAGTTCAGCGCTCAGCTTGCGCGCAATGGCGATGACGCGATAGCCGCTGCCCGCGAGTTCCCGCGCCATGGCCAGTCCCAGACCGCGGCTGGCGCCGGTGACGATGACGTTACGCACCGGGACGCACCAGTTTGCCGGCGGCGGTCATTTCCAGCGCCGGCACGAAACGCAGCATCGCCGGTACTTTGTGCGCGGCGAGCGCCAGCCGGCACGCCGCCAGCAAATCGTTTTTCACGGCTTCGGTGCTTTGCGCATCGGCGCCGCCGCGCTCATCGGCCAGAACCACCTCGGCAACCACGACTGAGCCCGTGATGGGATTGCGGCGTCCTTTGACCAGCGACATGCGCACACGCGGATCGGCGTTGATCACGGCTTCCACCTCCTCGGGATAAATTTTCAGGCCGCCGACATTGATGATGCCGCCTTTGCGCCCGCGAAAGTAGTAGCGTCCGGCCTGCAATTCGACCATATCGCCCGTATCGATGAATCCATCATCGCTCGTCAATGATGCTGCCGCGGCGCCCAGGTAGCGATTGGCATTGCGCGCGGAGCGGATCCACAAGCTGCCGTCCTTCACTCTCATTTCGATGGCGCCCGGCTTGTCGACGAACTCCGCTGGAAAGCCCGCGAGCCCGTCGTTGACATCGAATGCCACGCCGGCTTCGGTGGAGGCGAATGCATGCGCGATCCGGGCGTCGGGGTATGCCGTGCGCAAGTTGTCCAACAGGGTTTGATCCGCCACTTCTCCGGATAGACGCACGTACTCAGGGGAAATCAGCGCCGTGTCGCCGCTCATCAGCGCCCGGCGCCAATGCGAGGGGGTACCCGAGATGTGAGTGACGCCGGCGGCGCCTGCGCGGGCAAGAAACTCGCGCACCGGCTCGCCGCCGCTCGACAGCACCAGGTGCGACCCGGCCATGATGGCGCGAAGAAAAATCTGCAAGCCCCCATAGCGGCGGATATCGTAAAACGTGCTCCACACCATGGGCTTGGTCGCGGCAGGCTGGCGCGGCAGTGCGCCTGCGAGGCTCTCGAAGCTGTGCA
The DNA here is from genome assembly GCA_035488895.1 of Steroidobacteraceae bacterium. Classification (GTDB taxonomy): domain Bacteria; phylum Pseudomonadota; class Gammaproteobacteria; order Steroidobacterales; family Steroidobacteraceae; genus Bog-1198. The sequence goes on from DATHKV010000055.1 coordinate 72,759, forward strand.
CCACGAGTTTGGGCAATCCCGTCGTGCCCGACGTCAACAAGATCCATTCCGTGACCTCGCTGCTGCGGCGGTCGGGACGGCAGGGAACCGGCGGCTGCGCAATTTCATCCTTCAGCATCACATCGGCTTCAGCCGTCGCCGCCACCCCGGCCACTGCCTCCGCGGTCAGATCGGGGGTGCAGAGCACCACGCGCCGTGCAATGCCGTCGAGTTCGACCAGCGCGATGGCGCTCGGCAGTTGATCGTGCGTTGCCAGCACCACCGATCGGCCGCGATAGGATTCGAGTTTGCCGTGCAGGGCCGAGTGGTTCGCAAGACTCGCCAACGCCACGGACGCGCCGCGTGCATGCAGAGAACCCGCAGCCGATCCGTCCGAGCGTGCAATCGATTCCCACAGTGATGCCATCGGCTCATTCTAGCAGCGGCAGGCGGCGCCCCGGCACGCAGCGCCCCATTCTGTCAAAATGATGGTTTGCTCCGCCGGTGTCCGCCATCCGATCGCAAGCCGCCACATTGTCAGCAAGACTGAGTGATCTTTTCCCGCCCACAACGCTGGCGGCCGAACTGCCCGGCGCGGGCGATGTAAGCACCCTGCTGCCCGCAGAGGCGCAGTACGTCGCACGGGCGGTTGCGAAGCGGCAGCAGGAGTTTGCGGCCGGCCGGGAGTGCTCTCGTCTGCTGTTGGCGCAATTCGGCATCGTGGATTTTGCGCTGCGCATGGGCGATGACCGGGAGCCGCTCTGGCCTGACGCGCTGGTCGGCAGCATTACTCACACCGAACATTTTTGCGCCGTCGTGGTTGCCGAAAAGACGCGCTTGAGCGCGGTCGGCATCGATTCGGAGGTCAGCGGCAGCGTGAAGCCCGAACTGTGGGAGAGCATCTGTACCGACGCGGAGAGAGCCTGGCTCGATACGCTCGAAGTCTCGCAGCAGGCCGCCGCGGCGACGCTGATCTTTTCCGCCAAAGAGGCATTCTATAAATCGCAATATCCCTTGATGCGCCAAAAACTGCATTTTCACGACGCGACGGTCGAGGCGGAATGGGGCTCGCAGCGGGGCTCGTTCACGGTGCACGCGCCGGGCTCATTGGCGGTTCGACGCGAAGGCGGCGTGCGGGGCAGTTATCTATTTCACGAACGGTTCGTGACGACGGGCATCGCGCTCGCCTGATCAGTACGCCTTGTCGTCGCGGAACACCTTGACGACCGTCAACATGAGAATCTTGATATCGAGCATCGGCGACCAGTGCCGCAGGTAGTCGAGATCGTAGTTGACGCGTGCTTCCATTTCTTCCAGCTTCGAGGTTTCGCCGCGGCAGCCGTTGACCTGCGCGAGGCCGGTGATTCCCGGCAGCACCTTGTGGCGCACCATATAGCCTTTGATGAGCTTTCGATATTCCTCGTTGTGGGCAACCGCATGGGGCCGCGGACCCACCAGACTCATCCGACCCTGCAAAACATTGATCAGCTGAGGCAGCTCATCCATTGACGAGCGGCGCAGCATGGCGCCGACCGGTGTAATACGCGCGTCGGTCTTCGAAGCCTGGCGTATTTGTGCGCCGTCTTCGGTGACATGCATGGTGCGAAACTTGTAGACCGCGATTTCGCGGCCGTCCAAGCCATAGCGGCGCTGCTTGAAAATAATGGGGCCGGGAGATGACAGCTTGACCACGAGCGCAATGAGCACCAGCAAGGGCAGCAGCAGCAGCAGCACGAGGGCGCTGAAGCCGATGTCGGTGAGCCGCTTGGTCACGCCGCGATAGCCATAGAACGGCGTTTCGCACATGGCCACGACGGGGATGCCGTGAATCTCGCCGGAGCGCGCCTGGATCAGGTCGAACACGAAGATGTCGGGTACATAGTAGATCGATGCAGTCGTGTCGCGCAGGTCGTCCAATAGGTTCATGACGCGCTTGACGTGCCGGATCGGCAGCGCAATAAAAATGACATCGGTGCGGTTGTCCTTGACGTACTGCGACATGTCGCTCAAGGAGCCGATGAGCCTGGCATCGGTTTCCATGCCGAGGCGGTCGCTGCTGCGATCGTCAAAGAATCCGGAAACCTCCACCCGCATACCGGGATTGTTCTTCAGGCGCCGCGCAAGCTCCAGGCTGCTCTGGTTGTAGCCGGCGATAATCGCGCTGCGATTGTCGAACGCGTTCATCAGAAAGCGCCGCATGAGCTCCTGCATGGCCAGCGTTACCGCGATCAGAGCGACCGGGGTGATCGCCGCCCAGGTGAGGAATACACGCCGCGGAAATCCATTGAGGGTCTTGGTGACATAGCCGACCGCCAGCAGGACCGCCAGCATCAGCAGCCAGCGCAGTATCACGTCGGCGACCGCCGAGAGGCGTTGGGAAGTCAGCTGCGTGCTGACCTCGCGCGGCGGCTGCACCAGAACGAGGCATAACACTCCGACGATGACCATCGAGGCGGAAGAGGGGTCGAAACGATGCCCGAACAGAATGACAGTGAGATACAAAAAAGCGATGGCGACAATCGCCGGCACCAGCGCCTGTACGCCGGTCAGTAGCGCGATCAGAAAACTCTGTTTTAGCAAGACCGGTTGGGGCATCTGGTATCCGTTGAAGCGCGCACGCCTTTGCCTATATTCTTCGGGCGCGATCCGCGCGCAACATCATCACCCTGCATTATCGGTCAAATCCATCGGAAATGAGCGTGATCTGAATCTACAAAGGTTAAATAAGGCTGTCCGGGCTCTACGCCGGCCGGCTCGTCCATGGATGATATTCTAGGCACCTATGACTAATGTTCCATTACTCGATCTTAAGGCCCAGTACGCACAGATTCGCGCTGAAGTCATGCCCGTCATCGAGGAGGTGTGCGCAAGCCAGCGCTTCATCCTGGGGGAGCATGTGCTGGCGCTGGAGGCGGAGGTCGCCCGGTATTGCGGCTCATCCGCCGGCATCGGGGTCTCCTCGGGAACGGATGCCCTGCTGCTCGCCCTGATGGCCTTGGGGGTGGGCGTGGGCGATGAAATTATTACAAGCCCCTTCACTTTTTTTGCAACCGCGGGAACCGTGGCGCGCTTGGGCGCGCGGCCGGTGTTCTGCGATATCGACCCGGTTTCGTTCAATTTGTCGCCGGCGGCCGTCGCCGAATTCGTGGTGCGGCATTGCAAGCTGCAAAACGGGGAACTGATCAATCGCCGCACGGGCGGGCGCGTCAAGGGGCTCATGCCGGTCCATCTCTACGGTCAGTCGGCCGACATGGATCCGCTGATGGCGACGGCCAAGCAGCACCGGCTGAAGGTGATCGAGGATGCCGCGCAGGCCATCGGCACCGAATACCGCGGTGTGCGCGTGGGTTCGATCGGCGATATCGGCTGCTTTTCATTTTTTCCCAGCAAGAATCTCGGCGCTTTCGGCGACGCTGGCTTGTGCACGACCGGCGATCCGGACCTCGCAGAGAGCATGCGCGTGCTGCGCGTGCATGGCGGCAAGCCGAAATATTTCCATGCCGTGATCGGCGGCAACTTTCGAATCGATGAGCTGCAGGCGGCAGTGCTGCGCGTGAAGCTCAAATACCTCGACGGCTGGACCGCGGCGCGGCAGCGGAATGCGGCATTCTATGATGCGGCCTTCGGGGCGGCGGGGATTGCGAACGAGGTCATCACGCCGAAAGCCTTAGGTCAGGGCCGTCACATCTTCAATCAATATGTCGTACGCGTGCAAAACCGCGACGCCCTGAAGGATTTCTTGACGGAGCGCAACATCGGCACGGAGATTTATTATCCGGTGCCGCTGCACTTGCAGCAGTGCTTCGCCTATCTGCAGCACGTTGCGGGCGATTTCCCCGAGTCGGAGCGCGCCGCCAAGGAAACGCTGGCGCTTCCCATCTATCCGGAACTCACCGAGGCGCAGCTTGCGCACGTCGTCGCGTCCGTCACCGAGTTTTACTCGAGTGCGCGGTCGCGCAAGGCCGCGGGCTAGCCTTTCTTGAAGTCGTCCGGCAGCAGTTGGTGACGCGACAGCAATTTGTAGAAATCCGTGCGGTTGCGTTTTGCAAGACGCGCCGCCTGACTCACGTTGCCGGTCGTGATCTGCAGGATCTGCGATAGATAGTTGCGGGTGAATTCATCGCGCGCCTCGTCGAATGAGGGCAGGCGCGTGGGATTGCCGCCGAGCGACTGCTGCACCAGTTCCGCGGTGATGATGGGCCCATGCGAGAGCGCGACGTTTTGCCGCACCACGTTGTGCAGCTGCCGCACGTTGCCGGGCCATTCTGCTGTGGCGAGCAGTTCCACCGCTTCCGGCGCATAGATCTTGCGCTGGCCGCTTTCCTTGGCGATCTGTTCCAGGAAGTGCGCGACCAGCAGCGGAATATCCTCTCGGCGTCGGCCGAGCGAAGGCACTTCAATGTGCACCACGTTCAGGCGGTAGTACAAGTCTTCGCGAAAAGTTCCAGCCACCATCAATTCGTGCAAGTCGCGATGCGTGGCGGAAATGATGCGGACGTTGGTCTGTACGGCATCGGCGCCGCCCACCGGGCGAATGGTGTTGTCCTGGAGCACGCGCAATAATTTGACCTGCAGCCGCATCGGCATGTCGCCGACCTCATCCAGCAGCAGGGTGCCGCCGTCGGCGGTTTCGAACAAACCTTTCTGCGCGCGGGTTGCGCCGGCAAATGCGCCGCGCTCGTGTCCGAAGAGCTCGGATTCGAGCAGGTTTTCCGCCATCGCGCTGCAGTTGATGGAGACAAACGGCTTGTTGCGGCGGGGGCTGGCTTCGTGAATGGCGCGCGCGAGCAATTCCTTGCCCGTGCCGCTCTCGCCGGTCAGCAAGACCCGCGCATCCGTACCGGCGACCATGTTCGCCTGTGCCAATTTGTCTTCCATGAGCTGATTGCGCGTCACGATGTTCGCGCGCCAATCCTCGTCCACATGCGCAAAGCCGGAAACTTTCAGGGCCTTCTGCACATGATCGAGCAATTCTTGTTTGTCCACCGGTTTGGTGAGGAATCCAAATGCACCGCTTTGCGTGGCATGCACGGCATCCGGGATCGTGCCGTGCGCGGTCAGAATGATGACCCGCAAACCCGGCCAGCGGCTTTGCAGCTCTTTGAGCAGCCCAATGCCGTCCATTTGGTCCATGCGCAGGTCGGTGATCACCAGATCCGGCCGAAAGCGCACGCAAGCCGCCAGCGCTGCCGCCGCGCTCTCGACCGCTTCCACTTCATAATTCTCGGCGCGCAGCCGGATGGTCAATAGACGCAGCAAGCCCGGGTCGTCATCGACCACCAGAATGCGCGCCTTGCGCTTTTGCGGTGACTGGGAATCGCGTGTACCCGGTTGGAGGCCGAAGGACAGCGGGGTGGTGGCAGCAATCGAATAGGCGTTCAGTGCAGTCTCTCCGGTCAGGCGTCAGGGCGTACGGGGCGCGCCGGTTCCGCGGTCGGTGACAGATCGTTGCTCGATGTGTGTTACCGCCTCGAGTTTAGCTCTAGCCTCGTCCAAGGCCTTGCGCAACTTCGCATTTTCATCGGTCTCGGCCGCGAGACGACGATTAATCGCCTGCAGCTTGTCGTGCGAATCGTTGGGCACTGTGTCGCGCATCCGCGCGTTTTCGGCCTGCAGGATCAACCGCTGCTCAACCTCTTTGAGCTGAACGGTGGCCAATAATCGCTCGACTGGGAGCAGAGTTTCAGGCCTCGCCAGCAGTTCCGCCAACTGTCGCTGGGCGGCGACGGGATTCGCGCCGCTGTAGCCGGGCGTCGCCAGGGCCAGCGCATAGCGCAGGCGATTGCTGGTCGTGGGCTGCAATTCAGCGGCATCCTTGGCCTGCTGAAAGACCTCTGCCTGACGGGCAGGATCGCCCTGCGGCAGGTTGCTCATCATTTCAAGCAGGGGTGCCACCGGGCTCGAGTCCTGCTGTGGACGCTCTGCGACCGTCGCGGGCGGTGTTTTAGGACCGCCCAGCATGCTGCAGCCGCTGATCCAGCCGCAGATGAGGAGACATGCTGCAGTGCGATAAGCCTTAAGCGGCATGGGCTTTTTCGCGCGTCGCCGAAGGGAGCGGCGCGCGCAACGGGAGGCGTACGCGAAAATGCGCACCGCCGGCTTTGGATTCGAGTATCTCGATGCTCCCGCCATGGGCGTTGACGAATTCAGTGACCACCGAAAGGCCGATTCCAGTGCCTTTGACATGCCCGCCTTGCGGCGTTTTGCCCTGGTAGAACGCCTCGAAGATGCGGTTGCGCTCGTCGGCGGGAATGCCCGGGCCGCTGTCCATGACGTCCAGGATCAACTGCTCGCGCTCGGCGCGCGCGTGCAGTGAAATGGTCCCGCCTCGCGGCGTGAATTTCACCGCATTCGACAGCAAATTGTCGAGAATCAGGCGCACCTTGCTGCGGTCGGCCAGGGGCGTCAGGTCCTCCACTTGCACGTCCAGACGCACGCGCTGCGCCACCAGCGTGAGCTGTTGATTCTCCAGCACGCTCTTGATCAGGGGGCGCAGCTTGAATTCGGAAATCTCCAAGCCGACACTCTTCGCCTGCCAGGCGCTGAAGGACAATAGGTTTTCGATCAGCCGCTGAAGCTTCATGCCATTCTCGCGCAGGATTGCCGTGACTTCGCGTTGGCCGCTCTGCAATTCGCCGACCGCGCCGTCCATCAACAGTTCGGTTCCTTCGCGGATATTTGCCAACGGTGTTTTCAATTCATGCGACATATGTCGCAAAAATCGGTTCTTTTCCTGCGCCAAATCCAGCAGCCGGCCCCGCAGCCATTCCAATTGAGCGGCCAGGCGCTCCAAGTCCGCCGGACCGCGGATGGCAATGGGCCGCGAGAAGGTGCCGCGGCCAAGCTCACTGATGGCCCGGTCGATCGCCCGGATGGGCCGGCCGAACAAGTAGGTGAAGACGCCCACCACCGCGAGCGTCATCGGGACGAGCAGCAGTGTCTGCCAGAGCAGATTCTTTTGCGCGAGCAGGGTCGCTTCTTCGAGGCTCGCCGTTTCCTGATCGATTTGCAGACTGATCCGATCCGAGATATTCGATGCGGCCTCCGACAGCTGCGGGAAGCCGGCGATCACATCCGCCATGGGTTTCGAATTCGGCGCCGCGTGCCTCAAGTCCTGCAGCAGTTGCTCCGCCTTGGATTCCACCGCACGCACGCCCTCCTGCGATGCTTCGTCCAGCGGCAGCGTGAGCAGCTCGTGCGTGGCGGTGATCAACCGCGCGTGGTGCTGCGCGTAGGCATTCAGCAGGTCCGCGCTGCCGATGGCTTGATACAGGCGCGCTTCGCGACCCAACGTCTCGATCTCCTCGAACATCCGCTGATTGTTGCGAGTACCCTGCATGCCGTGAACCACGAGCTGCTGGCTGCGGATCGACAGGCGATTCATTTGCACGGCCGCGTTCACGATGGCAAACAGCAGCGGCGCGGCCACAATAGTGAAGCCGATCAGCATGAGTCCGCTCAGGGACTTGGGTCGGGGCAAACGCATGGGCCGCATTCTAGCAGCGTGTAGGAGTCAAAAAGGAGTGACGGGATCGTAACTGTAGAATTGACCGCATGACGCGCGAAGCACCGTATTCCGAACTTTCTCCCGAGACCGTCCTGGACGCGATCGAGGCGGTAGGCTTTCGCAGCGACGGCAGGCTGCTGGCGCTGAATAGCTACGAAAACAGGGTGTATCAAATCGGGATTGAGGATGGCGAACCGGTGGTCGCCAAGTTCTATCGCCCCGGTCGTTGGAGCGATGCCGCGATACGCGAGGAACACGCTTTCGCCGGCGAGCTCGCGGCGCAGGAGATCCCGGTGGTCGCGCCGCTGCTGCAGGCGGGGGAGTCCATGCATGTGCATCACGGCTATCGCTACGCCGTGTTTCCACGCCGCGGCGGACGCTGGCCCGAACTCGGTACCGCCGATGAACGCGAATGGGTCGGCCGCTTTCTCGGGCGAATCCACGCAGTCGGGCGAGCCGGCCGATTCCGCGAGCGCGGTGCGCTGAATATCGACGATCTCGGGCGCGATGCCCGGGATTTCGTGCTCGACGGCGATTGGATGCCGGACTACTTGGCCGACAAGTACGCGGAAGTGACGGACGAGCTGTTGGATGCCGTGGAGGAGCGCGCGTTGAACTGGGGAGGTGCCGCGGTTGGGCGCATCCTGGGCGACTGCCACCGCGGCAATATCCTCTGGACCGACTTGGGGCCGCACTTCGTCGACCTTGACGATTGCCTGACGGGACCTGCCGTCCAGGACTTGTGGATGCTGCTGGCCGGCGGCGCGCAGGAAATGCGCACGGGGCTTAACGATCTGCTCAAGGGATACGAGCAATTCCTGCCGTTTGACCGGCGTGAGATCAGCTTGATCGAGCCGTTGCGTGCGCTGCGAATGATTCACTACTCCGCGTGGCTGGCGCGGCGCTGGCACGATCCGGCATTTCCGCAGGCGTTTCCCTGGTTTGCGGAGCCGCGCTATTGGGAGCAGCATCACCGCTCGCTGCAAGACCAACTGGCGGCGGTGCTCGAGCCGCCGCTGGAGTTGTGACGCGCGACGAGTTGTGAGGTGCGGCGAGTTGTGATCGCCTGAGGTTTTGGTGATGATACGAACATGACAGTCAACAAGGTAGGGATGACCGCGGCTTGGGTGCTGTTTCTGTGTGCGGCGGCTGGGTTGAGCGGCTGCAACCGGGATTCGGGTTCCGCGCCGGCCGCCGCTCCCGTGACGCGTCTCAAGCCGAAGGCGCCGGCCGCCGTGAAGCCCGGCGCGACCGCGGCGGAACAAACCGCGGGCATGGTGCAAGCCTCGAGTCAGGGAAAGTCTCAGATTCCGGTGGAGCTGAAGTTCGACCTCGCGCAACGCCCGAAGGTGGGTCAGCCGCTGGAAATCAACCTGGCGCTCATCGCGCAGATTTCAGCCAGTCCGGCCACGATCCAAGTAAGCGGCGCCGATGATGTGTCCGTGGCGCCCGGCGCCGGTCAATATGAGATCCCCACGGAAGAGGCGGGAGAGGTCTATCGCCACACGGTGAGTGTCACTCCCAACGCCGAGGGCGTGGTGTTGGTCGGCGTCACGGTGGTGTTGAAGCACGACGAACTGGTCGATCAGCGGGCTTTTTCGATTCCCATCATCGCCGAACGCTGAAACTACGACGCGAAGCGTCCGAACGTCCTATAATGGTGAGTTTCCTGTAAGGGCCTCACCGTGACTCAGAAACTCCGCAACATAGCCATCATCGCGCATGTCGATCATGGCAAGACCACACTCGTCGATCAACTGTTGCGACAGTCCGGCACGCTCGATGCGCGCAAGGATTTGCAGGAGCGGGTCATGGATTCCAACGACTTGGAACGCGAGCGCGGCATTACCATTCTTGCGAAGAACACCGCCATTACCTGGGGCGACTACCGCATCAACATCGTCGATACGCCGGGGCACGCGGACTTCGGCGGTGAGGTCGAGCGGGTTCTCGCCATGGTCGACTGCGTGCTGCTGCTGGTCGATGCAGTGGACGGTCCCATGCCGCAGACCCGCTTCGTGACGCAGAAGGCGTTCAAGCACGGTTTAAGGCCGATCGTCGTCATCAACAAGATCGATCGCGACGAAGCCCGCCCCGGCTGGGTGCTCGACCAGACCTTCGATTTGTTCGATCGTCTGGGCGCAACCGATGAACAATTGGACTTTCCCGTCATTTACGCATCGGCCTTGCGCGGCTTTGCCGGACTCGAATCGACGGTGCGCGACGGCGATATGCAGCCGTTGTTCAAAACGATCGTGGAACACTGTCCGCCGCCGGACGTGGACGTCGACGGTCCGTTGCAGCTGCAGGTCACCCTGCTCGACTACTCGAGTTATGTCGGGGCCATCGGCATCGGCCGCATCAAGCGCGGCACCATCAAGCGCGGCATGACCGTTACCGTGGTAGCGCGCGACGGCAAGCAGCGTTCCGAGAAAATCACGCAAATTTTGGGATTCCACGGACTCACCCGCATCGAAGTGGAATCCGCGGGCGCCGGAGACATCGTGGCTTTCGCCGGCATCGCGGAGCCGAAAGTCTCGGACACCCTGTGCGACCCGGCCACCGTCGAGCCGTTGCCCAGCCTGACGGTCGATGAGCCGACCATCAGCATGACCTTCGAGGTCAACACGTCGCCCTTCTTGGGACGCGAAGGCAAATTCGTCACCAGCCGCCAGATCCGCGAACGCCTCGAGCGCGAGGCCATACATAACGTGGCGTTGCGTGTCGAGCCGACCGCCGATCCCGACAAGTTCGTGGTGTTTGGCCGCGGCGAGCTGCATCTCGGCGTGCTGCTGGAGAACATGCGGCGCGAAGGCTACGAAATGGCCGTCTCGCGGCCGCGTGTGGTGGTCAAGCAAGTGGATGGCGCGGCGCACGAACCCTATGAGCAGGTGACGGTGGATGCGGATTCGGCCGCACAGGGCGACATCATGTCGGCACTCGGTAGCCGCGGCGCCGAACTCAAGGACATGCAGGCCGACGGCCGCGGCCGAATTCGACTGGATTACATGGTGCCGTCGCGCGGCTTGATCGGTTTTCAAACCGAATTTCGCACCATGACGCGCGGTACCGGACTGCTGCATCATGTTTTCGATCACTACGGTCCCGTGGTGCAGCGCGAACTGGGACAGCGTCCCAACGGGGTGCTCATTGCCAACGGCCAGGGAACCGCGCTGGCTTACTCGCTGTTCACCCTGCAGGAACGGGGCAGGCTGTGCATCGGTCCCGGCGAGGAAGTTTACGAGGGCATGATCATCGGCCTTAACAATCGCGAGGACGATCTGGTGGTCAACCCCTTAAAGGGCAAGAAGTTGACCAACATGCGCGCCGCCGGCAAGGACGAAAACGTCGTGCTCACGCCGCCGATACGCTTCACGCTGGAACAGGCCATGGAGTTCATCGATGACGACGAACTCATCGAGATAACGCCGACTTCCGTGCGCCTGCGCAAGCGCAATCTAAAGGCGACCGATCGCAAACGCTCCGAACGCGAAACGGCCGATCAGGGTATTTGACGAAATATTGGCCGAACCGAGACGCGCGTCACGCCGCCTATCCGGGATCTCCCTAACATCTAGGCCGTTCAGGTGCCGGGATACACCGGCTCAATGGCGGGAGATCATTGGCCTTGTCACGCGATACCGCGGCTGCAATCCGCAGCGAACCAGCGCAACCAGCAGATCGCTTCAACCCTCTGCTGGAGCGCCAGATTGCGGAGACGCGAGCGCGCGGCGGCGAGCCCGATTTCGAGCGGCTCCTGAAAACCGTCAGTGCGCACTACGATCGGCTCGACGCCGAGCGGCGCGGCGTGGTGCGCTCCATGCAATTGATGTCCGACGAGGCGCAGGCCATGACTCGCGAGATCCGCGAGCAGACCGCCCATCACTTGCAGGCAATTCTCGACAACGTCAAAGACGCCATCATCACCGTTGATGATTCCGGTCATATCGAGACCTTCAATCACACCGGCGAGCGGATCTTCGGTTACGTGCCGGCTGAGATTCTCGGCCGCTCGGTGGGCATTTTGTTGGCCGACGTGGATCCGAGGCATCCCTGCGAATACCTGGAGCGCCTGGCAACCAAGATCGACGACACGCATGTGGATCTGGCTGCCACGCAAACCTGGGGCCTCGCCAAGGGCGGCAGCCGAGTTGCAATCGAAGTCGCCGTCAGCAAGGCCAAACTCAATTCGCTGGACGGCTACATCGTCAGCATTCGCGACATTACCGAGCGCCACCTCGCCGAAGTGTCGGTGCGCGAAAGCGAAGGACGCTACCGCACGCTGGTGGAACACGCGCCGGAAGTCATCGTCGTGTTCGACGTGGATTTGGGCACGTTCATCGATGTCAACGACAACGCCTGCCGGATTTTCAAAATGAGCCGGGCGCAACTGCTCGGCAGCGGATGGGAGAAAATCAGCCCGCCGATCCAGGCCGATGGCGCGCCTTCATTCGGCGTGTCGCGCGGCTATATCGAAAGCGCACTGGCCGGCGCCGTGCCGGTGTTTGAGTGGGTGCACTGCGATTCGGCCGGCCAAAATTTCCCCTGCGAAGTGCGCTTCGTGCGCCTGCCGAGTTCCAATCGGCGCCTGCTCAGGGCCAGCATCATCGACATCAGCGAGCGCAAGCGCGCCGATGCGATCGCCTCGGGCGAACGGCGGCTGTTCGAGAAAATCGCCGCCAATGCACCTTTGACCGCCGTGCTCGAGGCCATTTGCGAGCTGATACAGCGAGCCGCCGCGGAGAGCTGTTGCGCGATCAACCTCCTGGACCGCGAGAAGCAGGCCTTGAGCGTCGGCGTGGCGCCGAATCTGCCGCGCGAGTTCGTACAGGCGATGGACTATGCGCCCGTCGGTATCCGCTTCGGCTCCTGTTCGGCGGCGGTTTACCTGAGCCGGCTGGTGACGGTTGCCGACATTGAGACCGACGCTCTCTGGGAGTACCGGCGCGTCGCGGCGCGCCACGCGGGATTCAGGTCCGCCTGGTCCGCTCCCATCGTGGCTTCGGACGGTCAAGTGGTTGGAACATTTGCGGTGTACCGCCGGCAAGTGGGCATTCCCTTGTCGCGCGACCATGAACTCATGGTGCGCATGGCGCAGATCGCCGGCATCGCCATCGAGCGCCGCACGGCCGAGGACGCGCTGCGCAACAGCGAGTCGAAGTTTCGCGGCCTGTTCGAAAGCGTCATGGAGGGCGTCTATCAAACGACGCGTGACGGACGCATTCTCGTCGCCAATCCCGCCTTCGTAAACCTGCTGGGCTACTCGTCTGCGGAAGAGCTGTATCAGATTCCCGCGGGAGCCCTGTATTGGTATCCGAACGACCGTGAAAACTTCGCGCGGCGCGCTGAAATCGAGGGCGAGCTGCGCAACGAAGAGTACGTGATGCGCCGCAAGGACGGTTCCATGCTGGTGGTGGTCGACAACACCCGCGTCGTGCGCGACGCCAACGGGCGGGTGTGCGGATTTGAGGGCACGCTCACCGACATCACGGAGCGCAAGAAAGCCGAAACCGCGGTTTTCCAGGCCAAGGAGCGCGCCCAGGTCACGCTGCAGTCGATCGGCGATGCCGTCATTACCACCGATTCCGAAGGGCGCATCGATTACATGAACCCGGTCGCCGAGAGTTTGACCGGTTGGGAGAACCGCGAGGCGCAGGGTCAGCTGATCGGCAGCGTCTTGACCGTGGTGGACGAAAACACGCGCGTCGCCGGCGAGAGCCCGGTGGCCCGCTGTTTGCGCGAAGGTCAGATCCTGGGCCTGGCCGAACACACGGTGCTGGTCAACCGCCGCGGGCAGGAGATCGCCATCCAGGATTCGGCAGCCCCCATCCGCGACCGCGCCGGCAATCTGATCGGCGCGGTCATGGTGTTCCACGACATCAGCAAGGAGCGCCGGCTGCATCGCGCGCTGCACTACCAGGCCAGTCATGATGCGCTGACCGGCCTCATCAATCGACGTGAATTCGAAAACCGCCTGACCGTCGCCGTCGAGGAGGCGCGCCAGAACGCGCAGGCTCTCCACGTGCTGCTGTATTTGGATTTGGATCAATTCAAGCTGGTCAACGATACCTGCGGGCATCCGGCAGGCGACCTGCTCTTGAAGCAGATCACGGGCGTGATTCAATCGCGGGTGCGGGGCGGGGATACGCTCGCACGCCTGGGAGGCGATGAGTTCGGGATTCTGCTGCAGGACTGCGCCCTGGATCAGGCGCTGCGCATCGCAGAGAATCTGCGCCAGGGGATACGCGACTATCGATTCACGTGGCAGGGCGGTGTGCTCGCGGTCGGCGCGAGCATCGGCATCGTGCAAATCACCAATGAAACACCGACCGTCGCCAATGTCATGAGCGCCGCCGACGTGGCGTGCTATTCGGCCAAGGATTCGGGCAGAAATCGCGTCCAGCTCTACAAGCCGGACGACATGCCGGAGCGCCATCGAGAAATGCACTGGGTCTCCAAGCTGGCGCGCGCCCGCGACGAGAGCCGCTTCGAATTGTTCTACCAGCCCATTGTGCCGATCCAGCCCAAGGCACAAGAGCGGGAGCACTTCGAGCTCATGCTTCGATTGCGTGACGAGAGCGGAACCATCGTGACCCCGGCCGAGTTTATCCCCGCGGCGGAGCGCTACAACATCATGCCGTCCATCGATCGCTGGGTGGTGCGCCAGGCCTTGGACCGGTTGGTTCATCGGATTGAATCCGGGGTCAAACCGTTTACCATCGCGGTGAATCTGTCGGGTACCTCGCTCAACGATGAGCGGTTTTTGGAATTCCTCATTGCCGAGCTCAGCGCAGGCCAGCTGGCCGCCGGCGCGATGTGCTTCGAGATCACCGAGACCGCGGCGATCGAGAACCTGAACAACGTGGTGTACTTCATGCGCGAACTGAAGAATCGCGGCTGCCACTTCGCGCTCGATGATTTTGGCAGCGGCCTGTCGTCGTTCATGTATTTGAAGACACTGCCGGTCGACTACCTCAAAATCGACGGTCAGTTCGTCGAAAATGTCACCCGCGATCCGGTCGATCGCAGCATGGTCGCAGCCATCAGCCAGATCGGCAGTTCGATGGGGATTCAAACGATCGCCGAACGGGTTGAGTCCCCGGAAGTCCTGGCCGAACTGGGGCGCTTAGGGATCGGCTTTGCGCAGGGCTTTTACATCGCCAAACCCCGATCCACCCACGAATTTCCCTATCTACGCTGACGATTTGCGCGGAACGGCGTAATCTCTGCCTCCAGGGCGCCGACTTAGAACGGCAGGGGGAGGGATTCATATGATTCTTGGGATGTCCTTGTCAACCTTCACGCAGCTTCACGTGATCATCAGCCTCATCGCCATCGTCAGCGGTCTCCTCGCTGCAGCGGGCATGCTGAGCGCGAGGCGCATGCCGGGCACGACCGCGCTGTTTTTGTTCATGACCGTCGCGACCAGCGTCACCGGATTCATGTTCGATACGCCGGCTGAGGCCCCGCGGGTGATCGGCTCTCTTGACCCGCCGAAGGTGATCGGGTTGATCTCGCTCATCGTGCTGGCGCTGGCCTTGGCAGCACTGTACGGCTACAAGCTCGCGAGGGGTTGGCGCGGCACCTATGTCGTTTGCGCGGCCATTGCGTTGTACTTGAACTGCTTCGTGCTGGTGGTGCAGTCATTCCAGAAGATTTCGTTCGTGCATGCGCTGGCGCCGACACAGAAAGAACCGCCGTTCGCCGTTGCGCAGGGCGTGCTGCTGATCCTGTTCATCGGACTGGGCGTCGCGGCGTTCAAAAAATTTCGCCCGATGGCGCAGGCGCCCAGCCCGGCGTGAAGACTTTTGAGCTGCAGCCTCGACTGCAGAATGACCTGATCAAGCTGGAGCCGCTGGAGGCGGGTGATTTTGAGCGCCTGTACGCGGTGGCGGCGGATCCGTTGATCTGGGAGCAGCATCCCAGCAGCGACCGCTATCAGCGGCCGGTGTTCGAGAACTTCTTCAAGGGTGCCATGGAATCCCGCGGTGCCTTTCGTGTGTTCGACAACACCGACGGCGAATTGATCGGCAGTTCCCGGTACTGCGACTATGACGAGCCGCAGCGGCAAATCAGCGTCGGTTACACCTTCATCGCGCGCAGCCGCTGGGCCCGTCACTACAATCTGGCCCTGAAGACGCTGATGCTGGACCATGCCTTCAAGTTCGTGGATCGCGTGACATTCAAGGTGGGCATCAACAACTGGCGCTCGCGCAAGGCGATGGAGAAGCTCGGCGGGATTTACATCGGCGAGGAATCGGTGAGCTACTCCGGCGAGCCGAGCCATCCCAATGTGGTTTTCAAGATCGATGCCAAGGATTGGGCCAATCGGGCGCGATGATCGCAAGGATCGCAAGGATCGGGATGATCACACCGTGATTCGCTGCAAGGTCACCTGCAAACCATCCTTGGGTTTTGCGATCGGCACCAGCTGCTGAGGCATGACATACCCCGGCGCGATGCTCCAGCGGTAGCGCAGCAACAGTTGATGCATGATGGCCTTGACCTGCAGCGTGGCGAAATGCTGGCCGATGCACATATGCGCACCGCCGCCGAAGGGTACCCAGGCGAACGCGTGACGCTTGTCCTCCTGACGTGCCGGACTGAAGCGTTCAGGATCGAACTTGACGGGATCGGTCCACAGAGACTCCATGTAGTGAACGTGGATCGGATAAACGCCGACCAGCATCCCGGCGGGAATCTCGTAACCCTGAAACGCCGTATCCTTGACGCACATGCGCGGCATCGAGGTCAGCGGCGGCGTCAAACGCAGCGCCTCGCGCATGGCCCACGATAGTTCTTCGACCTGATCGAGATCGTCGAATTCGAGCTGTGTGCGGCCCAGCGCGACCGCCTTGGCCCGCAGGCGCTCCTGCCATTCAGGATGGCGCGCCAGCAGGTACATCATGGTGGTCAATGTGCTGGTGGTCGTGTCATGCGCCGCCATCATCAGGAAAATCATGTGATCGATGATTTCTTCATCCGTGAAGCGTTCGCCCTGTTCGCTTTGCGCGTGACAGAACTCGCTGAAGAAATCGCTGGTATGCGTCGCGCGTTTCTGCGGCAAGAGTTCGCGGAAGCGCCTCACCAAAAGCTCGCGCCCGCGTATACCGCGCCACATCGAGAAGCCCGGGATCGGCGCGCGGATGATCGCCAATGACGCCGCTACCGTGGCCATAAACGCCCGATTCAGTTCCTTGGCGCTGCGGCCGAGTTCGACGCCCATGAAAACCGAAGCGGCAAGATCCAGGGTGAGCTGCTTCAAAAGAGGAAACATCCGGCGCTCGGCTGAAGCTTGTTCCGGCCGCATCCAGGCGCCTGACCCTAAGTCGATGGCGGGACTCATCTGTTCAAGGTAGGTGCGCAGGACGGGCTTTCGAAACGCAACCTGCATGATGCGCCGCTGATAGCGGTGCTGATCCCCGTCCATCGCCATGATGGCGCCGGGAAATACCTTGCCGATGTAGGGCTCCCAGCCGCGCGCACTCGAGAATGCCCCGTCGCGATTCTTCCAGACGAACTCGAGTGCATCCGGACCGAGCAGGCTGATCATGCCGCCGCGTCCGATGGCAATCTTCCAGACAGGTCCGTGAATCTTTTCGAGCGCCATCAAATGGCCGACCAGGTCTTTGCGCATCGCCAGTATTTGACCCAGCACGGAGGATCGCTGAACCGGCATGGCTTTACGGGCGAGGGCGCCGGCGCCCGGCAACAGCTGGGTTACCTGTTCGTTCACGGCCGCATATTAGCAGAAGCTAATTGAAGCTAATCCGCACGCCGCCAAAATACGCGCGCGGCATTCCAGGGCTTTGGAAACGGTTGTCCACTCCGGGTCCGTTGGAGTCGGCAAGTGCGGGTACGCCGGGTGCCCCGACGCCCGTCGGATCGCTGTACAGTCCGAAAGTTGAGTAGCGTTCGTCAAACAGGTTTTGCACTCTGGCGAACAGCTCGAAATGCTGATTGAGGCGGTAGGAGGTGCGCAAGTTCACGATATGGTAGCGCGGCAGCTGCGGATTCTGATTCGACTCATCGCCGCGATAGAACGATCCGCTTGCCAGCACCAATGAGCCGCCGACCGACCAGTTGTGCGAGACAGAATAATCGGCGCCGAGTTTGACGCGGCTCAAGGGGATGAGAGGCAGACGGTCGCCGGGCTGCACTTGAATATCGCCGTTCTCGTCTTGCAAAGGATTCGACGGCGAGTAGAGCAGCAGCGGCGAGCGGAAAGTCGCATCGATATAGCTTAATTGCGCATAACCCGACCACGTTTGATTCCGGTAATTGAGGCTGGCTTCGAATCCTTGGCGGCGCGTGGAGCCTATGTTCTGAAAGAAGCCGGTGCTCACGGAAGTCGCGACGCCATAGATGTCATCGTCCGAATCAGTTCTAAAGACGCTGGCATTCCAGGAGAGCTGCCCTCCCAAGCTCGATCCTCGGCCGCGCAACCCCAATTCCATGGTGTGTGCGATCACCTGGCGCAGGTTCGGCGGATCGCCGGCGAGACTGGAGGGCAGCAGGCAGGGCCGCAACGGGTCGGAGCACTCGATTTCACTCGCCGTCGGTGCGCGATTGTTGGTCGAATAGCCCGCATAAGCGGTGATGGCGGGCGTGAGCTGGTAGGTGGCGCCCAGGGCGGGATTGAAGTGCATGAATCGGCTGTTGCCGCTCAACGCCGTGCCCAGTTGATCCGTCAGGTCGATTTTTGCGACGTTGTATCGGCCGCTGGCCGTCACCGACAGCAGCGATGTCACGTCAAAGGTATCAGTGACATACAGGCCATAGTATTTGTTGTTGGCGTTGAGGTTCACCGGCGTCGCCGCAAAGTCCGTGCCTTCTGGCGTGTCGATGAAAAGCTTCGAGGGCAGCACGGTCAGGGATGAATCCAGAATGCCCACTTCAGTGCCGGAAAAGAAATTCGTCTCCGCGGTATCGAAGGTGGCGCCGATGGCAAAGCTATTGCCGTGCCCGAACATTGGCGCAACCTCGGTCAGCTGCAGGGATGCGCCCCAACCGTCGGAGCGGATGCGCTCGAAGTCATTTTGCCCGATGAGCGTATTTCCGCCGTTGGAGATATCGGGAATGGGCGCGCCGGCGGAATTGCTCAAGGGTGTCTCTCCGTCGCCCTGGCACAAAGACCCCGCCGCCTCATCGGTCGTGCAGGCGGTGTAGTCGGAGCCATCGCCGTTGGCCACGGTCTGCCGGTAATTTCGCGAATAGAGCACGGCTTGTGCCGCGAGCGTCTCGGTCATTTTCAAATCCGCATTGAGCGTCACAAAATTCAGCGTGTTGAAGTTGTTTTGCGGACCTGTGAATACGTTCTGCGTATTCAAGGCGAGGGACTGCACCGGCGCCGCGCCCTGACCGAACAATTGATTGTCGGCATGCGCATAGCTCAAATCGAGGGTGGCGCTGCCTTCCCGGAAACTTAAGTCCATATAGTACTGGCGCACGGAATCGTGCGAAAACAGGCGCCAACCGTCTTGGTCGAGGATTCTTGCGGCAGCGTAGAAGCCGAGCACCCCATTGTTGGTGCCGAATTCCGCCTCCCCTTGCCGTTGGTTGAACGAACCGCCGGACAAGGCGCCATCGGCGCCTTTAAACGTAAATCCATTTTTCATGGTTACCGAAACCGCGCCGCCGAGGGCATTCAGGCCAAAGAGGGGGTTGGCGCTGACGATATCGACTCGATCGATTGCAATATCCGGAAACAGGTCCCAGTTGACGGTATCGCCGAAGGCTTCGTTGATGCGTACGCCGTTCTGGTAGACCGCGAGGCCCTGGGGCGTGCCGAGCACCGGCGAGGCCTCGAAGCCGCGGTACAGGATGTCGGGCTGGAACGCATCGGCCAGCGTGTCATTGATGCTGATGCTGCCGATCCGGGTGTTCAAGGCATCGATGAAGCTGGCGCTGCCGTCCTGCGTCAGGTCGCGGGACCGCAGCGTCTGCACATTCCCGGGCACCTTGTCGACGCTCACCGCGAGTCCCGGCACCGGGGTGGTGCCGACGACCACGATCTCGTCAATCGCCCATGCCGGCGTGCCGGCGGCAATGCAGGCCAGGCTGCCGAGCAGCGCTGCACGCCGGCGCTGCGGCGCCTGTCGAGGGTTTTTGATCATCAAGCATCGTTCCGGAATTGGCAGCGATCCTTCCATAGGAGCGCGGCATTGAAAATAGGAAAAATTCCCGTTTTTTACCGATGGCGAGCCGGCGCGCTATGCTGTGGCG